>JBEVME010000047.1:0-17019 GCA_040508785.1 Sphingobium sp.
GCAGGCGGACTTGAGCCGCGCGCCGTCGGGCTTTCCCGCCATGTCCATGATGATATCGGCAAATCCGGTGTAGAGGCACAGAAAGTCTCCCCTGCCCACCTCCACATTCTGCGCGGCCATGATCGTCATCAGATCATCATAGCCCACGCCATGCCGCCGGTCGCCATAGACCGCCTTCAGATCGATGAGCACGCCCCGGCCCTGCACCCCGGCCATCGCCAAATTCTCGATGCCCAGGCTGACAGCGCCGATGCCGCCATCGCATTCCGTTGCGTCGCGGATGGCAGTGTCGTGGGCGTATCCGTTATAATAGACCACCTCCTCCACGCCGTCGTCGTCGGCGTCGAACTCGCAGCCATAATGCGACAGCGCGTCCCACTGGGTCGAATATTGGGTGTGCAGCAACACCGCATCGTCGTTGAACACGTCGGTATAGCCGTCCGATATGCATGACGCATGGAAGCCGTAATTGGCGCCGCCGCCCGGCAGGCGCCCGGCGCGCAATTCGGGCGGCTTGCGGTTGGCCGACAGCACCGACCCGCCCGGATAGTCGAGTGGCAGCGACAGGGTGAAGGCCCGGCCCTCGATGATCTCCGCCGCCGCCGCCTTGCGGATCGCCGGCGTCAGCAGGTTCATGCGACCGATCTGGTCGGCATCGCCGAAATCCCCCCAAGTCGATCCGGCCGGTCGCCGCTTCCAGCGGTGCCCCATGTCGTTCATCGCCTGCTCCCCCGGCCCGTCGTCCATTTCAGTGGAAGGTGCGTCCGCCATCGGCGGCCAGAGTCGCACCCGTGATGTAGGATGAGGCGTCGCTCGACAGGAAGGCGATGACTTCGGCCAGTTCCTCCGGCCGCGCGGCGCGGCGCATGGCGTAACGCTGCATCGTCGCGTCGAATTGCTCGTCGGTAGCGAACACCCCCCGCAGCATCGGCGTGTCGACCGCGCCGGGGCAGACGATATTGGCGCGGATGCGCGGCGCCAGTTCGATCGCGATCGCCTTGGTGAAGCTGATGAGCGAGCCCTTGGACGCGGCATAGGCGACATTGTTGCCGGTCGGTACGAGCGCCACGCCCGACGCGATGTTGACGATTGTCGCCCGCTCGGCCTTTTGCATGGCGTCGAGCGCAGCCTGGCAGAGCAGCATCGGTGCCCGCGTGTTGACGGCGTGGGCCAGGTCCCAATCGGCCAGGCTGACGCTCGCCAGGCCGCCGCGCGGCGAAATGCCCGCCGCATTGACGATGCCGTCGATGCCCCCCATGGCTCCACGCGCTTGGTCTACCGCTGACTGGATGTCAGCAGGATCGGCCAGATCGACCCTGACCGCCGCTCCGCCGATCGCGGCTGCCGCAGCAGCCAGTGCCTTTTCGTCGATGTCGAAAAGCGCGACCTGCGCGCCACGCGCGCGGAGCAGGGCGCCAGCAGCCCGGCCGATGCCCGACGCGGCGCCTGTCACGATAATTCGCCGGCTCCTCATATCCAGACTGTCCATCAGCCGGGCCAGCGCGCTGCGCGCACGCGGCCAATGGCCGGTGTCCGAAGGGAATCGGATGCTTTCATCGGCGTCTCTCCTGTTCTCTTATCGGACGATCATCACTTCGACCGGGCAGTGGGTCCAATATTTTCTGCTTGTTGTGCTGATAACCTGATATTATTAGAGGCCATGGAGTTGAGGCATCTTCGCTATTTTCTGGCCGTGGCGGAGGGAGAGAATTTCCGCAGCGCCGCGACCCGGCTGCATGTGTCCCAACCCGCCTTGTCCAAGCAGATTCAGGACCTGGAAGCGGAACTGGGCTTCGACCTGTTTCGCCGCGAAGGACGTCGCGTCAGGCTGACCGAGGCAGGACTGTCCTTCGCCGAGAGCGCCGGTCAGATATTGGAGCAGCTCAAGCTCGCGATCCGGCAGGGACGTGCCGTGGCGGAAGGCACGGAAGGCACGTTGACCATCGGCTTCAACGAGATCGCCACCCGCCATCCGCTTGTGCCCACCGCATTCCAGCGCGTCCGCCTCGCGCTCCCCAATCTCGATCTCAATCTGGCCCCGCTCGTGTCCCCGGACCAGCTGCGCGCGATCGAGACGGGCGAAGTCGACGCCGGCTTCGTCTATCTGTTCGATCATAGCCGGCCCGGACTTGCGAGCATGGAGGTGAGCCTGGACCCGTGGGCGCTTGCGGTTCCGACGGGGCATCCGCTGGCGGAAGCGGAAGATATCAAGCTCGCGGACCTCGCAAACGAACGCTTCGCATTCATTCCGCGGCATCTCTATCCCGAATTCTACGATGCGCTCATGGCCGCCTGCCGATCGGGTAACCTGTTCCCGGATGTTGTGCAACATGCGACGAACGACGACGCACTGCTCAGCCTTGTGTCGGCCGGAACGGGCCTCTGCTTCGTCTGCATGCCGGTGCGCCCGCGCGAGAATGTCGTCTACAAGACGGTGTCGGACCTCCCCGCCGCGCTCCGCTTCGACCTGGTCTGGCATCGGGACAACGTCGGTCCCGCTTTGCAGCGCTTCGTCGGGATCGTGCGGGAGCTGCACGAACAGATGGGCGTGCAGCCGGCCTGACACGCCGAGCTTGCCATGGCGGCGGCGCCTATGCTCAGTGGCCCGGCCGCTGCTTCGGCATGGTCGCGATGGCGAGCGCGCCGATGGCGCTTATGGGCATCAGCAGCCACAGCTGCAGATGATAGCCATGGGTCGCATCATATAAGATGCTCGCCAGCTGCGGCCCCATGCCCGCCCCCAGGCTCAGCAACCCGGCCAATGTGCCGAACACCGTACCATAGATTTTGAGGCCGAAATTGCGCGCGGTGAGGAATGCGATCACGTCCACCACCGCCCCTAGCGCCAGCCCGAACATGGCGGCCGCCAGGACCGCCAAAATCGTGTTATCCCCGTCATAGCGCAGCATGAGGAGGCAAGCCGGCACCGGAAACGCCATGGCCACCCCGCCGACCAGCGAGGAGGAGAAATGATCGAGCAGGAACCCGACGACAAGCCGGGCGACGATCGCGCTGATCCCGAACATGCCGGTTACCAGCGCGGCTGTCTCACGATCGCCCCCCATGGACATCATTATAGGCGCGAAATGTACCTGTGCGCTGTAGATCGCACCCGTGGTCAGCAGGGTTGCGGTCGCCATGCGCAGGAAGGTGAAGGACAGCAGCGCCTCCCTGACCGAGGGTGCGGACGGATCATGCGCCAGCGGCGCGCGCGCGGCCTGCCCCTTTGCCTCCCGCCCGTCGTGGAAGAAGAACAGGACCAGCGGCAGCATCGTGCCGACGACAATCGCCGACAGTCCCAGATAGGCTATGCGCCAGCCATAAT
The DNA here is from genome assembly GCA_040508785.1 of Sphingobium sp. Taxonomy (GTDB): domain Bacteria; phylum Pseudomonadota; class Alphaproteobacteria; order Sphingomonadales; family Sphingomonadaceae; genus Sphingobium. The sequence goes on from JBEVME010000047.1 coordinate 3,326, forward strand.
GTTCGGTGAGGTAGGCCGCCGTGACCGGCCATAATGCGGAGCCCAGCCCCGCGCCGCTCAGCACGATCGCCAGCGCAAAGCCGCGATGCCGCACGAAGCGGACGGAAACCGCCGCCGTCCAGACCGTTGGCTTCACGAACAGGGACCCGGCGGCGATGCCGACGAAGCCGGCCCACCAAAGCCAGATTTGCGGCCCGATCGCGGCCAGCGCAGCGAGTGCCGCGCCATAGACGAAGATCCCGATAAGCCCGATGACGCGCGGCCCCTTCCAGTCGATCAGCATGCCGACGAACGGCGCGAGCACGACCGAGATGACGCTGACGAGTGCGAGGCCACTGGTGATCTGCGACCGGCTCCAGCCGAATTCGGCCTCTATGTCGCCGATCATGACTCCCATGGACGCGATATGCGCGGTCGAAATCGCGACGCCCAGCAACGATGTCACCAGCAAGGTCCAGCCTAGGCGCCATTCCGACGCTGTGGTCGTCGCTGGCTTCGAAAGATCGTGCATGTCCATGCTGTCCAATTTGCCAGAGCCACGGGCCACCTGCCGCGGGCGAGCGTCATCGCCCGGCGGACGGCCTGCCCATACGCCTGCCATGCGCCGCGGATGCGGCGGTCAGCGCTGCTTGATCAGCGTCAGTACGGGATCGGCCAGACTGGGCGACATGTTGAACACGCCGCTTCTAGCCCGGCGGGACAATTCCTTCAGTACGCCCTGCGGATCGTCCGTCGACAGTTCATAGATCGCCAGATAACGATGCGGCAGAACATCGTCGTCGGCCTTTTCCAATATATCGTAACGCAGCGCGGTCGAAATCCCGTCGACCTGATAGACTTCACCCAGATGGATATCGTCGTACCATGTGTTGAACGCGTCGTCCTGGCCGGGTGCGGCATTGGTGTAGACGAGCAATTTATAGTCAGCCATCATCCTGTCCCATTCAAATTATGTGCAGAAATAGGCAGCAGCCTGAACGCCCGGCTCGCGGCCACGCGTCGCCGGTCCGCACCCCCATACCGGCGCTGTTTCGACCTGCGCAGAATGAGCATTTCTGACACGGTGTCAACCCGCTCGGCCAAAGGGTCGCAGCGACGAATAGGGCATTGACGCGCTATCTCTACTTGCGCACTAGTATAAGCCGCAGGCGCATGATGCCTGGCCGCCGGACATGGCAGGAGAGAGATATGGCAGGCAGATTCTCGCGCGGGAGCATGATAGTGGCGCTGGCGCTTGCCGGCGCGCAGGCGGGAACAGCGCACAGTGCCTCCGCATCCGGCTCCATATTAGGTACACCGGGCCAGATCGCGGCGGAACGACGCGTGATCGCCCTGCTGCGCGACCCAAAGATCAAGGCCGCCCAGGCGACGGTCCGCGCCGAGCTGGCAGCGACGCCGGTCGGGCGGACGCCGGAGGGCGCGGCGCTGCTGGACCGCGCGATTCGCCAATGGACCACATCCTTCATCATCCGGGAGATCGCCGGAGACCCGGCACGCCCGCAAATCCTCTGGTTCGACGACAATACGCCGCACAGCTGGCATGGGCACAGCATCGACATGGCCGTTGCCGGTGACAATCCGGACCATATCTATCGCACCAGCACGATCGACGGATCGGGCCGGTACGAAATAGTCGGCAAGGTCGACCCGGCGCACCGGCCCGTCCAGTTCAGCTTTGAAGCGACTCGCCGGGGCCAGCCGCTGCGCCAGACCGCGGGCAGCGCCGACATGGGCGCGCAGATCCACATGTTGACGGATCAGGATATAAAGGTCGAGCCCGACGGCAGTTTCCGCCTGACCGTGGGTGGGCCGGGCGACGGGCCGAACCATCTGCGCACGGTGCCGGGGCCCGTTGGCATCGGCTTTCGCGATGTTCTGTCCGACTGGAGCCAGCACGCCAACCGGCTGACCATCAGGCGGCTGGACAAGCCGGCAGCAAAGCCGCGCGACGACGCTGCCCTGCACGCGCATATCCTGGCCGGTCTGCCGGACTATCTGCGCTTCTGGGCGCGTTTCAAGGACAAGTGGCTCGGCGGCCTTCAGCCCAACGCTCCGGTCGGTCCCGTCGCCCGCGACGGCAGTTGGGGCTATATGGCGGGTGCGCGCTATGTCCTCGCCCCGGATGAAGCCGCGATCATCACGACGACGCGGGGGGCCGCGCGCTATACCGGCATTCAGGTGACCGATGCCTGGATGGTGGCTGCCGACGGCGCCCGCCATCAGACGAGCATCAACCTGTCGCAGGCGAAGCCCGACCCGGACGGCACCTACAGCTATGTCCTGTCGCCCACCAATCCGGGTGTCGCCAACTGGCTCGACACCGCCGGAGTTCATGACGGCTATCTGCTGCTGCGCTGGCAGGGCTTCGAACCGGGTTCCACCAGCGATGGCCTGTTGAAAAGCTATCGCGTCGTGAAGATCGCCGATCTGAAGTCCGTCCTCCCATCCACGACCGCCTGGGTCACGCCCGAACAGCAGGCGAAGGCCATCGCTGTCCGCGCCGCCGACTATCGCAAGCGGCAGGAATGAAGAATGGCCATATCGCGTTGACGGTGCGCCTCTAGAGGCTGACCGTCTCGTGCGAGAGCGTGAAGCCCGCATAGCCGTCTGCGGCCACCGCCTCGCACTGCGCGCGATAGGCCTCCATGCCGCCGACATAGGCCATGAACATGCGCGGCTTTCCGGGAATGTTGGCGCCCATGTACCAGGAGTTGGCCTTGGTATAGAGTGTGCCTTGCGCAACCAGATTGACGTGCTCGACCCATTGGGCCTCGGCTTCGGGCCGCGCTTCGATCGTGGCAAAATCCTTCGCCTGCATGTGCGCGATCAGCCGGTCGATCCATTCGACATGCTGCTCGATCGCGATCACGACATTGCCGAGCACAGAGGGACTGCCGGGGCCGGTAATGACGAACAGGTTGGGAAAGCCGGCGATCGCCAGACCCAGATAGGTGCGCGGTCCATGGTCCCATTTGTCGCGCAGCGAAAGCCCGTCGCGGCCCCGAATGTCCATCGCCAGCATCGGCCCCGTGATCGCGTCGAACCCGGTGGCGAAGATCAGCACGTCGAGCGGGATTTCCTCGGCGCCCGCCTCCACGCCCGCCGCCGTGACCCTCACGAGCGGCGTCTCGCGCAGGTCTACCAACCGCACATTATCCCGGTTGAAGGTCGTGTAATAGTCGGTGTCGACGCAGACGCGCTTGGCCCCGATCGGATAGCCCGTCGGGGTCAGCCGCCGCGCGACGACCGGGTCCCGCACGATCTCAGCGATCTTGCCGCGCACGAATTGCGCTGCGGACTCATTGGCCTTCGGGTCGATCATGATGTCGTTGAAGCTCGCCTGGATCACCGGGCCGCCAAGCTGCCAGCGCTCCTCGAATATCTCGAGGCGTCGTTCGGGGCTGACCTCCAGCGCGGAAACCTGACTGAATTCGACCATCGACGCCCCCTGCCGCCGACCAAGTTCGCGCAGCGCGGGATAGTTGTCCTTCAGTTCCCGATCGCGCGCATCGCTTATCGGTGCATTGCGGGCTGGCATACTGAAATTGGGCGTCCGCTGGAACACCACCAGCTCGCCCGCCTCCTTTGCCAGCAGGGGGATGATCTGCGTTCCGGTCGATCCGGTGCCGATCACGCCGACGCGCTTGCCGGCAAAGTCCAGCGGGCCGGACGGCCAGCGGGAAGTGAAATGGACCGCGCCCCGAAAACTGCCCATACCCTCGATGTCCGGGTCCTTGGGCTGGGACAGGCACCCCACCGCACCTATGAAATAGCGCGCCGAGACCCGATCGCCGCGATCGGTCTCGACAGTCCACCGCTGCGCCACATCGTCGAAGGTCGCCGCCGTCACCCGCGTCTCGAAACGAAAATCCTTCCGCAGATCGTGGCGATCGGCAACATGGGACAGATAGGACAGGATTTCCGGCTGGGTCGCATAGCGCTCCTTCCACCGCCATTCCTGCTCAAGCTCCGCATCGAACGAAAAGCTGTATTCGATGCTGTCGACGTCGCAGCGGGCGCCGGGATAGCGGTTCCAGTACCAGGTGCCGCCCACATCGGTGCCCGCCTCGAAGCCGATCGCCTCCAGCCCTTGCTGCCGCAACTTGTAGAGCATGTAGAGGCCGGCAAAGCCCGCACCTACGATGACGGCATCCGCTTTCTGCATCCTCAAATCCTCTCGCTCGCGTCGCTGCACGAATGCCGTGGCCGGCATGGACGAAATCCGCCCGTTCTTGACAGGACCGTCTTCACGCATGAGAATGCATTCTACAGGGGCAACTCGTCAATGCCCCATTGGGGAAGAGGATTACCGCGTGAGCACACGTCATCTCGTCGCACCCGAACTGCTGCCGATCCTGGATGCATTCCCGCCGCTTTCCTTCTCGTGCAAAACATTGCCGATGATGCGCGCGGCCCAGGCGGCGATGATGGCGCAAAGGCCCAGCAGCGACATGCCCGGCGTCACCGTGACGGACCGCGCCGTCCCCGGGCGCAACGGCGCGCCCGATGTGCGCATCATCGAATATCGGCCCACCGGCGCGAGCGCTTCCCTGCCGGTGTTCCTGCACATCCATGGCGGCGGCCATATCGTCGGCGCGCCCGAAATGAACGACGCCCGCAACGCGACCCTCGCCACCACGCTCGGCTGCGTCGTCATATCGGTCGACTATCGACTTTCGCCCGAAGCGCCCTACCCCGCGGCGATCGACGATTGCTATGCCGCGCTGGAATGGCTGAACGACCAGGCCGGGGCGCTGGGCATCGACCCCGCGCGGATCACCGTCGGCGGCGAAAGCGCGGGTGGTGGCCTCGCGGCCGGCCTGGCGCTGATGGCCCGCGATCTCGGTGTGATATCGCTGCATTCGCAGCTGCTCATCTATCCCATGCTCGACGACCGCGCGGAGGCCGCGAGCAGCGCGCATACCGGAGAATTCATCTGGACGCGGGAGCATAACAGGTTCGGCTGGGCCTCCCTGCTTGGCGACCATGCCGCCGCCCCGCCCCCCTATGCCGCCCCTGCCCGCGCCGGGGATCTGGCGGGCCTGCCCGAAAGCTTCATCGCGGTCGGCGCGCTCGACCTCTTCCTCGATGAGGATATCGACTATGCGCGCCGGCTGATGGCGGCGGGTGTGCCCGTGTCTCTCCATGTCGTGCCCGGCGCCTTCCACGGATTCGACGGCATGTCGGCCGGACCCCTGGCCGCCGGATTCACGAAACTCTATGTCGACTGGCTCGCACGAATATGGGCCGCAGATGCGCAGGCCAGCGCGGGCGGCGCTGCAATCCCGGCATAGGCGGTGACGGGCATGGTCCGCAACGCAGCCAGTCCGATCGGCCGCCGCGACCGGCTGATCGGTACGTTGCGTAGCATGATCGTGCTCGGCGACCTCGCGCCCGGCGAGATTTTGCGCGATGCCGAGCTGGCCGAGCGCTTCGGCGTCAGCAACAGCCCAGTGCGGGAAGCACTGATGACGCTCGCCAATGAAGGGCTGGTCGAGATGCCGGCCTATCGCACCAAGCGCGTGGCACCGCTCGACCGCAGGGCGTCGCTCGACGACCTCGCGGTGCTGCGGCTGTTGGCGGCGGACGGCTATCGGACCGGCATCGCGCGGATGCGCGAGCGCGATCTGGGCCGGATGCAGGCTGCGCTTGCCGGCCATCATGATGCGATCGAATGTGCCGATCGGCAACGCGAATGGAGCTGCTCGATCGATTTTCACGACGCGATCATCCGTGCGGGCGGCAATGCGCGGCTGGCCGACCTGGCCATCTCGTTACAGGGATCGCTGGAGCGTGTCGCCCTGGCCATGGCGCTCTACAAGACGCAGGATGGCCGGGCATCGATGCGGCGGATCGCGGCGGCTGCGATCGCTTGCGATACGGAAGCGGCGATTGCCGCGCTCATGGATGGACATGATGTCGCCGCGGAGGCGATCAAGCGCCTTCTCCCCAACGCATCTGCCGGCGATGACCGTTCCGCCCGCTGGCGCGTGCCGATACGTTAACTGCGCGACAGCAGGCGCGGCCGACCGCTCGCAACACCGCTCGGCATGTGCCATAGACGGGATATCGGCTTTTGCCTTGCCCATATGACTGTACGTGCGTACAGCTAAAGTCGTCCGACAGCCAAAAGGTCTGCGGCAGAATCGGGTTCGGCGTCCTGTGCGTCACGACTTCGCCAGAGGAGAGGGTAGATGGAACTGGTCCTGCGCAATGCGCGCATCGTCGATGGCAGCGGCGGCGCCGCCTTCAAAGGCGATATCGGCATCGAGGGACGGCGCATCGCGGCGGTCGGCGAGGTACCCGCCACCGGCACGCGCGAGATCGATCTGGCCGGCGCGGTCGTCACCCCCGGCTTCATCGATGTCCACACGCATTATGACGCGCAGGTCATGTGGGACCCTTATCTCACCCCGTCCATCTTCCATGGCGTGACGACCGTGATCGGCGGCAATTGCGGATTCACCCTGGCGCCCCTGTCCGGGAGGGCCGAGGATGCCGATTATCTCGTGCGGATGCTGTCGCGCGTCGAGGGCATTCCGCTGCCCACGCTGCGCAAGGAGGTGGTGCCGGACTGGACCGACTTTGCTGGATATCTTGGACGGATCGAGCGCGGTATCGGCCCCAACGCCGCCTTCCTGGTCGGCCATAGTGCGCTGCGCCGGTCGGTCATGGGCGACCGCGCAGTGGGCCATGAAGCGACGCCGGACGAGATCGAACACATGGCCGCGCTGCTGCGCGCCGCGCTGGAGGATGGCGGGGTCGGCTTCTCGACCTCGATCGCGGTGTCGCACACCGATTATGAAGGCGAAATGGTGCCATCGCGCTGGGCCTCGCGCGACGAATTGCTGCGTCTGGCCGAAGTGGCCGGTGAGTTCGAGGGCACCTGGCTGGAGATAGCCTTCGCCGTCGAGATATTCGGCGAGAAGGAATATGCGTTGATGGCCGACATGTCGGCACGGGCAAAGCGCTTCATCAACTGGAACATGCTCACCACCGCGAGCGAAAAGCTGGATGCCACCGCGTCCCAGCTCGCCGCCAGCGATTATGCGGCGGCGCGCGGCGGCATGGTGGTCGCGTTGGTGCCCGCCGTCCCGCTCAAGGCGTTGCTCAATTTCGTATCGGGCTTCCTGCTTGATACCCTGCCGGGCTGGTCGGCCGTGCTGATGCTGCCGACGGAGGAGAAGATCGCCGCGCTGCAGGACCCGGCCGTCCGGGCAGAACTCGCCGCCGGAGTCGCGCGCTGCGAAAGCCCGCTCTTCCGCCAGATGTTCAGCGACTGGAGCAGCTTCACGCTGGAAGACACCGGCACCGGCGCCAACGCCGCGTGGCGCGGCCGGACCGTCGGGGAGTATGCCGCCCATGTCGGCAAGCCTCCCCTGGAGGCGCTGCTCGATCTGGTGGTCGAGGAGAAGCTGCAGGTCTCCTTCGCTCGCCCGCCCAGCGGCGACGACGCGGAATCCTGGGATATCCGCGCGCGCGCCTGGCAGGACGATCGCTGTGTCGTCGGCGCGTCCGATGCGGGCGCCCATCTCGACATGATCAACACCTTCGCCTTTTCCACGCAGCTCCTGGGGGAGGGGTATCGCGAGCGCGGGCTGCTCAGCCTGGAACAGGCGGTGCGCTGCCTCACCGCGGTTCCCGCCGAACGCTTCGGCCTCAAGGATCGGGGCACGATCGCGCCAGGCGCCTGGGCCGATCTGGTCGTCCTGGACCCCTCGCGCGTAGGCTGCGGGCCGATAGAGACCCGCAACGATCTTCCAGGAGGGCAGCTGCGCCTCTATGCGGAGGCCGAGGGCATAACCCATGTCATTGTCGGCGGTGATTTGGCGGTCGAGGATGGGGCGCTGACCGGCGCGCTGCCGGGACAGGTGCTCCGCTCGGGCCGCGACACGCTGACCGTTGCGGTCGACTGATGGAGCGTAGCCCGACTGCTGCCGCACCCTTGTCCGCGGCCGATACTGCCCCGCCGGCCACCCCGGTCTTCAGCAATGGCTATCGCCGCTACGCGATGGGGGTGATCCTGACGATCGCGACGCTGAACCTCGTCGACCGCTATGTCATCAACATCCTGGCGGAGCCGATCCGCAACGAACTCAACCTGCTGGACTGGCAGATAGGCGCCTTGTCGGGCTTTGCCTTCGCCCTGTTCTACACCTTTCTCGGCCTGCCGATCGCGCGCTATGCAGAGGTCGGCCATCGGCCGCGCATCATCGCCACCGCGGTGGTCGTATGGAGCGGGTTCACGGCGCTTTGCGGCCTCGCCCAATCCTTCACCTTCCTGGTGCTGATGCGCATCGGCGTCGGCGTGGGAGAGGCGGGATGCACGCCTCCTTCCCATTCGCTCGTGGTCGATTATGCTCCGCCTGAGAAGCGGGCCTCGGCGCTCGCCCTGTTCGGCATGGGCGCGCCGCTGGGCGGTATGCTGGGCATGGCGATCGGCGGCCTGGTCGCCGACTGGCTAGGCTGGCGGGCAGCCTTTTTCGTATGCGCGGTGCCCGGCATCCTGGCCGGCATCGTGGCCGCGCTGACACTCGTGGAGCCGCGCAACCGGCCGGATCATCCCGCCGCCCTCGCCCATGCCACGCCAGGCGTCGGCTGGCGCGAAGCACTGCGCATCCTGTCGGCCAAGCCGACTTTCTGGCCGCTTGGCCTCGGCATCGCGCTGACCGCCTTCATCAGCTATGGCCACGGTCCGTTCACCGCCTCGTTCTTCTTTCGCATCCACGGCCCGGAAGTGGCCGCGACGGCAGCCTCCCTCGGGTTGGAAGCGGCGGGCTTCCTGGGCATCGTGCTCGGCCTCATGTCCGGCATCGGCGGCATCACCGGGGTGCTGCTGGGCGGCTGGCTGGCGGATCGCCGCGCCCTGACCGACAAGCGCGCCTATATCGATATCCCCGCCTGGGCCGCGCTCGCATCGATTCCCGTCTACACCGTCGCCCTGCTCGCTCCCTCGGTGCCCAGCGCGCTCGGCCTGCTCGTACTTTACCAGATATTGGGGGCGTTGCAGATGGGTCCGGTCTTTGCCGCCGCCATGAGCATTGCGCCGCCGCGCCTGCGCGCCACCGCATCGGCGATCATCCTGTTCCAGGTGAGCCTGATAGGACTGGGCATCGGCCCCGTGTCGGTCGGCGCGCTCAGCGACTATCTTGCGATCGGTCAGGGGATGGGCGCGGGAGAGGGAATAAGATGGGCGCTGATCGCCAGCACCTTCGTCGCCCTTTTCGCCTTCTGGCTGTATCGCCGGGCCAGTCGGACGATGATCGGCGACCTGGAGGGCTGACCGTTCAGCCCTGGAGGTTGCGCATCCCAGCGCTGTAGATTTCCACCAGCGTCCCGATCGCGGTTTCACGCGCCTTCTTCGTGGAGGATGATAGAACGATCGACGTCGTATCGCCCGATACGCTGGTTAGCGTCAGGCGCAGAAAGTCGAACGACACGGCGATCTTCTCGCGACTGACGCTGGGCAGCGTCTCGCAGAGCGCGTCGACGTAGCGGACGCACACATCCTGCGCGATGTCGCGGTAGCGCCCGATGAACCGCCCGCGATCCTCCAGCGCCAGGAAATGGTGCGATATCCGGCCGTATCGCGCCCATTTCACGCCACGCGCGAACATGAGGTCGAACCGCACCCGGATATAGGCGCGCAATATATCCTCCACGTTCGGCGGACGCCCCTCGCGGCTCTGCCTGATCTCGTCGAGCGCACCGATCTCGGCCGCGCGCCATTCGTCGGCGCGGCGTTCCACAACCTGCCGGAACAGTTCCTCCTTTGTACCGAAATGGTAGCTCGCAAGACCCAGCTCGAACTGCGCCAGCCGGGTGATGTCGCGCAGCGATACGCCGTGATAGCCCAGCTGCGAAAACAGCTCCTCCGCCGCGTCCAATATCGCATCCTTGCCCACCTTCTTGCGTGGCGCCATGCCCTCCCCCCTTCCCGATTTGCACTGGACGATCGTGCTGGCCACCGCCTTGCGATCTCCCCCTTCGTCAACGCAATCGCTGTTTTTTTTGACCCAGCCCGACAAAGGCTTGCTTCATACTGGTCGATCGTACAGTATTAAGTCAACCGCACTAAGTTGCGGACGAGGGGACAGGGTCATGAGCATCCGGATCATTTCGGCGAATTGCCACCTCATCGAACCACCGCATGTGTTCGAGGGGCGTATGCCGCGCAGGTTCGAGAACCAGGCGCCGCGACTGGAGGATTATCCCGGCGGCGGCCTGCAATGGCGCTTCGGCGACGAAGTGCGGCCGCTTCACAAAAGCTGCGCGGTCGCCGGCATGGAACCCGAGGAATGGGTGAAGTCCAGTATCGTCGGTCACAAGGATATCCGCCTTGGCTGCTACGATCCGGTCGCACGACTCGCCGACATGGACCTGGACGGTGTCTATGCGGCGGCCTGTCTGTCGTCGCCTGCGGGCGTCGGCTTCGGCGGGGACCTGTTCTTCCACACCCAGGATGAAGAGCTGGGTCTGGCAGCGATGCGCGCCTGGAACGACTGGTATCATGAGGAATGGGTGGGCGTCGCGCCGGATCGCTTCATCCCGGTCGGCTGCACCAGTTACCGCAATCCGCACGCGGCCGCCGCGGAGGTCCGTCGCAACGCGCTGCGCGGTTTCAAGGGCGTCGCCTTCCGTAATCCGACCGATCTCGATCAGCCCTGGGTCGGCACCGGCTATTGGGACCCTTTCTTCGACGCCTGCCAGGAAACCGGCACCGTCATCTTCCATCACACGAACAATCTTGCCTGGTGGCCGCGCCCGCCCGCCGGGGCACCCGGCAGCGCCGTCGCGGCATCGGAACGCGCCTATCCCTATGGCATGGTGACGACGCTGTTCCAGAGTTCGGCGATGGAGATGCTGAACGCCTGGCTGTGGGGCGGCGTCGGCGTGCGCTTTCCGCGCCTCAGGGTATTGATCGCGGAATCCGGCGGCTCCTGGCTGCCGCATCTGCTGCGCCGGCTGGACTGGGCGATCGGCTTTTCCGAATTGCACCGCCGTGGCTGGCCTTCGCAGCAGAGTCCGGTCGAGATGATCCGGCAGAACTATGCGTTCAGCACATTGGAGCCCGACGTCGCGGCCGATGTGACCGAGCGCTACGGCATCGACAACTGGATGCTTGAATCCGATTATCCGCACATGGAATCGGTCTGGCCCGACAGCCAGGCGCATTATGCCCGCGAACTGGCCGGCTTCACCCCGGCAAGGACGGAAGACATCACCTGGCGCAACGCCGCCCGGCTGTTTCGCCATCCAGTGCCGCCCGGCTGGCACGATGCGGCACCCGAAGCCGCGCCGCCGCAGGCCGTCGCCTGAGTCGCGCGGGCATCGCCCGCCATATCGTCACAAGTCAAAGCCCAGCCGCGAACATCAAAACAGCGCGGCTGTCAACAAGGAGGGAATGGTCATGAAGGGTAGAATATTACTGGCAGGTGCGGCCGTGATCGCACTGGCAATCCCGGTCACCGCCGTCGCACAGGACGTGCCCTCGGCCGCCGCTGCGACAAAGCGGGCGGATTCGGGCTTCGACGACATCATTGTTACGGCCCGTCGCGTCGAAGAGAATGTCCAGTCCATTCCGCTCGCGGTTTCGGCGCTCAGCGGCGCTGCCCTGCAGAGCCAGTCGGTGCGCGACATCAAGGACCTGTCGTCGACGGTCCCCAACCTCAACATCTCGAACGGCAATGCCGACCAGCAGGCCGCCACCATCACCATACGCGGCCAGAACCAGGCCAACCTTCTGCTGACGATCGACAGCCCGGTGGGCGTCTATGTCGATGGCGTCAACAACCCGCGCGCCTATGGCCTGCGCAACGGGCTGGTGGATATCCAGCGCGTTGAAATACTGCGCGGCCCCCAGGGCACACTCTACGGCCGCAACACCACGGGCGGCGCGGTCAGCCTCATCACCCAGGATCCCAAGGACGAATTCGGCGGTTCCGCGCAGCTGACCTTCGGCAATTACGAGACTTGGGGCATCGGCGGCGTGCTCAACATACCCCTGTCGCCCGACATGGGTGTGCGGTTCGTCGCCCAGAAGACGATCCACCAGCCATATATCGACACCAGGCTCAGCAGCGAGCGGCCCAACCGCGAGGACGGATATTATTTCCGCGGCAAGTTCAAGGGCGAGTTCGGCGCCCTGACGGTCAGCCTGACCGGCGATTATTACAACAATGACGCCGGCGGCCAGTCATCGCGCGTGACGGGCCTTTTCCCGGGCGCCGTCGCGACGTCGGACGAAGGCAGCGTCGTCGTTCCAGGCGGCCGCGCCGCCTGGTCGATCGCCCGCGAGCTGGGGCTAGCCCCGGCGACGGGCGCACCGACCGGCGCGGCGCTGCGCGCTGCCTCGGCCATCTTCGCCAGCTATATCGGCAGGGGCGATTTCTTCGACAGCTACCAGTCCTTCCCGCTCTATTCCAAGAACAAGGGCGGCAGCGTTGCGCTCAACCTCGAATATGCGCTCAGCGACGCGGTGAAGCTGCGTTCGATCACCGGCTATCGCGGCCTCAGCCGGTTCACGGGCACCGACTATGACGGGACGCCATTCGACCTGCATGGGTCGACGCTCGACACCAGGGATGATTTCTACAGCCAGGAATTGCAGCTGCTGGGCGGCAGCGACACGATCGACTGGGTGGTTGGCGGCTATTACAGCATCGAAAAGGGGACCGAGACCACCGTGTCGAAATCTCTGTTTCCCGTTCTGGCGACGGTCGGGACGACGGATGCCGACGTCAAGAATCGCAGCTTCGCCTTCTTCGGCCAGGCCAACTGGCATTTCGCGCCGGGCTTCAACCTGACCGTGGGCGGGCGCTGGACCAAGGAATATAAGGATATCGTCAATCGCAACCGCAACAATCTGGGTTGCACGGTGCTGGCATCGCTGCTCGATACGCCGGGCGTATGCGCCGCGACGTTCAAGAACAGCTTTTCCGATCCCTCCTGGATTGTCTCCATCGACTATTCGCCCACCCAGGACGTCATGGTCTATGGCAAGGTATCGCGCGGCTTCCGCGGCGGCGCACAGAATTACCGTGCGTTCGGCGCCAATCCTGTCGTCTACCAGGCGGTGGCGCCCGAAACGGTGACCGAATATGAGATCGGGCTGAAATCGGAACTGTTCGATCGCCGCCTGCGCCTCAACGCCGCCTTCTTCTACGACAAATATGTCGACGTGCAGCGTTCGGTGCTCCAGCTGATCGGCGCTTCGCTGACCACGCTCATCACCAATGCCGCCAAGGCCGATCTCAAGGGTTTCGAGGCCGAAGCGACGCTGCGCGCCAACGACTATATCACCATCGACGGAGCGGTCGGCTATCTCGACGCCGGCTATAAGAGCTTTTCGGACAATAGCGGCCCCGGCGGCACCGTTCGGGACCGGACCAACGAGCCTTGGCCGGCGCCCAAGTGGAACTATCGCATCGGCGCGCGGCTGTCCTATCCGATCAGCGGCGGCACGCTGACGGCGCGGGCCGATTATGTCTGGCAGGACGATCTCAACCTGTCGCCGGCGGCGGCTGTACCCGCCGACGTCACGCAAAAGGCCTATGGCATGATCAATGCGCGCGTCGGCCTGGCGCTGGACGATTATGGCGCGGAAATCTCGCTGTTCGGCCGCAACCTGACCAACAAGAAGGTCTACACCTCCGCGGTGAGCTTCGAGTCCGTCGGGTTCAACACGATGCAGC
>JBEVME010000048.1:0-10574 GCA_040508785.1 Sphingobium sp.
GGCCGTCCACGCGCCCCCAATCGTTCAAAGGACATGAATGCCCCATCATACGCCCCTGATCGGCACCATCGTAGCCGGTCTCGTCGTCGCCTTCATCATGGGGGCGATCGCCCACCGGCTGAAGCTCTCGCCGCTGGTCGGCTATCTGCTCGCCGGCATCATCGTCGGCCCCTTCACGCCCGGCTTCGTCGCCGATGCGGGGCTTGCCAACGAACTGGCGGAGATCGGCGTCATCCTGCTGATGTTCGGCGTCGGCCTGCATTTTTCGCTAAAGGACCTGCTGTCGGTTCGGGCGATCGCGGTGCCGGGGGCGATTGTGCAGATCGCGGTGGCGACATTGCTCGGCATGGGCCTGGCATACGCCATGGGCTGGCCGCTGCTGGGCGGGCTGGTGTTCGGTCTGGCGCTGTCGGTGGCGAGCACGGTCGTGCTGTTGCGGGCGTTGCAGGGCCATAATCTGGTCGAGACCGAGCGCGGGCGGATCGCGGTCGGCTGGCTGATCGTCGAGGATCTGGTGATGGTGCTGGCGCTCGTGCTGCTGCCCGCGCTGGCGGCGGTTGCGGACAGTGCGGATGGTGCGACCGCAACGGCAATCCTCGCGCCGCTGCTTGGCACGCTGCTCAAGGTTGCGGGGTTCGTCGCGCTGATGCTGGTGGTGGGCCGCCGCGTCATTCCCTGGGCGCTGCATTGGGTCGTGCATAGCGGATCGCGCGAACTGTTTCGCCTGGCGGTGCTGGCGATCGCGCTGGGCGTGGCGTTCGGCGCGGCGGTGGCGTTCGGCGTATCCTTTGCGCTCGGCGCCTTCTTCGCCGGCATGATCCTGGGCGAGACGCCGCTCAGCCGCCGCGCGGCGGAAGAGACGCTGCCGCTGCGCGATGCGTTCGCGGTGCTGTTCTTCGTGTCGGTAGGCATGTTGTTCAATCCGCGCATATTGGTGGAACAGCCATTGCCGCTATTGGCGACGGTCGCGATCATCGTCGTCGGGAAATCGATCGCCGCCTTCCTGATCGTGCGCCTGTTCCGTCATCCCGGCGACACCGCGCTGACCGTCGCCGCCAGTCTGGCGCAGATCGGCGAATTCTCCTTCATCCTGGCGTCGTTGGGATCGGGACTGGGCATCCTGCCGGACGACGCTCGCGACCTGATCCTTGCCGGGGCGATCGTGTCGATCTTCCTCAACCCGCTCCTTTTCGCGCAAGCGGTGCGGCGCAACCGGAAGGGCGCGGCATCCGATCCGACGCCTGTCCCGGTCCCGGTCGATCGGCATCTGGTGCTGGTCGGTTACGGCCGGGTGGGCAAGATGCTGGCCGACAGCCTGCGCGCGCGCGGGCGCGCGCCGGTTATCGTAGAAACCGATGCGGAGCGGCTGCATGAGGCGGAAGCGGCGGGCTTCGATATCGTGCGCGGCGACGCACTGGCCGACAGGATATTATGCGCGGCCGGGATCGAGCGGGCAGGCACGCTGCTGATCGCGGTGCCGGAAGGTTATGAGGCCGGGGCGATCTTCGAACATGCCCGCAAGCTCAATCCGCGCGTCCAGGTGATCGCCCGAGCCCATTCGGACGCGGAGGTCGCGCATCTGGACGGGCTGGGCGTACCGCATGTCGTCATGGGCGAGCGCGCGCTTGCGGCGCGGATGCTGGCGCTGAGCGGGGTCTGAGGTGCAGCCGTGCTCCGGCCCTCGCCGGAGCACGAGCGTCAGCCCCGCGGCTTGCGCGCACCGCCAAAGCCACCCGGTCCGCCCGGACGCTTGGGGCCGCCCTTGAACGGGCGCGGCTTGTGCGGGGCAGGGCCACCGGTCCGGTTCGGGCGATCGCCATTGGCCGGGCGCAACTGCTTGCGGGTTTCGCGGGCCTCCTCGCGCGGAGCACCTTCGATCGCCTCGAACCTTATGTCCGCACCCTCGTCACCTGCCTCGGCGGTGCGCTTGACGGCCGCCATGAACTTGGCGGCGATGGCGGTGGGCACTTCGAACATCGATTCATTGGCGGCGATCCGAATCGCGCCGATGTCGCCGCGCGAGAGGTGGCCGCGGCGGCAGATCAGGGGCAGCAGCCAGCGCGGGTCGGCATTCTGGCGGCGGCCTATGTCCATGCGGAACCACTGCGTATCCTCGAAGCCCGGGCGCGGACCTTCGCGGCGCGCGGGCGCTTCGCTGGCGTCCAGCATCTCTTCGGGCGCCGGCATGGCCGCGCGGGCGCTGCGCACCAGCATGGCGGCGACTTCCTTGGCGCTTTTGGCTGCCAGCAGTTCATTGCCCAGCGCCCAGTCGGATTCCTCCAGTTCCATCGGCGCGAGCAGCTGCTCGCGCAGGCGCGCGGCATCCTGCGCGGCGATCGCCTCTCGGCTGGGCACGGGCACCCATTCGACAGGAATCTTGGCGCCACGCAACATCCCTTCGACGCGGCGGCGGCGCGGATAGGGGACGATGAGCACGGCGGTGCCCTTCTTGCCGGCGCGGCCGGTGCGGCCCGATCGGTGCTGCATTGTTTCCGCGTCGCGGGGCAGTTCTACATGGACGACCAGCGTGAGCGAGGGCAGGTCGATCCCGCGCGCGGCGACGTCGGTCGCGACGCAGACCCGCGCCCGCTTATCGCGCAGCGCCTGAAGCGCGGCATTGCGCTCGTTCTGGCTGTGCTCGCCCGAGAGCGCTACGGCGGTAAAGCCGCGCTCGGTCAGGCTGGCGTGAAGATGGCGAACATTGTCGCGGGTGGCGCAGAACAGCATTGCCGTCTCGGCCTCGTGGAAACGCAGCAGGTTCACCACCGCATTCTCTATGTCGGAAGGCGCGACGGTCATCGCCTGATAGCTGATATCGCCATGGCCGCGCTCGCCGGCGGCCGACGTGATCTGGAATGCGTCCTTCTGATAGCGGCGGGCGAGCTGCACGATTGGCTTTGGCATGGTGGCCGAGAAGAGCAGCGTGCGTCGGCCTTCCGGGGTCGCGTCCAGAATGCCCTCAAGGTCCTCGCGAAAACCCATGTCGAGCATCTCGTCGGCTTCGTCCAGCACCGCGGTCCTCAGCGCTTTGAGGTCAAGCGCGCCGCGTTCCAGATGGTCGCGCAGGCGGCCGGGCGTGCCGACGACGATGTGCGCGCCGTTGCTGAGCGCGCGGCGCTCCTTGGCGGCGTCCATGCCGCCCACGCAGGTCGCGATGCGCGCGCGGGCGCCGGCATAGAGCCATTCCAGCTCGCGACTGACCTGCAGCGCCAGTTCGCGGGTCGGGGCGATGACGAGCGCCAGCGGCCAGGCGGGCGGGGGCAGGCGGCCTTCGTCGTTGAGCAGCTCGTTCGCCATGGCGAGGCCGAAGGCGACGGTCTTGCCCGAGCCGGTCTGGGCCGAGACGATCATGTCGCGGCCGACCGCTTCGGGTTCGATGACGGCGGCCTGGACCTCGGTAAGGCTGTCATAGCCCTTGGTGTTAAGCGCCTCGGCGAGGAGGGGGGGGATGTTTTCGAAAGGCATGTTTTTATTCCATCGGGCGTGCGATTCCGCCTCAACCGACGGCATCAATGAGAACCTTGCCTACGCCCATCTACAGGGCGCCCGGAGCGTCAGGTCACGCACTCCGGTCCAGGATGGGAACAATCCCATCCTCCGTTCGGGCTGAGCTTGTCGAAGCCCCGTACTTTCTTCGGAAGAAAAGAACGACCCTTCGACACGCTCAGGGCAAACGGTTGGGAAAATGGCAATCGCCACGCCCCCAAACAAGAAAGCCTCCTTCCCGCGTTCCCGAGGAAGGAGGCTTGCCCGTTATCTATAGCAGGAAAATCAGATCGCGGCGACTTCCGCCACGTCGACCTTCACGCCCGGACCCATCGAGCTGGAAAGCGCGATCTTGCGGACATATTTGCCCTTGGAGCCGGTTGGCTTGGCCTTGACGATCGCATCGACGAACGCATCGAAATTCTTGCGCAGGTCTTCCGCCGAGAAGCTCGACTTGCCCAGGCCAGCATGAATGATGCCAGCCTTTTCGACGCGGAATTCGATCTGTCCGCCCTTGGCGGCCTTCACGGCTTCGGCGACGTTCGGCGTCACGGTGCCCAGCTTGGGGTTGGGCATCAGGCCCTTGGGGCCCAGAACCTTACCCAGGCGACCAACCAGGCCCATCATGTCCGGCGTCGCGATGACGCGCTGGAAATCGATGTTGCCGGCCTGGATCGATTCCAGCAGGTCCTCGGCGCCCACGATGTCGGCACCGGCGTCGAGCGCCTGCTGGGCCTTGTCGTTGCGGGCAAAGACGGCGACGCGGACGGTCTTGCCGGTGCCGGCAGGCAGGGTGACGACACCGCGAACCATCTGGTCGGCGTGACGCGGATCGACGCCCAAGTTGATCGCGATCTCGACGCCTTCGTCGAACTTCGCGGTCGCATGGGTCTTGACCAGGCCCAGGGCCTCATCGACGCCGTACAGCTTGTCCTTGTTGAGGGCAGCGGCCAGAGCCTTAGCCTTCTTGGTCTGCTTTGCCATGGTCTTAGCCCTCCACCACTTCGAGGCCCATCGCGCGTGCGGAGCCTTCGATGATCTTCGTCGCTGCGTCGATGTCGTTCGCGTTCAGGTCAACCATCTTGGCCTGGGCGATTTCGGCGAGCTGCGCGCGGGTGATCTTGCCGGCGACGATCTTGCCCGGTTCCTTGGAGCCGGACTTCAGGTTCATCGCCTTCTTGATGAGGAAGGTGGCCGGCGGCTGCTTCATCGTGAAGGTGAAGCTGCGATCAGCATAGACGGTGATGATCGTGGGCAGGGGGGTGCCCTTTTCCACGCCGGCCGTCTGCGCGTTGAATGCCTTGCAGAATTCCATGATGTTGACGCCGCGCTGACCCAGGGCGGGGCCGATCGGCGGGGCAGGCTTGGCATCTCCAGCGGGCACTTGGAGCTTGATATAGCCCGTAATCTTCTTGGCCATGTTACTCACTCTGTTGCTGGGCTCACCCGAAGGTTCGCCCGGTTCAAGTTTAGCGGTTCAAACGAAGACCAAAGCCTTCTCCCGCGCTCATTCCCGGTTGCCCGGAAATTCCGTTTGCCCTGTCATGCCGGACTTGGCCCGGCATGACAGGGCGAAATCATGCGACGTCACGCCCAGACGCCCTGGATCCCGGCCTTCGCCGGGACACCAGCTTTCCTTATTTGGAAAGCTCTACCTGCTCGAAATCCAGTTCGACCGGGGTGGCGCGCCCGAAGATCGACACCGACACCTTTACGCGGCTCTTTTCGAAATCCAGTTCCTCGACCGTGCCGTTGAAGCTGGCGAAGGGGCCATCCAGCACCTTGACCGCGTCGCCGATCTCGTAATCGATGCTGACCTTGTGCTTGGGCGCTGCTTCGGCTTCCTTGCGGGCGCCGAAATAGCGGGCGGCCTCGCCCTCGCTGATGGGCTGCGGCTTGCCCATCGATCCCAGGAATCCCGTTACCTTGGGCGTGTTCTTGATGAGGTGATAGATATCGTCGTTCAGCGTGATCTTGGCGAGGACGTAGCCCGGCATGAACTTGCGTTCGACCTGCACCTTCTTGCCGCGCTTCACTTCCGTGATCGTTTCGGTGGGCACCTCTACCTGCTCTACGAGCTGGGAAAGGCCCATGCGCTCGGCTTCGGAGAGGATCGATTCCTTCACCTTGTTCTCGAAGCCTGAATAGGCGTGGATGATGTACCAGCGCGCCATGTTACCTGTTGAAACTCCCAATTACGCCTGGCGGGTCGCGAAGGCGAGCAGCCACTGCACGATCGCGCCGAAGAAGGCATCGATGCCGAAGAAGAATATGCCGAGCAGCGACGTCATAATCACGACCATGATGCCCGTCATGATCGTTTCGCGGCCGGTTGGCCAAACGATCTTGGACGCTTCGGTGCGGACCTGGTTGACGAAATCGCCGGGTGAAGTCTTCGCCATCTTGTGCCTTGCAAAACCTTCAAAAAACAACGCCGATCGCGAGGCAATAGTCCGCCCTCCGGACCCCGCCATATCGGCGTCCCGGGGAGCGGCCGCATCGCTTCGCGACCCAATTCGCCCGCGCACTTAACCGCGAACCGATGAAGATTCAAGGTTTCGCGTGGCAGGAGTGGAGGGACTCGAACCCCCGGCATTCGGTTTTGGAGACCGACGCTCTACCAGCTGAGCTACACTCCTGCACGACGGCGGTGCCGGCGAAGGTCGGCGCTGTAGCGTGGGGCGCTGGGTTGGGCAACCCGATTCTGGGGTCAGGCTTCCGCTTCGCCCACCTGCGTGTCCTCGCTGGTCTGCCTTTCGGCTTCGGCGTTGATCTGCGCGCCCAGCAGGACGATGAAGGCCGAGACATAAAGCCACAGTTGCAGCACCACCACCGCGCCGAGCGACCCGTAGGTCTCGTTGTAATTGCCGAATTCCGAGACATAGAGCGACACGCCCAGCGTCGCGGCCAGCCAGAACAGGGTTGCCGTCAGCGACCCCACCGTCAGCCATTGCCACTGCGCCTTCCGCCGGTGCGGACCGAACCGGTAGATGAGCGCGAACACCAGGCTCGCGAGCATGGCCGCAACGATCCAAGTCAGCGCCTTGGCAAGGAAGATCGCCACCGGACCCCAGCCGTTCACAATATCCTGCAGAAAGCCGATGACCGATGCCGTGACGACGCCCGACACGACCACGAGCACGGCGGCGAATGTGATGCCCATCGACACGCGGTAGAAGGCAAACAGGCTGCGCGCCTCCTTCTCCTCATAGACGATGTTGAGCGCTTCGACGATAGCGGAGGCGGCGCGGGTGGCGCCGTAGACCGCGAAGGCCAGCGCGAGCAGCAGGCCGAAGCCGACCGCCGGCTTGGTCGCGGTCACGATACCCATCAACTGGTCGTAGATCAGCTTCGCGGCATCCTGCGGCACGACGGTGATGATCGACTTCATATGATCGGCCACCAGCTGCGGATCGCCGATCAACCCATAGGTCAGCACGACTGCGAGCAGCAGCGGCGCGATCGAGAGGAAGGCGTAATAGGCGACGCCGGCCGCAAGCAGGCTGAGATGATTGGACGACATCGCCGTCCAGACGCGCTTCATTATCTCCCACCAGCCGCGCGCGGGTATCTTCCATGGCGCATCGACATGCACTTCATGCGCGACCGTCGCGATCATCGGTGTCCCCTTTTCCGTTAAGCCCGGCGTCAATCAGCAAGCGCGCGAGGGCAGGGTGGGTTCCGTCGGCCACCGGACGGGATGGGGCCCGGCTGCAACCATATCGCGCGCCGGGCGATTGACAGCGCAGCAACCAAGGAGAGCAATCATGCGCAAGACCATCCTGACGGCGCTCGCGATAACCGCCGCCGTGCCGGCAGCGGCGCAGAGCCAGACTGCCCCGCCGACGATGACCCTGTATGAATTCCCCGGCTATATCGGCCGATCGGTGACTGTCACGGCGGAGGCGCCGGATCTTGCTACGCAAGGCTTTGCCAAGCGGGCGCAATCGGCGCGAGTCAGCGGGTCGTGGCAGGTTTGTCCGGCGGTGAAATATGGCGGTAGCTGCACCACGCTCGCGAACAATGCGCCCTTTCTTATGAAGGCTCAGATCGTTTCCGTGCGGCCAACGCCGACAGCGACGAGCGCGGCCGCGACGACTGCGGCGACACCCACCACAACCGGCCAGACCGCGACCAGCGCTTCGGCCACGGCCGCCATAGACCTGGATGCGCTTGACGCTGGCGGCGGGACTGAAGGACAGGATGTGGCATTCTACGCCAGGCCCTCGCTCAGCGGGTCGGAGATTTCGGCCGGCACCAACGACATCACCTCCGCCACCGCCTTCTGCAAGCTGGCCGGGGCGACCAGCGCGAGCTATGCGGGCCGCACGCGGGTGCAAGCGTCCGGCCTGATCGACCTGTCGGCGAAGGCGAAGGTGAGGGGCTATGCGCTGCGCGACGTGGTTTGCCGGCGGTAGGTTAGAGGAAAACGCCACCCTTCATGATGCGCCGTACCCGTCCCTGGACCGGGACGCGGTCGAAGGGCGTGTTGCCGGCCTGAGCCGCCATCCTGCCCGAATCGACGATCCAGGGAGTGTCGGGATCGATGAAGATCAGGTCGGCCGCACTGCCGGGCGCGAAGCTGCCGGCGTTGACGCCCAATATCCGCGCCGGATTGGCGGACAGCAGTGTCATCAGGCGGTTCATGCTCACCAGCCCGTCGCGGACCAGATTGAGCGACAGCGCGAGCAGCGTCTCCGCTCCCGCCATGCCCGGCGCCGCGTCGGCGAAGGGCAGGCGCTTGTCCTCCGGCCCGCGCGGGTCGTGGCTGGAGGTGATGACATCGACCGTACCGTCCGCCACAGCCGCCAGGCTGGCCTTGCGATCATCCTCCGACCGCAGCGGCGGGGACAGGCGGGCGAAGGTGCGGAAATCCGTCACTGCCTGGTCGTTCAGGAACAGATAAGCGGGGCTGATACCGCATGTGACCTGAAGGCCCTCCGCCTTGGCCGCGCGGACGAGGTCGAAGCCGGCCTTCGTCGTGACGAGCCGGAAGTGGATGGCGGCTCCTGTGTGGCGCACCAGCGCCAAGTCACGAGCGATCGCCATGGCTTCCGCGCAGGCCGGGGCATTGGGCAGGCCGAGCCGCGTCGCGGTCTCGCCACTGGTCGCGACGGCCTTGCCGGCAAGGCCGCTATCTTCCGCATGAGCGATGAGAGTGAGGCCGAGGCCGGCGGCGTAGGACAGAACCCGCAGCATCACGCCCGAATCCGCGATCCATTGGCGGCCTGTGCCGACAGCCTTCGCCCCGGCCGCCTGCATCATGCCGATTTCCGCAAGTTCCGCGCCCTTGAGGCCGCGTGTGGCGGCGGCGATCGGGTGGACCCAGAAATCGGGCTTTCCGGCGCGGGTCGCCTGGCGGATCAGCGCTGCATCGTCGAGCAGGGAGGACTGGTCGGGCATCAGCGCGGCGCGGGTGATGCCGCCGAAATGGAACGCCGGCTTGTCGGTGGCGAACACGCCGAGGTCGATGAGTCCGGGGGCAACGACCAGACCCCTGGCATCGACGCGTTCGGCATCGAGGGGAATGGCGACATCGCCGGCCGCGACGATGCGGTCACCCTCGATCAGGATGGTGCCGGCGGAAAGGGCGGACCCGGCCGGATCGGCCAGGCGGCCGTTGGTGATGGCAAGAGTGCTCAGGCCCAGCCCGGATTCCTTGTTGGTCGGCATATTCATGCCCATCCCTCCACGCCCCTCGCGCCACGCGTCAGCACGTCCAGGCAGGCCATGCGCACGGCGACCCCCATCTCCACCTGTTCGGTGATGGCGGACCGCTCGGGATGGTCGGCGACGCTGCTCGTTATCTCGACGCCCCGGTTCATGGGACCCGGATGCATGACCAACGCGTCGGGTTTGGCCAGCGCCAGCCGCTCGGGCGTCAGGCCATAGAGCATGTGATATTCGCGCGCGGAGGGAATGAATGCGCCGTCCATCCGCTCGTTCTGGAGCCGCAGCATCATGACGACGTCGGCGCCGTCCAGCCCATCGGCCATGCGCGTATAGGGCGTCGCGCCCAGCATCTCGACTTCGGCGGGCATCAGCGTGGGCGGCGCGACCGCGCGGACCTGCGCGCCCAGCGCCGCCAGACACAGCATGTTGGACCGCGCGACCCGGCTGTGCAGCACGTCGCCGCAGATCGCGACCACCAGCCCCTCGAAGCTGCCCTTGCGGCGGCGGATGGTCAGCGCGTCGAGCAGGGCCTGCGTCGGATGCTGGTGCCAGCCATCGCCCGCGTTCAGCACCGGGCAGTCGACCTTGTCCGCGATCAGCGCGACCGCACCGGAACTCGCATGACGGATGACGATGACGTCGGCAGCCATGGCGTTCAGCGTCATCGCCGTGTCGATCAGCGTTTCGCCCTTCTTCAGGCTGGACGTCGCCGCCGCCATGTTGACCACGTCCGCGCCCAGCCGCTTGCCCGCGATCTCGAACGACAGCAGCGTGCGCGTGCTGTTCTCGAAAAAGGCGTTGATCTGGGTCATGCCGGTCAGCCGGTCGTCATGCTTGCGCGCATGGGCGCGGTTCGACACCGCCCATTGCTCCGCCTCGTCGAGGAGGAAGCGGATTTCCCACGGCTTGAGGTCGGCGATGGAGAGGAGATGCCTGTGCGGAAATGCCGTCCGCCCGCTGAGGTCGGACGAAGCTGGCGCGGTCGTTTCGGGCATGAGACGGGGCTTTAGGCGAGGGGGACGGGGAGGGCAAGGGCGTCCGGGCCGCCGCCGTTCGATCGGCAGGCGTTGCGACAGCCAGCGAAGTTCACACTGTCGTCGGGCGTTTCGGACCGAAAGTGACCGCGAAGCCACTGCGACGCTACACAGACGCGACAGTCGGGTTACGACACCGCTACGGTTACACACACGCCCGGTCGAACGCACGCGCCAAGGACGCGACAGCAAAGCTGCGCTGACGCGCCATAGACGCGGCAGTGAGGCGGCAGGCGTGTTTTCCCGGGCATTACTTGGGGTGGGACGGGGGCGTTCCATTAAACAGGATAGATCAGACAGAAGCCTATTTTGAAAGCGCTTCCTTCCCGCGCGGTGGGCTTGAGGCGGGGGGACAGGGCAGCGGCGATCGTGAGGGGTACT
>JBEVME010000059.1:0-8906 GCA_040508785.1 Sphingobium sp.
GCCGAAGAGGCGGCGCGTTCGGCCGCATCCGCGCGGGCGTTGGCGGCAGCGGCATCCTGCTGCGCGCCCGCGACGGTAGAGGCCTGGACCTGCGCATCCATCTCGGCTCGCTGCTGGCTCTCGCCGATCACCGTGTCGGCAAACTGCTGAGCGTCGATCGCCGCGCGGATAGCGGCCTGTTCCTTGCCGCTCTTGAGCGACTCCTGCGCCAGCCGCAGCGACGCCTCGGCGCGTGCCAGCAATTCAGGCGATGTCGTGCCAACCTTCAGCTTGTTCGCGGCCTCGATCTTGCCCTGGGCCTGGGAAATGGCGGCGAGTGCATCCTCCTCATCCCCGGCAAAGGCAGGCGTTGCCGTCAGGAACAGGGCGGATGCCGCTATCACGCTGCCTATGGTCGTTCCGAATTTACGCATCAGTCTCTCCTGTCGTCATGATGGGCGGAGAAACGTAGGACGGATGCGCGATGTTCCCGATCATGACAGGTCGGAGGAGCGGTCACCCTTCAAGGAAGGGTGCCGCGACGTTCGCGGGCACGCGCAGGATGCGGCCAGAAGCCTTGTCGATGATTGCCCAGGTCGATTTGGCGGAAACTTTGACCTTGCCGTCTGCGCCGGTGAAGGCGATGTGCCGGTCGAACCGCGCGCCCCGCGGTCCTTCTGGAATCCAGGTGCGCGCGGTCACCGTCTCGCCCGCGCGGACATTGCCGCGATAGTCGATCTCGTGCCGCGTCACGACCCAGACATAGGCGTCAAGATGTGCGGGATCGGCATCGCGGGTCCAATGCTCGGTCGCGATCCGCTCCATCCACTGTACCCACACGGCGTTGTTCACATGGCCGAGGATGTCGATATGCTCTGGCAGGGCGGTGATTTCGCAAGTGTAGGAGGAGGGCATCTTTACGCCTGTCTGCCTGCAAGCGGGAAGGGAATCACGCCGCCACCCCCAGCTGCCACAGGATGAACGCGAATTCCTCAGCCGTCTCGTGCAGGCTTTCGAACCGTCCCGACTTTCCGCCATGGCCGGCGCCCATATTGGTCTTGAGCAACAGGACGTTCTGGTCCGTCTTGGTCGCGCGCAACCTCGCCACCCACTTGGCGGGCTCCCAATAGGTGACGCGCGGGTCGTTGAGCCCGGCGGTGACCAGCAGCGGCGGATAGGCCTGCGCCGTCACATTGCCATAGGGATCGTAACCCGCGATCGTCCGAAACGCCGCCTCGTCGTCGATCGGATTGCCCCATTCGGGCCATTCGCCTGGCGTCAGCGGCAGCGTCTCGTCCAGCATGGTGTTCAGGACATCGACGAACGGCACATGCGCCACCACGGCGCCCCACAGGTCGGGGTCCGAATTGATGACTGCCCCCATCAACTCGCCGCCGGCCGAACCGCCCGAGATGCTGATCCTGCCCTTGCGCGCATAGCCAAGGTCGATCAGCCCCTTCGCGACATCGACGAAATCGGTGAACGTGTTGGTCCGCTTGTCCAGCTTGCCGTCCAGATACCATTGCTGGCCCAGATCGTCGCCGCCCCGAATATGGGCGAGCGCGAACGCGAAGCCGCGATCGAGCAGCGAGAGGCGGGTAGTAGAGAAGCCCGGCTCCATCGCGATGCCATAGGCGCCATAGCCGTAGAGGTGGAGCGGCGCGGATCCGTCGCGCGGAAAGTCCTTCGGATAGACGATCGACACCGGGATCGACGTGCCGTCGCGGGCCGGGATCATCAACCGCTCAGTGGAATAGCGCGCCGGATCATAACCGGACGGAATTTCCTGCACCTTCAGCAGCTCGAACCGCCCGTCCTCCAGATGATAGTCGTAGATGGTGTCCGGCGTGACCATCGATTCATAACCGATGCGCAGCTTGGTCACATCATATTCGGGATTGTCGTCGAGCGATGCCGAATAGCTGGCTTCCGGGAAGGGCAAGCGTTTGGCCTGGTGCGTCGCGTAATCGCGCAGCTCGATCTGGTCGAGCCCGTCCTGCCGCCCTTCGGTGACATAGAAGTGCTTGAACAGGGTGAAATCGGTCAGGTAGAAATGCGCGTCGGGCGCAATCACCTCCTCCCACGCCGCCGGCGCGCCCATCGCCGCCTTCACCAGCCGGAAATTGGGATGGGTGTCGTTGGTGCGGATGTAGAGCGTGCCTTCATGCTCATCGACATCATATTCGCGGCCCGCCTTGCGCGCCGACACCAACAAGGGCGTCGCGGTCGGATCGTCGGCGGGGATCAGCCAGGCTTCGGTCGTCACATGGTCGCCCGACGCGATGACGATCCATTTTTCCGAGGAAGTGAGGCCGATCGAGACCCGGAAACCCTCATCATCCTCATGGAACAGCTCGACGTCGCTCTCCACCGGCTCGCCCAGCCGGTGCAGCCGGGCATTGTCCGTACGCCAGTTCTCGTTGGCCAGGCCGTAGAGCAGGCCCCTGCTGTCCGACGTCCAGACCAGCGACGACAAAGTGTCGGGAATGACCTCGGGCAGCAGTTCGCCGGTCGTCAGGTCCTTGATCCGCGCCTCGAACCGTTCGGACCCGTCGTCGTCGATCGCATAGGCGAGGTAACGGCCGTCCGGGCTGACCGACAGGGTGCCAAGCCGGAAATATTCGTGGCCGTCCGCCAGGGCGGGTTCGTCCAGGATCAGCTGGTCGTCGCCACCGGCCACGGGCTTGCGATACCATTTGCGATATTGCCCGCCGATCTCGAACGCGCGCCAGTAAATATAGTCGCCGTCCTTCTGCGGGACGGAGCTGTCATCCTCCTTGATGCGGGCCTTCATCTCAGTGAACAGCGTGTCGAGCAG
The DNA here is from genome assembly GCA_040508785.1 of Sphingobium sp. Taxonomy (GTDB): domain Bacteria; phylum Pseudomonadota; class Alphaproteobacteria; order Sphingomonadales; family Sphingomonadaceae; genus Sphingobium. The sequence continues at coordinate 2,798 of JBEVME010000059.1, forward strand.
CGGCTTGTGCGGCGCCATCGCGGCCTCGAACCAGGCGTTCTCATCGCCCAGATAAGCCAGAACATCCTTGTCCTTCACGTCCGGATAGCCGGGGTCCCGCAGCCAGGCATAATCGTCGGTCACGGTGATGCCGTGATGGGTGATGCTGTGCGGGCGGCGGGCGGCGACGGGAGGCAGGGGCGTGGGCGTATCGGTCAATTCATTGTCCATCTGTTGGCATTAGCGCGGCGCCACGCTTATGTTGTCGCCATGCCGCTCCGTGCAAGGGGCCTCACTATTTTCCGGGAATGATCGATGTCGAGCTATGAAGACCGCCTGAAGGCTCTGCGCGAACAGTTGGTGCGCGCCAAGCTGGACGGCTTCGTGGTGCCGCTGACCGACGAGCATATGAGCGAATATGTCGGCGCCTATGCCCAGCGGCTCGCGTGGCTCACCGGCTTCCAGGGATCGGCGGGCAGCGCCGTCGTGCTGCCGCAGGAAGCGGCGATCTTCGTCGACGGACGCTATACGTTGCAGGTGCGCGAGCAGGTTGACGGAACCCACTGGCAACATGAGAGCGTGCCGCAAACCTCGATCGCGACCTGGCTGAAGGATCATGCCGGGGAAGGCGCGCGGATCGGCTATGATCCCTGGCTGCACACCAGTAGCTGGGTTGCCCAGGCGACCGAGGCGCTGGCCGCGAAGGGCGCGGTTCTGGTCGCGGTGGACACCAATCCGGTCGATGCAGTCTGGCCCGACCGTCCGGCGCCGAGCGATGCCAAGCTGGTTGTGCATGACGACCGCTACGCCGGGCAGAGCGCAGCGGAAAAGCGTGCGGCGATGGCCGACTGGCTGGTGTCGAAAAAGGCCGATGCGGCCGTTCTGTCCGCGCTCGATTCGATCGCATGGACCTTCAACATCCGGGGCAAGGATGTGGATCGCACGCCGGTGGCGCTGACCTATGCGATCGTCCATGCCGATGCCACGGCCGACCTCTACGTCGCACCGGAGAAGATGGACGATGTCGTCGCCCAGCATCTGGGTAACGCGGTGCGCGTCCATCCGCGCGCGGACTTCGCCGGTGCGCTGGCGGCGCTGTCCGGCAAGACCGTGGTCGCCGACCCCGAACGGGCGGTGGCCGCCATCTTCACGGGGCTGGAGGCAGGGGGCGCCACCGTCCTGCCGATGCGCGATCCCGCCGTGCTGCCCAAGGCGGTGAAGAACGCGGTCGAAATCGCCGGCACGAAGGCGGCCCATGCCCGCGATGGCGCGGCGCTCAGCCGCTTCCTCCACTGGATATCGATCGAGGGACCGACAGGCCGCCAGGACGAACTTGGCGCGGCCGCGCGGCTCCAGGCGTTCCGGGAGGAAACGGGCGAGCTGCAGGACCTTTCCTTCGACACGATCAGCGGCTTCGGCCCCAATGGCGCCGTCGTCCATTACCGCGTCGAACCGAAAACCAACCGCCGCATCGAGACCGGCACGCTCTATCTGGTCGATTCGGGCGGACAATATCGCGACGGCACCACCGACGTCACCCGCACCGTCGCGATCGGCACGCCCACGGACGAGATGAAGCACCGCTTCACGCTGGTGCTCAAGGGCCATATCGCGCTCGCCCGCGCGGTCTTCCCCAAGGGTACGCGCGGCGGCCAGCTGGACATATTGGCGCGGCAATATCTGTGGGCGGAGGGGCTGGATTACGCCCATGGCACCGGCCACGGCGTCGGCAGCTTCCTGTCGGTGCATGAAGGACCCCAGCGGATCGCCACCTTCGGCGGCGGCGACGAGCCGCTGCAGCCTGGCATGATCCTCTCGGACGAGCCCGGCTACTACAAGACCGGCGAATATGGCATCCGCATCGAAAATCTGGTGCTGGCGGTCGATCGCGCGATCGAGGGTGCCGAGCGCGAGATGATGGGGTTCGACACGCTCACCTTCGCACCGATCGACCGCAACCTGATCGCGGACGAGTTCCTCGATGCGGGCGAACGGGCATGGCTCGACGCCTATCATGCGAAGGTGCTCGACGTGGTCGGCCCGCAGCTGGACGGTGAAGCGCTAAACTGGCTGAAGGCGGCCTGCGCGCCGCTTTGAAAAGGGGACGCTGTCAGGAGGGGCGCCCTAATCGGCGCCGCAGTCGCGATCCGCGCCCGTGTCGCCGTGATATTGGGCTGGATCAGAGGGTTCCGCCTGCGCCGAAGCACGGGACTGGGCCTTGCGACGGCGCAGATTGTCCCGCAGCGCCTGCGCCAGCCTCGCCTTGCGATCGTCTTTTGCCTGTGTCATCCGGCCCCTGTTAGCGGCCCGCATCGGATAGCCGCAAGTCGCCTTGACAATCGGGGCGGTTCGCGGCCATAGGCCCGGCTCCGCAGGCCGCCACGCCTGCGGGGAAATAACGTGCTGCCGTAGCTCAGTGGTAGAGCGCATCCTTGGTAAGGCTGAGGTCGCGAGTTCAATCCTCGCCGGCAGCACCATTTCTCTCTAGGCCCAGAAAATGAGGCCTAACATCCTGGAGGGGAGAGGGAATTTGGTGTCAATGCCTCCATTTCCCCGCAGCTTGGTTGCGGTCAGCCGTTCAGCGGCAAAATTGCTTGCTGTTCCCGCAAATCTGCGAGCATCGCTCTTAGCGCAGCGAGCAAAGCTTTGCAGGGCGCAAGGCGTCCGAGATAAGCAGCTGACCAACGCTTCGCTGAATCTGCTCCCCTTCATAGCCGTCCGACTCCGTCGCCTCGAACTCTAACTTATGAGTGGAGGAGCAAAGTGGGCTACGTCAGCCACCTGATTGAAGCGCGGCGCTATGGCCTCACCGATGAGGAGTAGCGTCGGGTCGTCGTTACTGATCGTCGTCACGAGAAAGGCCAGGGCGGACAGCTTGCCGCGGATCAGCCTTTCCCCCGGCAGCGAGACATTTACCGCCACCATTACCGGCGTGTCCGGATTGCGCCCAGCCGCGATCAGGGATCGGCTGATTTCTCCGGCGGCGGCGCGGCCCATATAGATGCCGAGTGTGCTGCCCTGGCTGGCCAGAGCGGCCCAATCCAGCTTCAATTGTTCGCCGGCCTTCGGATGTGCCGTTACCAGCGTCAGCCCGCGCGCCAGCCCGCGCAGGGTAAGCGAGGCATGGCCACTCGCCGCGGCGGCGCTGGCGGAGGTGATGCCTGGGCAGATGCCGACCCGGATTCCGCCTCGGGTGAGATGCTCCAGTTCCTCGGCAGAGCGCCCGAAGATCGACGGGTCGCCGCCCTTCAGGCGCACGACGCGCTTGCCAGCCAGTGCCGCCAGAAGCAGCAGGTCGTTGATGCTGCCCTGCTCCTTGGAGTGACGGCCCGAGCGCTTGCCCACGCTGATCCGTTCCGTGCCCGCAGGGATCAGGTCCAGTACGCCGGGTCCGATCAGCGCATCATAGAAGACGATGTCGGCGGACGCGATCAGCTTTTCAGCCTTGCGGGTGAGCAGGTCCGGGTCGCCGGGTCCGGCGCCGACCAACCAGACTTCGCCCGGAGCGATCAGATCATTCGGCTGCATACAGCGTCTCCCTGGAAGTTTCCGCGAGGATGCCAGCGAGCGCCGGCCGGCAGGAGCCGCAATTGGTCCCCGCCCTTAAGGCCTGTCCGATGGCAGCCACGTCGATCAGCGCCTGCTCCCGAATGGCATTGACGATCTGGTTCAACCCGATGTCGAAGCAGGCACAGATGGTCGTGCCCTTGTCCAGATGTTTACCCGGGCCACGGCCTGCGAGTATGGTACTGCCAACACCTTCCACTTCCAGCTGTCGGACCAGCCAGTCGCGTGAAGGCAGCAGGCCGGTGTGCGTCACCATCAGCAGGCCGCGAAGCTTGCCTTCGCTGATAGTTACCACACGGCGCGTCCCGCGCTTGCTGTCCAGTGCCTCAACGCGATCGCCCGGAGGCAGGACCGCATCTAGCCGCGCGGCGTCGCCATTTCCGGCGATCTCGTAGAGTGCACCCCCCGGCACGGTGATCCGCGTCGACCAGAGACAGGGCAGCGTCACTGGACGATCGCCGCGCAAGATGACGAAGCCCGCCCATTCGGTCGCGACCTTTTCCACGCTGGCGGGCGTGGATTTGAAGCCGGGCTGGCCCGAATGTGGATCGACCAGCGGGCGGGGGAGCAGGCCGGTGCGGCCGCCGCTGCTGGTCTGATCGGTCCAGTGGATGGGCGTGAACACCTCGCCGGGGCGCTGGCCATCGCTCAGCGCCACGCGGAACAGGCTGTCCCCCTGCGGGGTCGAGACGCGGGCGAGGTCACGATCTGCCAGGCCCAGCGCCGCCCCATCGTCGGGATGGATTTCGACCAGCGGTTCCTCGCGATGGCGCGCCAGCTTCGGCGACAGACCGCTGCGGGTCATTGTGTGCCACTGGTCGCGGTAACGCCCGGTGTTGAGCGTCAGCGGCCAGTCCCGCAGCGGTTCCTGGATCCCGATCTGGCGCACGAGTACCAGGCGCCCCCTTCCGTCGGGTGTCGGAAATTTTCCGCTGCTCAAGGGCCGCTCTCCACCCCAGCGAAACGGGTCCATGGCATCATAGGCCGCGTTCCCGATCGCGGCCTGGGCGCGCAGGTTCAGCAGTCGTTGCCCGTCATTCTGATAGGCGGTCAGGCGCGCATGTTCCCGCCATATGTCTGCGGGACGCTCATAGGCGAAGGCATTGCGCCAGCCCATGCGGCGGGCGACTTCCTTGATAATCCACCAGTCGGGCTTGGTTTCGCCCGGCAGCGCGAGAAAAGGGCGCTGCCGGCTGATCGTGCGGTCGGAATTGGTGACGGTGCCATCCTTCTCGCCCCATCCAGCGGCCGGCAGGCGGACATGAGCGTGGGCGCTGGTGTCGGTATCGGCGATTATGTCCGAGACGACGAGGAACGGACATGCAGCCAGCGCTTCCCGGACCCGTCCTGCGTCGGGCAAGGAAACAGCGGGGTTGGTGGCCATCACCCAAAGGGCCTTGATCCGCCCGCTGCCGACTTCGCGGAACAGGTCTACGGCTTTGAGGCCCGGCTTGGTCGCCATCGCCGGCGCCGACCAGAAGCGGCCGACGCGGTCTACATTGTCGGGCGCGAAATCCATATGGGCGGCGAGCGTCGAGGCGAGCCCGCCTACCTCTCGCCCGCCCATCGCATTAGGCTGGCCAGTGATCGAGAAGGGCGCGGCGCCCGGCTTGCCGATGCGACCGGTGGCAAGGTGGACATTGATGATCGCGTTCACCTGATCGGTGCCGCGGATCGACTGGTTGATGCCCTGACTGAACAAGGTGACCGTGCGCGGGGTGGTGGCGAACAACTCGAAGAATTGCTGAAGCAGGTCCGGGGCGACGTCGCATGTCTTCGCGGTGGTCCACAGATCATGGCCGGTGCGGACATGATCCCAGAAGCCGTCTGGCGCACTAACGTGGCGCTGCATGTAGAAAGGATCGATACCGCCCGCATGTTCGCACCAGGCGAGGAGCCCGTTGAACAGCGCGACATCGGTGCCGGGCTTCAACGCCAGATGCAGGTCTGCGCCTTCGCACGTCTCGGTACGGCGCGGGTCGATCACCACCAGCTTCGTGCCGCGCAAGGCGCGGGCGGCCTGGATGCGCTGGTAGATGATCGGGTGGCACCAGGCGGTGTTGGCGCCGACAAGTATGATGAGGTCGGCCTGTTCCAGATCCTCATAGGTGGCGGGCACGATATCCTCGCCGAAAGCCCTTATGTTCCCGGCGACGGCGCTCGACATGCACAAGCGCGAGTTGGTGTCGATGTTCGCCGAGCCGATGAAGCCCTTCATGAGCTTGTTGGCGACATAATAGTCTTCGGTCAGCAGCTGGCCGGAGACATAGAAGGCGACGCTGTCGGGCCCGTGTCGGGCGATCGTCTCGCGGAACCGGCTGGCGACAAGATCGAGCGCCTTGTCCCAGCTGGCCTGCTTGTTGCCGATCATGGGATGGAGCAGACGGCCTTCAAGGCCGACCGTCTCCCCCAGATGCGTGCCCTTGGAACATAGCTTGCCAGCGTTCGCCGGGTGCGTTTCGTCGCCCTTGATGATCACGGAGCGCGGCCCGGTCGGCATGGCCGCGATCCCGCAGCCGACGCCGCAATAGGGGCAGGTCGTCCGGATCGCCGCCGCCTCGCT
>JBEVME010000118.1:0-8324 GCA_040508785.1 Sphingobium sp.
AAGAAATAGGCAAGCCGCCCATTCGCGGCGACCGTGAAGGTGCCGAGATGACCGACACGATCTTCGCCCTGTCGAGCGGCGCGCCGCCCGCCGCCATCGGTATCGTCAGGATCAGCGGACCGTCGGCCGGCGCGGCGCTGGATGCCTTGGCGGGCAGCAGGCCCTTCCAGCCGCGGCGGGCGCAGCTTGCGCTGCTTCGGGACCCTGCGGACGGATCGCCCCTCGACCGGTCGCTCATATTGTGGATGCCGGGGCCGAACACGGCGACGGGCGAGGATCTGGCCGAGTTGCATTGCCATGGCGGCCGCGCGGTCATCGCCGCGGTGGAGCGCGCTCTCGCGGATATCCCTGGACTGCGACGGGCAGAGGCGGGAGAGTTTACTCGGCGTGCCTTCGTCAATGGTCGCCTGGATCTGAACGCGGTGGAGGGGCTGTCGGACCTGCTGGCGGCCGAGACGGAGGGCCAGCGCCGCGCGGCGCTCGCGATGGCGGACGGCCATTTCTCCCGGCGGATCGATGCGTGGCGCAAGCGGTTGCTGGACCTGTCGGCGATGGTGGAGGCGGCGCTCGACTTTTCGGATGAGGACGACGTACCGGCTGCCGGGATCGAATTGCGCATGGCAGCCGATCTCGCCCTGCTGGCGACCGATATCGGGGCCGCTCTCGATACGCCCTGCGCGGAGCGGCTGCGCGACGGCATCCGCGTCGTGATCGCCGGGCCGCCCAATGCCGGCAAATCGACATTGTTCAACGCGCTCGTCGGCCGCGATGCCGCAATCGTCTCCGCCATTGCCGGGACGACCCGCGACCGGGTGGAGGCGCCCGCCGCGATCGCCGGCATCGCCTATCTGTTCACCGACACCGCCGGTCTGCGCGCGGACAGCGACGATGCGATAGAGGTTATCGGCATCGATCGCGCGCGCGCTGCGATGGCGGGTGCGGATATCTTGCTGTGGCTCGGCGATGCTGCAGACGCGCCCATCGGCGCCCTTCTCGTCGCGGCGCAATGCGACCGTACCGACAGGCACGACCGTCCCGGCCTGCGGCTCTCCGCGATCACGGGGGAGGGCATGGGCGATCTTCGCGCGGAACTCGCCGCTCGTGCCGGCGAACTGATGCCGGGAGAGGGCGACTATGCCCTGCATCAGCGGCAGCGCGATGCAGTAGCGATGCTGCACCGTCACACCCTCCAGGCCGGGCTTAGCGATGACCTGCTGATACGGGCCGAAGAACTGCGCGCCGCGCGCGGGGCGATCGACGCGCTCACGGGTCGAGCGGGCACAGAGGACATGCTCGACCGCCTCTTCGCCGGTTTTTGCATCGGCAAATGAGGATGTTCCACGTGGAACGCTTTTGACCCGCAACCGCCATCTTTGTATGGGGGCGCATGGCGAAGCAATATGATGTCATCGTGGTTGGGGGCGGTCATGCCGGCTGCGAGGCTGCGGCCGCCGCTGCACGCCGTGGCGCGGCGGTTGCCCTGCTCACCTTCGCGCGCGAAAGCGTGGGCGCCATGTCCTGCAATCCCGCGATCGGCGGGCTGGGCAAGGGGCATCTCGTCCGGGAAGTGGATGCGCTGGACGGACTGATCGCCCGTGCTGCCGACGCCGCCGCCATACATTATCGGATGCTCAACAGCAGCAAGGGCGCGGCTGTCCAGGGCCCCCGCATCCAGGCCGATCGCAAGCGCTACCGCGCCGCTATCCATCACATGCTGGATGCGCAGTCCGGCCTTTCCCTGATCGAGGGCGAGGCCGACTCACTGATCGAGCGTGGCGGCGTGATAGCTGGCGTCCGGTTGTCGGATGGCAGCATCATTGGTGCGCCGTCAGTCGTGCTCGCCACCGGTACCTTCCTGGGCGGCCGACTTTTCCGGGGCGAGGAGCGCGAATGCGGCGGCCGGGTGGGGGAGAGGGCGGCAACTGCACTGGGGCTGCAATTGCGTGCGCTCGGCCTGCCCATCGCGCGCCTCAAGACGGGGACGCCGCCACGCCTCGACGGACGGACCATTGACTGGGCCGCACTCGAGTCGCAACCGTCGGATGATGGCGACTGGACCATGTCTCCGCTGACCCGGTTTCGCCCGTTGCCGCAACTCGCCTGCGCCATCACGCGGACCAACGACCGGACTCATGCGATCATCCGCGAAGGCCTTGGCCGCTCGCCTCTCTTCAGCGGGGCGATCGAGGGCAGGGGGCCGCGTTATTGCCCGTCGATCGAGGACAAGGTGCTACGCTTCGGTGACCGCGACGGGCATCAGGTTTTTCTCGAGCCGGAGGGTCTGGACGATCATTTCGTCTACCCCAATGGAATCAGCACGTCACTTCCGGCGGATACCCAGCTTGCGCTGGTGCGGTCCATGATGGGGCTCGAACGGGCGGACATCCTGGTACCGGGCTATGCGGTCGAATATGACCATGTCGATCCGCGCGCGCTCGATGCCACGCTGGCGGTGCGCGCGCTGCCGGGGCTATTCTGCGCCGGACAGATCAACGGGACCACCGGCTATGAGGAAGCGGCCGCCCAGGGTCTCGTCGCAGGAGCCAATGCCGCCGCCCGTGTGCTCGCGGCCGCTCCGCTCAGGCTGGATCGCGCCACCAGCTATATCGGGGTAATGATCGATGACCTCGTGCTGCAGGGGGTCACCGAACCCTATCGGATGCTGACGGCCCGCGCCGAGTATCGGTTGCGCCTGCGCGCAGACAATGCGGAAAGCCGCCTGTCGCCGATCGGACGAGATCATGCTCTGTTGGGCTGTGACCGCTTGACGAGGCTGGCGCAGCGGGACGCCGCACGCGCAGACGCACTTCAGGCGCTGTCGGCTCCGTTCACGGCGACCGAGATGGCGCGTGCGGGTGTGCCGGTGCGTCAGGATGGCGTCCGCCGCTCCCTGTTCGAGTGGGCGCGCTTTCCCGAGGTGACGGCGCCGCTGTTGACAAATCTGGCTCCGGGCCTGCGCCGCTTGCCTGCCGACCTGCGCGCCGAGATATTGGAGGATGCGCGCTATGCACCCTATCTCGACCGGCAGGATAGCGAGATCGCCGATCTGCGCCGTAATGAGCGCGTAGCGATCCCGGAGGACTTCGATTTCGCGACCATCAGTGGCCTTTCCACCGAGATGGTTGAGCGGCTCGTTGCTGCTAGGCCCGACAATCTCGCGGCCGCAGCGCGGATTCGCGGGATCACGCCCGCTGCACTGGCGGCGATCCTTGTCCACACCCGCCGGCTCGCTGCGTGACGGAAGATGAGGCGCGAGCCTGGATCGCGACACAACTCGATGTTCCACGTGAAACATGGGCCAAGCTGGAGCGCTATGTCGCGCTGCTGCGCGCCGGCATGGAGTCCCAGAATCTTATTGCCGAATCGACATGGCCCCATGTCTGGGCCCGCCATATCACCGACTCGGCCCAGCTGATCCCCCTGGCGCGCGAGGCCGTGAACGGAAACTGGATAGATCTCGGTTCGGGCGCCGGGCTTCCAGGCCTGGTTGCGGCGATGCTTGGTGATCGGCCCGTCCTTCTGGTAGAATCGCGCCGCCTTCGTGCCGCGTTCCTCACATCAGTGAAGGAGGAGCTGAGTCTCGCAAACGTCACCGTTCATCATGGCAAGGTCCAACATGTCCCTTCCCAGCGCGCGGCGGTCGTCAGCGCTCGGGCCTATGCACCCCTGCACGCGTTGCTTGGCTCTGCGGAACATTTATCTGGGGATAAAACCCTCTGGCTGTTGCCTAAGGGACGCAACGCGCAAATTGAACTGGAGGCAGCGCACCCTGCGTGGCAAGGTGTGTTTCACGTGGAACCAAGCGTCACCGATGCCGAGAGTGCGATCATAGTCGCGCGGTCGGTCGCTGCGCGGCGCATGAAAGGCGGAACATGATCTGCATAGCCATCGCCAATCAGAAGGGCGGAGTGGGGAAGACCACCACTGCCATCAACCTGGCCACCGGCCTGGCTGCGACCGGAATGCGGGTCCTGCTGCTGGATCTCGACCCCCAGGGCAATGCATCCACCGGGCTTGGCGTGGGGCAAGCGGCCCGTACCCGCTCAAGCTATGATCTTCTTATCGGCGATTGCGGGCTGGAAGACGCAGTGATCGCGACGAACGTGCCCAAACTCGACCTGGTGCCCGCCACGCAGGACCTGTCGGGTGCCGAAATCGAGTTGATCGATTATGAGGAGCGGACACATCGGCTCCAGCGTGCGCTGCACGATGCGCCATCGGGCCGGTGGGACGTCTGCCTGGTCGATTGTCCGCCTTCGCTGGGGCTTTTGACGATCAATGCAATGGTGGCGGCGCAATGGCTGCTCGTCCCGCTCCAATGCGAATTTTTCGCATTGGAGGGCCTGTCCCAGCTGCTCCAGACGGTCGAGCGCATTCGCGGCCGCTTCAACCCGGGGCTCGCAATCCTGGGTGTCGCGCTCACCATGTATGATCGCCGCAACCGGCTGACCGATCAGGTAGCCGACGATGTCCGCGCCTGTCTTGGCAATCTGGTCTTCACTACCGTGATCCCGCGCAATGTCCGCTTGTCCGAAGCGCCCAGCCACGGGATGCCCGCGCTGATCTACGATTTTCGTTGCCCGGGATCCGAGGCCTATATGCGCCTCGCCCGCGAACTGATCGCCCGCTTGCCACGGCAGGAGATCGCCGCATGAGCGATGCGAGCGACAAGCCCAAGGGCATGAGGCGGCCCCACGGACTGGGTCGCGGCCTGTCCGCCCTGCTGGGCGAGGTCGCGCAGGAAGAGCCGGTTGCGCCTGCCACCGCTGCGCAGGGACGATCGGTGCAGACCATCGAAGTCGCGCTCATCCATCCGCATCCCGAACAACCGCGCCGTCATTTCGACGAAGAGGCACTGAGCGAACTGGCTGAAAGCATCGCCCGGCGCGGCGTCATCCAGCCCATTATCGTGCGGCCGCAGGGTGGCGGATACCAGATCGTCGCGGGCGAGCGCCGCTGGCGTGCCGCCCAGCGCGCGCAGCTCCATCGCATCCCCGCTATCGTTCGCGACTTCGATGAGGCGGAGACTCTCGAAATCGCGCTGGTCGAAAATATTCAGAGGGAGGATCTCAATCCGATCGAAGAAGCCGAAGCCTATCGCAAGCTGATCGCCGACTTCGATCATAGCCAGGAGGCCCTCGGGCGGATCGTCGGCAAGTCGCGCAGCCATATCGCCAATCTCATTCGCTTGCTCGATCTGCCGGCCATGGTCCAGCAGGCCGTGCTCGAAAGGCGCCTCAGCATGGGCCATGCCCGCGCGCTCATCGGCATGCCCGATTGCGAGACGCTGGCCCAGCGAATCCAGGACAAGGGGCTTTCCGTACGTGAAACGGAACAGCTTGTCCGCCGCGCCAGGAAGGGGACGGCCGAACCGGCGCGGGCGCGCACGATCACCGGTGGGAAGGATGCCGACATCGCGTCGCTCGAACAGCATCTGGCCGATATATTGGGCGTCCGCATAGAGATCATCCATGAAGGGGGAGCCGGCACCCTGTCGCTGCGCTATTCGACGCTCGACCAGCTGGACATGCTCTGCCAGCGCCTGTCGGGCGAGCGGATATGATAAGGGGCTGAGCCTGACCGGTCCCCGTTGTCACGGTCCGCGGCAAGTCGAAGATGGATAAGTCGTCCTGGCCCACTGGCCTTTCCCCTGCGCAATGCCTAGTTAGGCAGCATGGCCGATAACCAGACAACGCTTGCCCCTGGACCCACCGTCGGCCCCGCCGTCATCCGCCGCAGCGATTATCGTCCGCCCGACTGGCTCGTCCCCGACATAGCGCTCGATTTCGATCTCGACCCGGCGCTGACGCGGGTGCGAGCGACCCTGTCTGTGCAGCGTGACGGTGTCCATGATCGCCCGCTGCGGCTCGACGGCGACGGGCTCGTGCCGCTGGAAATACTTGTCGACGGCGAGGCGCTTGGCCCCGATCATTGGGTCCTGGATGCCGGCACGCTGGTCATCGATCTGCCGGCCGACGCGCATCAGGTGCAAACCTGCGTCGAAATCGCGCCGGACAGCAATAGCAAACTCATGGGCCTCTATGCCTCCGGCGGCCTGCTCTGTACCCAGTGCGAGGCGGAGGGCTTCCGCCGCATCACCTTCTTCCCCGACCGGCCGGACATATTGTCGCGCTACACCGTGCACATGGCGGCGGACAGGGTGCGCTTTCCGGTGCTGCTCGCCAATGGCGACCCGGTCGCTCAGGGCGAGACGGGCGACGGCCGCCACTGGGCGCGCTGGGTCGATCCCTTCCCCAAGCCCTGCTACCTCTTCGCGCTGGTCGCGGGGGACCTTGCCTGCAATGCGGACAGTTTCCGCACGATGAGCGGGCGCGACGTAAAGCTTGGCATATGGGTTCGGGAGGCCGACCTGCCGCGCACCGCCCACGCGATGAAGGCGCTCAAGGACAGCATGGCCTGGGACGAGCGCGTCTATGGCCGCGAATATGATCTGGGCGAATTCAACATCGTCGCGGTCGCCGACTTCAACTTCGGCGCGATGGAGAATAAGGGCCTCAACATCTTCAATTCGCGCTATATTCTTGCCGATCCGGAGACGGCCACCGACATCGACTATGACGGCATAGAGGCGGTCGTGGCGCATGAATATTTCCACAACTGGTCGGGCAACCGGGTCACCTGCCGCGACTGGTTCCAGCTGTCGCTGAAGGAAGGCTTCACCGTCTTTCGCGACCAGAATTTCTCGGCCGACATGGGGTTTCATGCAGTCAAGCGGGTGGAGGATGTCCGCGTCCTGCGCGCAGCCCAGTTCCAGGAGGACCAGGGCCCGCTCGCCCATCCGATCCGCCCCGAATCCTACATGGAAATCAGCAACTTCTACACCGCGACCATCTATAACAAGGGGGCGGAGGTCATCCGCATGATGGCGCTGATGCTTGGCCCCGAGCGCTTCCGTGCCGGCACGGACCTCTATTTCGATCGCCATGACGGGCAGGCCGCCACCTGCGAGGATTTCGTGGCCGCCATGGAGGAGGGCGGGGGCATCGATCTCGGCCAGTTCCGCCTCTGGTACGAACAGGCCGGCACCCCCCATGTCCGCGCGAAGCTGAGCCATGATCCCGTTACGGGCACGGCGACTCTGGACCTGGCGCAGACAGTGCCGCCAACGCCCGGCCAGCCGGAAAAGCGGCCGATGGCGATCCCGCTGCGCGTCGCCCTGTTCGATCGCGCGCGTGGAGCCCATCATGGCGACCAGTTGCTGATGCTGACCGATGCGGCGCAGCGTTTCACTTTTCCCGGCTTCGCCACGCCGCCGGTGCTGTCGATCAATCGCGGCTTTTCGGCGCCCGTCATCATCGACAGCAACAGCAGTCAGGCCGATCTCGCCTTCCTTGCCGCCCATGACGATGATCCCTTCGCCCGCTACGAGGCAATCCAGCGGCTGATGGTCAACGTCCTCGTCGGCACGATCGGCGGGGCGCAGGTGGACGAGGGGGTTGTGATCGAAGCGGTGCGCAACACCGCGAGCGATCCCATGCTCGATCCCGCCTTCGTCGCGGAAGCGATTCGCCTGCCGAGCGAGGCCTATCTGGGCGACCAGCTGCCGATCGTCGATCCCGACGCGATCCACGCCGCGCGCGAGGCGCTCCAGCATCGCGTCGGTGCGGAGCTGGAGCCGCTGTGGCGCGCAATTCATGCCAAGACGAAGGCCAATGGCTTCTCCCTCTCGCCCGCGGCCAAAGGCGCCCGCAAGCTGCGCAATGTCGCGTTGCAATATCTCGTGGCGTCGGGCGCTGCCGACGGGCCGCAGGTCGCCTTCGCCCAGTTCGACGCAGCCGACAATATGACCGAGCGGCAGTCTGCCTTAGCCACGCTCGCGAACGGCGCCAGCGCCGAGCGGGAAGCTGCGCTCGACATCTTCTACAACCGCTACGGCCAGGACGCGCTGACGCTCGACAAATGGTTCCAGACCCAGGCGCTGGCTTTCCATCCCGAAACGGTGGCGCTGGTCGATGAACTTGGTCGGCACAAGGACTTCACGCTGGCCAATCCCAACCGCGTCCGTGCGCTCTATGGCGCCTTCACCGCCAATCAATGGGCATTCAACGATCGGTCGGGCAGGGGCTATGCGATGGTCGCTGATATCGTCATCGCGCTCGATCCGCTCAACCCCCAGACCGCCGCGCGCCTCATCCCGCCGCTCGGCCGCTGGCGCCGGTTCGACGAGGCGCGGGGCGCCTTGATGCGCGCCGAGCTGGAGAGGATCGTCGCGACGCCGAATCTCTCCAAGGATGTGCTGGAGCAGGCGACGAAGAGTCTGGCCTGATCGTAGACGTCATCCCAGCGAAAGCTGGGATCTGTTG
>JBEVME010000128.1:0-11669 GCA_040508785.1 Sphingobium sp.
TGAAAAAAGGCTTTGCCGAGCGGATCGACGCCTGATTGCCCATGAAGGCCTCTACGCCTAGGCTGGGTTCATGTAGAGCGCGGCACAAGGCAGCGACGCCATCACTCGGGAACGAGGCATTTATGAAAAAGATCATCATCTGTACGCTGCCGCTTATGATGCTGACGCTGCCCGGCTGTGTGCGGACGGTCGCGAGCGTCGTGACCGCACCGCTGAGAGCGGGCGCGCAGGCCGCCGATTGGGCGACGACCAGTCAGGACGAAGCCGATCGCAATTATGGCCGCAAGATGCGCAAGCAGGAAGCGGAAGAGGGCAAGGCGCGCAAAAAGGCCGAAAAGGAGCGGATCAAGCAGTGCCGCAGAGATGGCGGCCGCGACTGCGGGTGAGACAGGGCGGCGGCGCATTTCTGCCGCAGCGCCATCTGATCGGACGAGGGTGATGCAGGTGTCGCGCGATACGAGAGTTCATCCCCGGCTTTGTGAGTGAAGCCTCTTGGGCTGCCATAGGTCCCGCGCTGGTTGCGTCGGCAGAGGCCCGCGGCTCGATGGGGCCCTGCGTCCGAGGGGAGACGCGCGGCTTTACGCGGCTGCGCGCCTTAGGCGATCGTTGATCGCCGCGCCCAGCCCTTCTTCCGGAATGGGGGCTACGGCAATGCGCTGAGCTGCGCTTGCATCGGCCTGGTGAAGCATGGCGAACAGGTTGGCGGCTGCTTCACGAAGATCGGCCTCCGGGCTGAGATTGATGTGGCATGGCATCAGGCCGAAGCCGATCAGATATTCGTCAGCCTCTGCGCGCAGAACGTCGAGCCGGACGGGCTTGGACGGTGCATAATGGCTTCGCAGCTGCCCGGGTGCCTCTATGCCGTGCGCGCCGGACACTGTGACGACCGGAAGCCCCACGGCGCCTTGGATCATCTCCGACGTGACCGGGCCCGGGCGGAGCATTCGTATATGGTCACCGGCTGGCGCGACGATCGTCGATTCCAGGCCGTCATTGGTCGGCCCTTCGTCGAGCACGAGCCGGATGCGGCCGCCCAGGCTGGCCAGCACATGTTCCGCGCGGGTCGGGCTGATCGCGCCGCTGCGGTTGGCGGACGGCGCTGCGAGCGGACGGCCGCTTTCGCGGATCAGGGCTAGCATCGCGGGATGTGCAGGATGACGCAGCGCGACGGTGGGCAGACCCGCGGTGACGAGGGCAGCGATGCCGCTGCCGGGACGAACGGGCAGCACGAGCGTGAGCGGGCCGGGCCAGAATTTCGCCGCCAAAAGGTCGGCAATCGCGTCGAACTGCGCCAGATCTTGGGCCATGGCCTTGTCGGCGACATGGACGATCAGCGGGTTGAAGCTGGGTCGGCCCTTGGCGGCGTAGATGGCGGCGACTGCCTGGTCGTCCGTGGCGTCCGCCGCGAGGCCGTAGACGGTTTCGGTAGGGACGGCGACCGGCTCGCCCGCGCGAATCAGCATTGCTGCCTCTCGCAGCGCTTCTGCTTCGTATCGCCGAAGGTGGGTGGAGATGATCGCGTTGGGAATGGTCACCAGCCTGCTATAGGTCCGCTAGCCAAGAGTGTAAAAGGCCGATGCGTCAGTTCGGTGACGGCGCCATACTTGCCGACCGTTGCACCCGTCGCTAAGCGGCGGGCATGGACGAAGCCCTGCTGACCCGCATAGCCGAAGCACTCGAACGACTGGCGCCGCCGGCGCCGCAACCGGCCGATCTTCGCGCCTTCCCGGCTTATGGGTGGGACGGGGAGGAGCTCTGCGCGATTCCGTCGATCGACCCGGTCGAGTACGAACTGCTGGTCGGCATCGACGCGCAGAAGCAGGCTTTGCTGGACAATAGCCACCGCCACGCCGCAGGCCATGCCGCGCATGACGTGCTGCTGTGGGGTGCGCGGGGGACAGGAAAGTCGGCTGCGGTCGCTGCCGTCGTGACCCGGTTGCAGCGCGAGGGCAGCGCGCTGGCGCTCGTCCAGTGCGCGGTGGCGGACCTTGGTGCGATGCCACGGCTGATGGCGCTGCTGGGAACGGTCGATCGGCCCTTCATCCTCTTTCTCGACGATCTCGGCTTTGACGATCAGACCGGCGACGCGCGCGCGCTTCGGAGCCTGTTGCAGGGCGGGGCGGCGGCGCGGCCGAATAACGTCCGGCTCTACGTCACTTCCAACCGCCGGCATATCGTGCCGCGTTATCTGTCGGAGCAGGATGATCCGATCAATGTGCGCGACGTTGTGGACGACAGAATGGCGCTGTCCGACCGCTTTGGATTGAGCCTGGGGTTTCACGCTATCGATCAGGCCACCTATGTCGCCATCGTCGGCGCCCATGCCGGTGCGCTGGGGCTGGCGTTCGATCCGGTCGAGGCGATCGGCTGGGCGACGCAGCGCGGCGGCCGGTCGGGCCGGGTCGCGCGTCAATATGTCGTGGAACTGGCTGGGCGAGCCGGGCTGGCCGGCTGACCCGATGCGTTAGCGGCGGGCGCTCACGCGCCAGACGATACCGCCGACATCATCCGTCACCAGCAGCGCGCCCTTGTCGTCGATCGTGACATCCACCGGTCGGCCGCGCGCCGTCTCGTCGGCTGCAAGGAAGCCGGTCAGCACATCGACCGGCTTGGCTTTTCCAGCTTCGCCATCGACGAAGGGTATGAACACGACCTTGTAGCCCGAACGCGGCTGGCGGTTCCAGCTGCCGTGCAGCCCGACGAAGGCACCATTGGCGAAGCGGTCGCCCAATTTCTGCCCGGTGGCGAAGGTCAGCCCGAGCGGCGCGACATGATTGCCCAGCGCATAGTCGGGGCGCTTGGTATATTCGCGCACTTCGGGCCGCTGGGGCTGGACGCGTCGGTCCTCATAGCCGCCCCAATAATTCCAGGGCCAGCCGTAGAAGCCGCCAAATTCCACGCGCGCCAGATAGTCCGGCACCAGATCGGCACCGAGGCCGTCACGCTCGTTAACAACCGCCCACAGCGCGCCGCTGCCGGGCTCGAAAGCCAGCCCCACCGGGTTGCGCATTCCGGCGGCATAGATCCGATAGTTGCCGGTCTTCGGGTTCACTTCGAGCACGTTCGCGCGATTGGCTTCGGCCTCCAGCCCGTTTTCGGCGACATTGCTGTTGGACCCCACGCCGACATAGAGGAGGCCGTCCGGGCTGGCGGTCAGGCTCTTCGTCCAATGGCGGTTCGGTGCTTGCGCCGGCAGGTTCAGTATCTTGCGACCCTTCGTGGCGATCCGGGTGTCGCCGCCCTTGTAGGGGAAGGCCAGAAGCGCGTCCGTATTGGCGACGTAGAGCGTGTCGTCCACGAGGGCCATGCCATAGGGAGAATTCAGTCCGGTGAGGAAAGCGGACCTGACTTCCGCCCGGCCATCGCCGTCGGCGTCGCGCAACAGGGTGATGCGGTTGGCCGAAGGCACGCCAGCGCCGGCCTTGCCCATCACATAGGATTCGATCCGGCTGGCGATGCCGCCCTTTGGCCGTGGCGGACTGTTGGTCTCGGCGACCAATATGTCGCCATTGGGCAGGCGGAGAATCGACCGGGGATGGTCCAGCCCTTCAGCGAAGCGTGCGACCGCCAGACCGGGCGCTGCCGCTGGGCCTTCGCCCCGGTGCCAGGGGCGGGCGTCGGCAATGGCGACAGTGGGGATGATCTCCGAGCGTGGGGTTGTGAACACAGGCTCGCGCCCGACATCCGAGCCGGGCGGCAGCTGCGACGTGTCGCCGCGTGAGAGATAATAGAAGACCCCGCCGCCAAGCACGATGGCAAGCAGCAGGATAGCGATCAGGTGCTTCTTCATCGGTCTATCCCTGGCGGCGGCGGTCGTTCAGAAACAGAAGCGTGGCGATCAGTATGCCGGTTCCCGCCCCGACCAGCAGGCCGATGCTGGGCTGGCCCATAATGCCGCCAACGATCGTGCCGACCAGGATCAGAAATGCGATGATCGCCCCCGCGCCGGTTGCGCCATTTGCCTTGCCTTTGGTCATCGCGCCCTCCTGCCACGGCTCGGCCCGCATGGCCAGTGCTTCGCGCATCTGCCCCGAAAGCGGACGGCACGGTCCCGGTCCGGTACGGCTGTCCCGCGAAGGGACTTGGCTAATCGCGCATTTACCCTCGCAGCCTGCGCTTCGCTGTACGGCCGGCATGTTGGCACGGCACTTGAACCCTGGACTCGCGCCGGAAACGGCCAAGATCATCGGGGGTTGCATGTATCTGCCATTTTTGACCGACCGCTCCAGCTTCGAGGATGCGGCAGCGCTGATCGCCACCTTCGGCGACAATGCCGGATATGAAGCCGCCGCGCGCGCCGATCGCAGCCGGGACCTGGGCAATCACATCCATTTCTGTCGCTGGCGCCAGATCGAGCGGCTGATCGTGATCCTGTGCCATGACGAAGCGCTGGGCACGGTACACTGAACGTCTAGAGCCGGAGACCGGCCGTTTCCGGCAATCCCGCTAGCAGGTTCAGATTCTGCACCGCCGCGCCCGCCGCACCTTTGCCCAGATTATCCAGCATCGCGACCAGTCGCGCCTGACCGGCGTCCGCATTGCCGCATATGTGCAGCACCAGCCGGTCGGTCGCGCCGACTGCCTCGACATCGAGCAGCGTCGTGCCTTCCTCGAGCGGCGCGACCGTCACGATAGGCGATCCCGCATGGGCGTGCGCCAGTGCCGCGTGCACATCGGACAGCGTGGGTGCCCCGGGCATTGCCCGCAGCTGGAGCGGTACTTCAACCAGCATCCCCCGATAGGCATTGGCCACGGCCGGCGCGAACAGAGGCGGGTGCGCCAAGCCGCCATATTGCTGCATTTCGGGCAGATGCTTGTGGGCAAGCCCTAGGCCATAGGCGCGGAATGCGGTGGGAGCTCCGTTTGCACCCTCATAATCCGCGATCATGGCTTTGCCGCCGCCCGAATAGCCAGATGCACCGCTCACCACCACGGGCCAGTCGGCCGGGATCAGGCCGGCGAGCACCAGCGGCCGGACGAGGGCCAGAAATCCGGTCGGCCAACAGCCGGGATTGGCGACCCTGCGGCTGGCAGAGATCCTTTCCCTTTGTCCTGGTTGCAGTTCGGGGAACCCATAGGCCCAGCCCGGCGCGACGCGGTGCGCGGTGGACGCGTCGATCACCTTGGTGCGATCATTGTCGATCAGCGACACCGCTTCGCGCGCGGCATCGTCCGGCAGACAGAGAATGACCACGTCCGCGGCGTTCAGCGCGTCGCGCCGCGCCCCGGCGTCCTTGCGCTGGCTTTCGTCCAGCAACAGCAGGCTCACATCCGCGCGGGGCGCCAGCCGGTCGCGGATCTCGATGCCGGTGGTGCCGACGGCCCCGTCGATGAAGACGCGCGCGGTCATGGCATGATCCGCCTGATCGCCAGGATCGGTTCGGCGTGGGTCGGCGCGAGCCGGCCGACAACGTCCGCCAACGGCTCGGCCACGACCGCCATCCAATGGGCATTGGCGTGGAGCAGATTGGCCGCGTCAATCATGATGCCGACATGGCCGGGAAAAAAGACCAGGTCGCCGCGTCGTGGCGCCTCACCCGCTGGCACCGGCGTGCCAATGCCTTCGCGCTGCAGATCGGTGTCGCGGGGCACCCGCATACCGCACCGGCCAAGCGCCGCCTGCACCAAACCAGAACAATCGACCCCACGATGACCTCGCCCGCCCCAGACATAGGGCTGACCCAGATGGCGTTCGGCGGCCGCGACCCAGTCATTTTCCAGCGCATCGACCGGCGCGGCGTGGCGCCGGTGCAGGAAACCTTCACCGGTGTCGACGAAATCGCCCTCTTCAAGGCCCTTGAACAACGCCCCCGTGGGCCAGAATGCCGTGATGGGCGCCTTGATGTCGGCGCTGATGAAAAGTGGCGCGGGACGGCCGACGACGCGATGGGTCGGTATCTCGAGGACGTCGAGCGCATCGCGCCGGACGTAGCCGACATAGCCGTCATGTCCGCAAAAGCCCCAGGTCCAGTGTGTGGTAACGTCCAGCGCATGGAAGGTTTCGCCGCGCAGCAGCTGGCTGATCGCCTGGGCGCCGGGCGACGGCGTATCCACCACGGCCGAGCCGGCCGCGACGCAGGTCATCGCGACCGCGCGCGCATAATGGGCTGAGAACAGGGTGCCGGCGAGGGAGATGTCCGCCAGGTCCGGGCGCACGGCATGGACGCGCCCATCAAGGGTGACCGATCGCCCGGTCAGTCGAAACCGGATCGGTTCAGGCGGTGCGACCCGCGCGGGAGAAATCTGTCCTGTCATCGCGGGCGGTTCCTGCGATGAAAGCATGAAAGGCGTCAAGGAATTCCGCCCCCTTGGGCGTCCTGGCGACGAAAATATTGCGCCGGTCGGCAACATCACGTTCCCGCCGCAGATAGCCAAGCGCGGAGAGCTTGTTGAGGGCCCTGGTGATGACCGGCTTGGAAACGTGCAGCGCCTCGGCCAGGCCGCGCACGGTATGCGGACCGGAATCGATATAGACGGTCATCATCAGTGCCATCTGGCGATTGGTGAGATCCGGCCGGCCCGATCGGACATAGTCCACCAAAGTGCGCATCCAGTCGCCGAGCTGGCGGAGACCAGGGCGCTCGATCTGCGCGACTTCCGTGGATGAATGTGCGTTCATGCGGCGTCCAACGCACGATGGCCAATCCGGTTGCGTAACGGCCCCACCCGTCCGATTTTTCCGTCAGGTCCCGCGTCCGTAGCGCCTTTCGAGGAGCAGGAAGGCCGCGCGCAGACCAAGTGCATCCCCGCCCTTGGGTCGCCCTGGCCTGGCTGCGGGTCGCCAGGCAAACGTGTCCAGGTGCAGCCATTGCGCGCCGTCCGGCACGAAGCGGCGGAGAAACAAGGCCGCGGTGATCGCCCCCGCGAAGCCGCCTTCGCCAGCATTGTTGATGTCGGCGATGTCGGACTTGAGCATGTCGGCATAGGGGTCCCAGAGCGGGAGGCGCCAGACCGGATCATCGACGGCGGTTGCCGCGCCGTCCATGTCCGCCGCCAGCGCATCGTCATTGGCGAACAGCGCCGGCAGGTCCGGTCCCACCGCCACGCGGGCCGCGCCCGTCAGCGTCGCAAAGTCGATCACTAGTTCCGGACCATCTTCCCCCGCGCGCGTCAGCGCATCGGCCAGCACCAACCGGCCCTCCGCATCCGTATTGCCGATTTCCACCGTCAGCCCCTTGCGGCTGCGCAATATATCACCGGGGCGAAAGGCGTTGCCGCCAATCGCGTTTTCGGCCGCCGGGATCAAAAGATGCAGTCGTACCGGCAGGCCGGCGGCCATGACCAGCCGGCCGAGCGCCAGCGCGTGTGCCGCTCCGCCCATATCCTTCTTCATCAGCCGCATGGCCGAAGAGGGCTTGATGTCGAGCCCGCCCGTATCGAAGCTGATGCCCTTGCCTACGATGGCGATCCTGGGGTGGGCCGGGTCGCCCCATGTCAGTTCGATAAGGCGTGGCGCGAAATGGCGGTCGGCGGCGCGGCCTACCGCATGGATCATGGGATAGCCCTGTTCGAGCATATCGCCGCGCGTGACGTGGAACTGCGCGCCGAAGACCTCTGCGGACTGCCGCGCCGCATCCTCCAGCTCTGCCGGACCCATGTCGCCGGCGGGCGTATTGACCAAATCGCGCACCATCGCGACCGCTTCGGCCATCCGCACCGTCCCGTCGATCCTGGCAGCGTCTGGCGTCAGCAGCACACGCGGCCCCGCGCCATCCGCCTTGCGATAACGGTCGAACCCATATTGCGCCGTCAGCCAGCCAAGCGCGGCAGCGCCGGGGGCTGCGCCATCGAGGCGATAGTTCCCCTCCGGCAGCGTCTCGGCGAGCTTGGCGAGGCACCAGGGGCCGAGCGTCTCCAGCGACGCCACCCCGCCGACGGCTGACCAGCTTTCGGCCGATATGCCGGGCAGGATCGCCACCTCATGTGCCTTGCCTTTGAACCGCTGCGCCGCGAGGAGAGTACGCACCGCTTCGGGCTGGGTCGCCAGCCACGCGTCGAAGCCGGCCGGGTCGATCAGTTGGATCGAACGAGCGGGCTGTTTGTTGTCACTCTTGAGCAGGTCGGCGAACATGGACATGGCGAAAGCCTGTAGGAGAAACCCGATCGGGACGGAATCTATTTTCGCCTGCCTGTGGGGCTTTTGCCAATCGTCCCGACGCCAAGGAGATAAATCATGATCGCAACGCAGGACCGGGGCCTCCGTGCAGCACGGGATCGCGCCTATGCACTCGCCGACAGCGGCCAGTTTGACCGCGTCCATGCCGTCGAGCAGGCGTTGATCGCCGAGGGGTGGCCCAATGCGGGCGAAGCCTTCCAGAGTGACTTCACGCGCAAGGCGGTGGCCGAGCGGTGCCGGGTGGCGCGCAAGCATTGAGCCGGCATCACTGGAGGCGATTGGCGGGGCCGTCCGGCTGGGCGGCCCTGCTACTGGCCGGATGCGCACCTTCCGACGAGCAGGCCACCCAGGGCAATATAATGTCCGACGACGCCGCGCGGCGCTTCGCCGATCGCATGGCCGGCACGGCCGCTCCTGTGCCGCCGGCGAAGCCATTCATGCTATCGCAAAAGACGGACTTGCTGGAGTTCGTCTATGCCTATCCCCCGCAAGCGGCGGTGATACCCCAGATCGTGGCCAAATTTTCGCGTGAAATGCAGCAGGGGCGCACGGATGCGCTCGCCATGGCGCGCGATGACCGGAAGTCGGCGCAGGAGGCTGGCTTCCCCTTCCATGCGCACAGCCTGGAGACGCGCTGGCGCGTGGCGGCGGACACGCCACGCTTTCTGGTGTTGAAATCGGAAAGCTATGTTTTCACTGGCGGGGCGCACGGCATGAGCGGATATGATGCGCTGATTTGGGACAAGGCGCGCAAGCGCGAGACCAGCATGGCGGCGCTGCTCACGTCCGAAACAGCCTTCGCTACGGCGATCAGGGATCGATTCTGCGCAGGGTTGGATAGGGCGCGGGCGGAAAAGCGCAGCGCGCCGGTGGTGCGCGGTGACGACGAGTTCACCAAATGCATCGATCCGATGAAAGAGGTGCTGCTGCCGACATCGAGGGACAGCAAGCTAATCGACGGCCTGACCGTAGTGATAGGCCCCTACAGCGCCGGACCTTATGCGGAAGGCAGTTACGAGATCGCGCTGCCGATAGATGCGGCGATGCGCGCCGCGATCAAGACGGAATATCAGGACGGATTTTCCCTGCCTTGATACGCCATTATCCGACAAGTCGTCGTTCTCGCCACGATGATTTCGAAGTCTGAATGCTGCGGCGTTTCTACGCCGGCACTCCGAACAGATCATGCTCGTCGGCATCTTCCACGACGACGTCGATGATATCGCCCACATTGCGCCCCATCCCGACATCGCGCAGGAACACATGACCGTCGATCTCCGGCGCGTCGGCCTGTGATCGGGCCGTGGCGCCGATCGACCCGTCTTCCTGGTCCGGATCGCCGATCTCGTCGATGATGACGGGCAGGGTGCGGCCGACCTTCGCCTGGAGCTTGGCTGCGCTGATGGCGGCAGTCTTGGCCATGATGCGCTGGTAGCGCTCTTCCTTGACCTCCTCGGGCACCGCGCCGGGAAGATCGTTGGCGGCCGCGCCCTCGACCGGCTCGAAGCGGAAGGCGCCGACGCGGTCAAGCTGCGCCTCATCCAGCCAGTCCAGCAGATATTGGAAATCCGCCTCGGTCTCGCCGGGGAAGCCGACGACGAAAGTCGATCGGATCGCGATATCGGGGCAAATTGCGCGCCAGCTGCGCAGGCGGTCCAGCACCTTGGCTTCGTTCGCCGGCCGTTTCATCATGCGCAGCACCGACGGGCTGGCATGCTGAAACGGAATGTCGAGATAGGGGAGAATCAGCCCGTCGGCCATCAGCGGGATGACCTGGTCGACATGGGGGTAGGGGTAGACATAGTGCAGCCGCACCCAGCCATTGCTCGGCGCGACGATCCTGCCCAGTTCGCGGGCGAGATCGGTCATGTGGGGAATGACCGGCTCGCCTTTCCACATCCGCGGCTCCTTGCGGATGTCGATGCCGTAGGCCGATGTGTCCTGGCTGATGACCAGCAGCTCTCGCGTGCCCGCCTCGACCAGCTTCTCTGCCTCGCGCAGGATCGCGTCGGGCCGGCGGCTGACCAGGTCGCCGCGCAGCGCCGGAATGATGCAGAAGGCGCAGCGATGGTTGCAGCCTTCGGAAATCTTCAAATAGCTGTAGTGGCGCGGCGTCAGTTTGAGCCCTGCGTCCGGCACCAGATTGATGAAGGCGTTTTGCGGCATCGGTGCCGCGTCGTGGACTGCGCCGACGACTTCCTCATATTGATGCGCGCCGGTGACAGCGAGGACCTTGGGGAAGCGGGCGCGGATGACCTCCGCCTCCTTGCCCATGCAGCCGGTGACGATGACCCGACCATTCTCGGCCATCGCCTCGCCGATCGCCTCCAGGCTTTCCTCCTTGGCGCTGTCGAGAAAGCCGCATGTGTTAACCAGCACCACGTCCGCGCCGGCATAGTCGGCGGACATGGCATAGCCGTCGGAACGGAGCTTGGTCAGGATACGCTCGGAGTCGACCAGATTCTTGGGACAGCCGAGCGACACCATGCCCACCTTGGGGGCTTCGGGGAGTCGCGTTGCCATGATTGGCGCCGCACATAGGGGCTTGTGCGGCAAAAGTCACGGGGGCGTCAGGCGGCCTCCCCACACTCCACGATTTCGATCAGCAGGTCGCCTGCCTGAAGGCGCTTCGCTCCCTCTTCCCAGAAACCGATCGCGCGATCGTTGCGGTAGATGCGTACGCCGAGGCCTGTCGCGATATCGCACAATGGAATGCCGACCTCTTCGGCCAGAACCCGCCGCTCGTGCAGTTTCACGCGGCCGTCGGCGGCGGCGAGGTCCGCCATATAGTCGGCGATGTGCCGCCCGCTGGTGCTGCCCGCCAGTAGCAGCCCGGCGAAGCTAACCGGGTTGATGACCGTGGTCGCGCCGGCCTGCCGCGCGAGTGTCTCATTATCCTCGTTGCGGACGACGACGCTGATCGGCAGGTCCGGCGCCAAGTGCCGGGCGGTCAGGGTGATGAGGATCGACGTGTCATCGCGCCCGGCGGACACGATCATGGTGCGGGCCCGCTCGATCGCCACTTCCTTCAGCGTCCGGTCACGGGTCGAATCGCCGCACATGACGTTGCAACCCATCTGCTCCGCCTGCTCCAGCGCCTTTTCGCTGGGGTCGACCACGACGATCTGGCGCGGGTCGGTGCCCCGCGCGATGAGTTCTGTCACGGCTTCCTGCCCGCTCGTGCCGAAGCCGGAGACAAGGATATGATTGTGCAGATCGGCTTGGATGCGTGCCATGCGCCACCTGTAGACGATGTTTCTGAGAAAGAGCGAATAGGCCGTGCCGAGGAAGATCAGCCAGACGAAGAGGCGGATCGGCGTGACGAAGATGGCCTCGAACAGCCGCGCCTCCGGAGTGACGGGTACGATGTCGCCATAGCCGACGGTCGTGACCGTGACGGTCGTGAAATCGAGAATGTCGACGAAGCTGATCGGCCGATCCGGGTAGATATTGTTGCGTAGCCCGTCGCGCTCGATCCAGTGGATGACGAGCACGGCGGTGACGAGCGCGACGATCAGGAAGACACGCCAGGCGAGATCGGCCCACACCGGCA
>JBEVME010000070.1:0-38399 GCA_040508785.1 Sphingobium sp.
GGTCTACATCGTGGACGAGGTCCACATGCTCTCCAAGAACGCGTTCAACGCGCTGCTGAAGACGCTGGAAGAGCCGCCTGCGCGATCAGGCCAAGCGCGTCGGGCTCCGCCGCCACCCCCTCCGCGCTCACGACATAGGCAAAATGCGCGGCCAGCGCCTCGGCCGGGATGCGGCGCAGGTCGAAGCGCTGGCAGCGCGACAGCACGGTCAGCGGCACACGGTCCACCTCGGTCGTCGCGAAGATGAACTTCACATGGGCCGGCGGCTCCTCCAGCGTCTTGAGCAACGCGTTGAAGCTGCTGTTCGACAGCATGTGCACTTCGTCGATGATGTAGATCTTGTAGCGCGCCGACATGGTCGCATAGGGTACGCCGTCCAGCAGGTCGCGCATCTGCTCGACCTTGGTATTGCTGGCGGCGTCCATTTCCAGCACGTCGATATAGCGCCCTTCCGCGATCGCGCGACAGGGTTCGCAGACGCCGCACGGGTCGATCGTCGGCCCGCCCGTACCATCCGGTCCGATGCAGTTCAGCGCCTTGGCGATCAGCCGCGCGGTGGACGTCTTGCCCACCCCGCGCACCCCGGTCATCAGGAAGGCATGGGCGATGCGCCCGCGCTTTATGGCGTTGGCCAGCGTCTGCACCATCGCATCCTGGCCGATCAGCTCGCGGAAATTCTGCGGCCGGTATTTGCGCGCTAGGACGCGATAGGGCGCTGGGGAATCGGACATGGGGGACAGTCTAGCGGGTCGGGCGCAGGCTGTCGAAGCAGCATGGGCAAAAGGTAGGAGCCGGAACGACCCGCGACGAAATCACTGTGGCTGCTTCCGTCAGGACCTGACCAGGTTGGCGACAATCACGTCCGCCCGACTCCCGCGGCGCATATGGCGAATATGGACGGCGGGGGCAAGGGCCGGCTATTCCAGTCCGGTGCGCTGCGCTTTGTTGACGAAATCCAGCGCCGCCGCAGCCGCTTGCGCGATCGCGGCCTCCGCCTTCTTCGCGTTCACGGTCGGGCGGTCGAGATAGATGGCCAGGATATATTCCTCGCCCGATGCCGCCTTCACCAGCGCGACGTCGTTATAAGCAGTGCCGCAGCTTCCGGTCTTGCTGCCCGACGTCCAGCCTTCCGGCAGCCCGGCCTTGATCCGGTTGTCGCCCGTGCTGCTGGCGTTCAGCCAGCCGCGCAGCCTGTCCGCGCTCTGCGCCCCCATATGGCTGAACAGCAGCCGCGCCATCAGCCCCGCCATCGCCGCCGGGCTGGTCGTGTCGCGCGCGTCGCCCTCCGCATTTTCGTTGAGTTCGGGTTCGGCGCGGTCGAGCCGGGTTGTGCTGTCGCCATGGGCGCGGAAGAAGGCGGTGAGGCCCGGCGGGCCGCCGACCATCGGCAGCAAAAGGTTGGCGGCGCTGTTGTCGCTTACCTCCACGGCGGCTTGCGCCAGTTCGGCCATCGACATGCGGCCGCGCTTCCTGTTCTTCTTCACCGTCGGGGCGTAGTCGAGAATATCGTCCTTGCCGAAAGGTATCTCCCCCTCCAGCCCGAACTTGCCGGCCTCCGCCCCCATCAGCACGGCGGCGGCGAGCGGCGCCTTGAACGTCGAGCACATGGCGAACCGCTCGTCCCGGTTGAAGCCGAGCAGCAGCGCGCCCTTGCTGTCAACCAGCGCGACGCCCAGCCGGCCGCCGGTCTCCGCCTCGATCTCCTTCGGATTGCGCAGCGCCGCCATCGCGGAATGCGGCACCAGATAGCGCGGCGCCGCCGGCATCAGTGAATCAAGCCGGCCGGTCGGGACGGGATCGGGCGCCTTCTTCTTGGGCGCCGCCGCCGACGACGGTCCCAACGCCAGCAGGACCGCGCACAGGGCGGCGATGCCGCCGGACCTCAATATATCCATGGCGCCCTCACATGCCCTGCATATTGTAGAATTCGTCGGGGATCCGCACGGTCAGCCGCTCCTGCCCCTGGTCCAGCACGATCTGGCACGAAAGGCGGCTGGTCCGGGTCGCACCGGCCGCCAGGTCCAGCATATCCTCCTCGGCCTCGGTCGCGCGCTTCAATCGGGGGAAATCGGCGGCGTCGACGATGACGTGGCAAGTGGAACAGGCCATCTGCCCCTCGCATGTCCCCTCCAGGGGCTGGCCGGCGGCCTGCGCCACGTCGAGCAGCACCGATCCGGGCGGCGCATCGACTTCCTGGCTTCGCTGCCCGTCGGCGCTGATAAAGACGACCCTGGTCATGCGCGGGGCTCCTGTTTGCTGGCCCATTGTCACGGCGCGCGCTGTGCCGCCGCCGCCTCGTTGATCGCCCCCGCCGCATCCTCCAGCGCCTGCGGCGTCGTATACCGGCCAAAGCCGATCCGCACCGATCCTCGCGCGGCACTGTCAGACAGGCCGAGCGCGCGCAACACATGGCTAGGCCGTCCCGAGCCGCTGGCGCAAGCGCTGCCGAGCGAAAAAGCGACATTGCGGCAATCCGACAACAGCCGCGCGCCGTCGATCCCGTCTCGCCGGATGTTGAGGTTGCCGTGATAGCGCAGCTCCGCGCTGCCGTTCAGAACCCATCCGTCGAACAATATCCGCGCGCGGCGCCACAGCTCCTCGACATGCGCATCGTCCTCCTCGCCACGCTCGCGCATCAGCCGCGCGGCGACGCCGAACCCCGCGCACAGGGCGGGCGAGAGCGTGCCGGATCGTAGCCCGCCTTCCTGCCCGCCGCCGTGGATCAGCGGCTGCAGCACCACCTCGTCGCGAAGCCACAGCGCGCCGATCCCCTTGGGCCCATATATCTTGTGCGCGCTGATCGCGATCATGTCGCAGCCCGCGGGAATGGCGATCCGGCCATAGCCCTGCACCGCATCGCACAGGAAAGGCGCGCCCGCGCGCTGGGCCAGGTCCGCCAGCGCCGCGATCGGCTGGGTGGTGCCGATCTCGTTGTTCACCAGCATCGCCGCGACCAGCGCCACGCCGGGCACGATCGCGCGGGCAGCCGCTGCCATGTCCACCACACCGTCCGGCCCGACCGGCAGGACCGTCACCTGCCGGCCCGCGCGCGCCATAGCGGCGACGGTGTCGAGCACGGCGGCATGTTCGGTCGCGATCGTCACGATGCCGCCCGGCGGGCTGCCCTGGATCGCCAGGTTCAGCGCCTCGGTCGCGCCGGACGTGAAGAGCAGGCGCCCGCCCGGCGGCAGCAGCCTCATGATCTCGCCGCGCGCCACCTCCACCTGCGCCGATGCCGCCCGCCCCGCCCGGTGCGCGCTGTGCGGATTGGCGAACTGGTCGCGCAGCAGCGGCGCCATGGCGTCGAACACCTCTGGCGCCAGCGGCGTCGTCGCCTGATAGTCCAGATAAATCATCGCCCCGCGCGCCCCGCCATCTTCATCCATTCGCTCAGGAAACGATCGACATCCGCGTCGTTCGTTTCCGGCCCGAAGCTCACCCGCACCACTTCGCCCGCCGCCTCGTCATCCCAGCCCATGGCACGCAGCACATGGCTTGTCTTGAGCGAGCCGGACGAACAGGCGCTCCCCGCCGATACGGAAATGCCGGCCAGGTCGAACCGGATCAGCTGCGCTCGCGCCGACACGCCCGGCATCCGGTAGCTGGCGATGGCCGGGATGCGCGGTGCATCGCGCGCGACGACCTCGCCGCCAGCCGCCTTGATCGCCGCGTCCAGCCGCGCGCGCAGCCCGGCCGCGCCGGTCAGCCAGTCCGTGCGCGCCTCCAGCGCCGCCGCCATGGCCAGCACGCCGGGCAGATTCTCGGTGCCCGCACGATAGCCCTGTTCCTGCCCCCCGCTGGGCTCGATCAAGCCCAGGTCGCGCAGCAGCAGCGCCCCGACGCCCGGCGGCCCGCCGAACTTGTGCGCGCTGATCGCGATCATGTCGGCATCGGGCAGTGCCAGTTTGCCCGCACTCTGCGCGCAGTCGGCGAAGAGGGTGATGGCGCGCCGGTCGATCTGCCAGAGCGGCTGGACCACTCCGGTCTCGTTGTTGACGTGCTGGATCGCGACGACCGGCCTTTCTTCCAAACGCTCCGTTCGCCCTGAGCCTGTCGAAGGGTTTTTCAATTCCTCCAATGCGAAGGAGGAGGAGACGAGTCCTTCCCAGTCCACCCCGATCCGCTCCCCCCGCACGACGCGTAGCACCGCGTCATGCTCCACCGCCGACGCCGTCACCCGTCCCGTTTTCGCGCGGCCCAGCCCGATCGCGATCGCCTCGCTCGCGCCGGACGTGAACAGGACATGCCCGTCCCACCCGAGCATCCCGGCGATCCGCCCGCGCGCGTCCTCCAGCGCCGCGCGCGCCGCACGGCCATCGGCATGGGGCGAGGACGGGTTTGCCCACCGCTCCATCGCCGCCATCATCGCCGCCTTTGCCTCGGCAAGCATCGGCGTCGTGGCGGCATGATCCAGATAGAGGCGGTCGGCCAAGGGCGGGGGTCACTCATTGATTGCGGAAACGGGCCTCGCTCCTATATAGGCGCCATTCGCGCGCGGCCATATCCCTGGCGCCGCCAGTCCATTTCGCCGCCCCGCAGCGGCCAAAACAATAACAAGGTGCCCATGCCCGACGTCATCTTTCCCGGACCCGAAGGCCGCCTCGAAGGCCGCTTCAGCCCCCCGCCCCGCCCGCGCGCGCCGGTGGCGATGATCCTGCATCCGCACCCCAACAGCGGCGGCACGATGAACGACCGCATCACCCAGGCGCTTTACAAGACGTTCGTGCGACGCGGCTTCGCCGTGCTGCGCTTCAACTTCCGGGGCGTCGGCCGCAGCCAGGGCGTGTTCGACAACGGCATCGGCGAACTGTCCGACGCCGCCTCCGCGCTGGACTGGGTACAGAGCTTCCACCCCGAAGCGCAGACCACCTGGATCGCCGGCTTCTCCTTCGGCGCCTGGATCGGAATGCAGCTTCTGATGCGCCGCCCCGAAGTGCGCGGTTTCATCTCGGTCGCGCCGCCCGCGAACATGTACGACTTCTCCTTCCTCGCCCCCTGCCCGTCCAGCGGTATCATCGTCCAGGGCGCCGCCGACGAGGTGGTCACGGCCAGCGCCGTCCAGAAACTGGTCGACAAGCTGCGCACCCAGAAGGGCATCACCATCCATCACGACGAAATCCGTGGGGCCAACCACTTTTTCGAGCATGAGCTGGACCAGCTGATGAAGTCGGTCGACAATTATCTCGACATGCGGCTGTCACCGGATTCCCCGATCCGGTGAGGGTTTTGAGCGGGTTTTTTTCAAGATTAACGCGGGGAGCGAGCGGTTTGATAGCTGTCTTTACGTTGGGATCTTGCCAGGGAATTGCGTATATTCACGCTTGCGCAATCGGGACGAATCTCGGGTTTAAGATTGAAGAAGCCCCCGGTTGGTTTGGCTCGCGTGCACCCCACCCCGATCGTCTCTCTGTTTATCAAGCAGAGCCCGTTTCCTATATGTGGGCCGCTTGGGCCAATCCAATTGAAGTCTCCAAAGCAAAGTCAGCTAACACGCCGAGATCGGTGATTGCCTACGGTGAAAAAATCCCCGGCTGGGATGCGGATCACGACGCCCGCAAGTTGAATTTAGGCGTAGAATACGTCGTCGAGGTCGCCACAACAGATGGTCGAACTGGCAAAGACCGCTTCACTTTCGGTTGGGCATTGCCCGACTGTGTCAAGAATTCCTAGAACACGCTGCTCAATCCAACGGCACCGTAGCGACCAGCACATTGCCGAACATCACCAGCCCGGCGATCAGCATCAGCCAGCCGCGCTTGCGTTCATGCTTCACGACCAGCGCGTAAATGCCGCCGCCCGTCAGCGCCACGGCCGCCAGCATCAGGATCGAAAGAATGGTTCCCGCCATGCCCCTGCCATAAGCGGGGCGCTGGACGGTGGCAATCACATCACTCTCGCCCTAAGAGGCGCGGGCAACCGAATCAGCCCATGGAACGCGCAGCCCCATGAAGATCGCCATCGCCTCCGACCACGCCGCCGTCGACCTAAAGGCGACCCTCGCCGCCTGGCTGCGCGACGAAGGGCATGACGTCGACGATCTTGGGCCCGCGACCGCGGACCGCGTCGACTATCCTGATTTCGGCTACAAGCTTGCCGCCGCCGTCGCATCGGGCACGGCCACCTATGGCATAGCCCTCTGCGGTTCCGGCATCGGCATCTCGATCGCGGTGAACCGCAATCCCGCCTGCCGCGCCGCGCTGGTGTCCGAACCGCTGTCCGCCGCGCTCGCCCGCGAGCATAACGACGCCAATGTCATCGCCATGGGCGCCCGCCTGACAGGTGAGGACATGGCCAAAGCGTGCGTCACCGCCTTCATCACCACCGGTTTCGGCGGGGGCCGCCACGCCGGCCGCGTCGAGAAACTGTCGAACCCCGCGCTCTGAAAGGACCGATCATGAGCATAAGCACCCTTTCCCAGCCCATCCGCCAGGCGGGTTTCTTCAGCGAGGACCTGGCCTCGGCCGATCCCGAAATCTTCTCGGCTATCGGCAAGGAGCTGAAGCGCCAGCAGGACAAGATCGAGCTGATCGCGTCCGAGAACATCGTGTCGAAGGCGGTACTGGAAGCGGCCGGCTCCATCTTCACCAACAAATATGCGGAAGGCTATCCGGGCAAGCGCTATTATGGCGGCTGCGAATATGCCGACGTCGTCGAGACGCTGGCGATCGAGCGCGCCAAGCAGCTGTTCGGCGCTGAGTTCGCCAACGTCCAGCCCAACAGCGGCAGCCAGATGAACCAGGCGGTGTTCCTGGCACTGCTGCAGCCGGGCGACACCTTCATGGGGCTCGACCTGTCGTCGGGCGGACACCTGACCCATGGATCGCCGGTCAACATGTCAGGTAAATGGTTCAACGTCGTGCCCTATGGCGTGCGGCAGGACGACCATCTGATCGACATGGACGAGGTCGCCCGCATCGCGCGGGAGTGCAAGCCAAAGCTCATCATCTGCGGCGGCACCGCCTATTCGCGCCACTGGGATTTCAAGCGCTTCCGCGAGATCGCGGACGAGGTCGGCGCGTGGCTGCTGGCCGACATGTCGCATTTTTCCGGCCTGGTGGCGGGCGGCGCGCACCCCTCGCCCGTCCCTTACGCCCATGTCACCACCACCACGACCCACAAGTCGCTGCGCGGTCCCCGCTCGGGCATCATCCTCACCAATGACGAGGCGCTCGCCAAGAAGCTGAACAGCGCGATCTTCCCCGGCCTGCAGGGCGGCCCGCTGATGCACATCATCGCCGCCAAGGCGGTGGCGTTCAAGGAAGCCATGACGCCGGAGTTCAAGGCCTATGCGCATCAGGTCGTCGCCAACGCGAAGGCGCTCGCCGAGACGCTGGCCGATGCCGGGCTCCAGATCGCGTCGGGCGGCACCGACAACCATCTGATGCTGGTCGACCTGCGCCCCAAGAACACCACCGGCAAGGCGGCGGAAAAGGCGCTCGATCGCGCCTATATCACCTGCAACAAGAATAATGTGCCGTTCGATACCGCCAAGCCCTTCGTCACATCGGGCGTCCGCCTCGGGACCCCCGCCGGCACGACGCGCGGGTTCGGCGAGGAGGAGTTCCGCGAGGTCGGCCGCCTGATCGCGGAAGTGGTCGAAGGCCTCAAGCGCAACGGCGACGAGGGCGACGGCCAGGTCGAACAGCATGTGCGCGAGAAGGTTCTGGCCCTGACGAGCCGCTTCCCGATCTACTGAGCGGGGGGAGGTTCGGCATATCGGGCATAGCATTGCCCGCCATGCCGGATCGTCCGTCCGACGGGTCCGCTATTCTTTCCCGTCACGAGGTGAATCGCCTTGCGCCGCTATTCCAGCAGCGCCGCCCATTGCTGGACTATGTTGTCTAGCAGGAACGCGGCGTCTGGCCCGACATCGGGGCGGGTTCCATCGCGCCACCCGACGATGCGCGCTCTGATCGCATCGGCGTCTCCTGCCTCCACCAGTTCCGCATCGCTCAGCAGTTCGCAGGCGGCGCCGAACGGATGGGCGAGCACCGGCGTCCCGACCGCGTGGCTCTCCGCGAAGACGAGGCCGAATGTCTCGGGTGCTACGGCGGCCGGATAGAACACGCACAGGGCCGTTTGCACCATCGGGATCAGCGCCTCGTGCGACAGGCTTCCCTCCCAGATTACGTCCTCCGCCCCCCCGAAGCGTTCGACATCGTAGCTGGGACTGGCAACGTGCAACCGCAGGGTGGGTATATGCGCCTTCACCTTGCGGAAATTGTCGATCACCTGCTCGAGCCCCTTCCAGGGCGCGCTGATATAGACGAGCTTGTCCCTGTCGAAGTCATCGCGACGGGGCACGCCGGTGAACGCTTCCGACAGCGGATTATATATTCTGCGTCCCTGGACATGCTTCATCAACATCTTCGCCAGCGAAGACTGGCCCATGCTGGCATGAATGTTGGCGAGGTGCGTATCCGATACCGCCACGAAGCTGGCCGAGGTGAGGAAATGCGCGAGCGCTCTTATGGTCGGCTTGAACCAGCCATAGCGCAGATGCGCGATCCGGCTGGCGTGTGTCGTGCGGTACCAGTCATGATACCACAGGATGATCCGGGCGCGCCTGTTCAGCCATCTGATCTTGTACGCATCGACCGCTTCGCGCTGGATGATCACGACGTCCGCCGAACGGATTGCCTTTCGCCCATCCTTATTGGACAGCCATTTTATCCCGTCCTCCACGACCGACGCTGTCGCGCCGGGCTGAACCACCGACACGTCGAACATCGTTGCCAGTCGGGTCGCTATCCGGACCAGCGTGGCTTCTGCGCCGCCTATGCCGCTGGCGCTCCCGTCGATCGTTCCTGGTCGGTATATGCGGGGCGCCACGCTGTCGTAGAAGAGGATTTTCTTCAATTTGCGTTCCATCGGACGGGCACCGGGATCCTCCTAATTGGCCGGCTTCCGGGCGTCAACGCGACGCCGCGTCCTTGCCTGACGACCTCGCGGAGCCCGCCCTGCCCCGGCCTTGCGCAATCGGCCATGGGACGCTACACAGTGCCATCATGCAGAGCCGCGCTCTTCCTACCCTGCTACGACTTACACGCCCTTAGGCGTGGTTTTTCCGTTGCCCTTCGCTTATGGGCAGCGTCGATACGCCTAAGGGCTCCCCTTTAGCTGACAGTCGTAATCGCGGGCGCCGCCATACGCCACGCCATGCACAAGAAGTAGCCTAGCCATGATGCTGACCGACCCCTCCCAGAAATATCGCCCCTTCCCCCAGGTCGACCTGCCCGACCGCCAATGGCCCTCGCGCGTCATCACCGCGCCGCCCCGCTGGCTCTCGACCGATCTGCGCGACGGGAACCAGTCGCTGATCGACCCGATGAACGCGGAAAAGAAGACCCGCTTCTTCAACCTGTTGCTCAAGGTCGGCGTCAAGGAGATCGAGGTCGGCTTCCCCTCGGCCGGCGCCACCGAGTTCGACTTCATCAGCGGCCTGGTGCGCGAAGACCGCATTCCCGATGACGTGCTGGTCCAGGTGCTCACGCAAGCCCGCGAAGACCTGATCGCGACCACCTTCGAATCCCTGCGCGGCGCGAAGCGGGCGATCGTCCACGTCTACAACGCGGTCTCCCCCGCCTGGCGCAACATCGTGTTTCAGATGGAACGCCCGCAGATCCGCGACATAGCGGTCACGGCCGCCAAACTGCTGCGCGACAATGCGGCCAAGCAGCCGGACACCGACTGGCTGTTCGAATATAGCCCGGAAACCTTCTCCACCGCCGAGCTGGATTTCAGCCTGGAATGCTGCGAGGCGGTGATGGATATCCTCCAGCCCACGCCCGAAAGGCCGCTGATCCTGAACCTCCCCGCGACGGTCGAAGCGGCATCGCCCAATATCTATGCCGAGCAGATCGAATGGATGTGCCGCCACATCTCGCGCCGCGATAGCGTCGTCATTTCGCTCCACCCGCATAACGACCGGGGCACCGGCGTCGCGGCGGCGGAGCTGGGGCTGATGGCCGGCGCCGACCGTATCGAAGGCTGCCTGTTCGGCAATGGCGAGCGCACCGGCAATTGCGACATCGTGACCGTCGCGCTCAACATGTACACGCAGGGGATCAACCCGGCACTGGACTTCAGCGATATCGACGACGTCATCCAGACGGTCGAATATTGCAACCAGCTGCCCGTCCACCCGCGCCATCCCTATGCCGGCGAACTGGTGTTCACCGCCTTCTCCGGGTCGCATCAGGACGCGATTAAGAAGGGCTTCGCCGCGCAGGATGCGCGCAACGACCTCATCTGGAACGTCCCCTATCTGCCGATCGACCCCAAGGACCTTGGCCGCGATTACGAGGCGGTGATCCGCGTCAATTCGCAGTCCGGCAAGGGCGGCGTCGCCTGGGTGCTGCAGCAGGACAAGGGCCTGAAGCTCCCCAAGCGGATGCAGGGCGATTTTTCCAAGGTCGTCCAGGCGCTGGCCGACGAGACCAGCCGCGAACTCAACGCCGCCGACATCTGGGAAGCCTTCCAGCAGCATTACCGGCTGTCGGGGGAACAGGCCTACACCCTCATCGACTATCATGAGAGCGGCGCGGCCGGCGATCGCATCTTCACCGGCAAGATCGTCCACAAGGGAGGCGAGCGTTCCATCTCGGGCCGGGGCAATGGCCTGCTCTCCTCGGTCCTTGCCGCCCTGCGCGATGAACTGGGCGTCGAGCTGGACATCGCCGACTATAGCGAACATGCGATCGGCGCCGGATCGGACGTCGCCGCCGCCGCCTATGTCGAATGCCGCACCCCCGACGGCCGCACCATCTTCGGCATCGGTAAGGACACCGACGTCGCCACCGCATCGGTGCAGGCGGTGCTGTCCGCGGCGAACAGCCTTGCGGCGCAGGCGGCCTGACCTGGTCAGCCCCTCCCCTTCAAGGGAGGGGCGACGACCCTATTTCGCCAGCCCCTTCACCACCGCCTCCCACTGCGCCAGGGCGGCGCCAATGCCCGCCACCGGCACCCGCTCGTTCAGCCCATGGGCAAAGCCGTCCTCCGCCCGCTGGAACAGGCTCGACACGCCGTAGCTGGGGATGCCGAGCGCGCGGAAATGGATGCTGTCGGTCGCTCCCGCCGACATCCCCGGCAGCACGGCGATCCCCGGATGGCGCGCCGCCACGGCCGCTCGCACCACCGCCATCACATCTGCCCGCAGCGGCGACGCCGCGCTCGCCACGGGATTGTCGAGCGTCCTGATTGTCGCCCCCGGATCGGCGATCACTTTCGCCAGCGTCGCCCGCACCGCGTCTACCTCCACCCCCGGAAAGATCCGGCAGTTCACATTCACCATCGCCCGCTGCGGCAGCGCATTGGGCGCGTGCCCCGCCTGCGCCATGGTCGCGACGCAGGTCGTGCGCACCTGCCCGACGAATTCAGGATGGGCGGACAGCAGGTCGGCCGCCTTCTCGTCCCCGGTCGCCGCGAACCGCCGCATCGCGTCGCCCACGTCGCCGCCGATCCGGTCGGCCGACAGCCGCAGCGATTCGCGCGTCAGCTCGCTCCGCATCGTGGGAAAGCTGAACCCCGCGATCCGGTCGATCGCCCTGGCCAGCCTGTAGATCGGATTGCCCGGCGTCGGCGCGCTCGAATGGCCGCCCGGATCGGTGAAGCTGATCTCGAAATCCGCATAGGTCTTCTCGCCCGCCTGCACCTGGTAGAAGACAGGTTTGCCCGCCTCGTCCAGCAGCCCGCCGCCGCCATCGCCGTTCAGCACCAGCTCGGCATCACGATAGCGCCCCGCCAGCATCGCGCCGGTCGCCATCCTCGTCTCCTCGTCGCCCGACAAGAGCAGGATGACGCTACGCCGTGGCTTCCACCCCTCGCGCTTCAGGCTCGCCAGCATCGTCACCATCATGGCGACGTCATATTTATTGTCCTCCGCCCCGCGGCCATAGATATAGCCGCCTTCCTCGACCGGTACGAAGGGATCGCGCTCCCAGTCGGCGCGGTTTGCCGCCACCACGTCCATATGGCCCAGCAAGATGATCGGCCGCAGCGCCGGATCGCTCCCCGGCAGCGTCGCGGCCAGCGCGGCAGTCTTCTCGAACGGGATGATCTCGATTTCGGAAGGAAGGAAGCCGGCATCCTTCAGCACCGACGCATAATAGCCGGCCAGCCTCGGCACCTGGTCCGATCCCTCGACCGACGCATAGGCGACCGACCGCAGCAGCACCTGCCTGGCCAACGCCGGATCGGGCGCGGCGTGGGCGATCGACGACCAAGGAATTGCCAACGCAGCCGCCATCGCCAAACGCATCATATCTTCGCTCCATCAGCACCACGAACAGTCCGTCATCCTGAACGTGTTTCAGGATCCATTCCGCCCCCGCCCGGCCATCTCCAGGGAAGATGCGCCTGGCCGCTACGCGCTTCCGGCAGCCTCTCGCACCATCCGCCGCCCCGCGCCTGCCGGCAGAATGGATGCCGAAACAAGTCCGGCATGACAGCGCGTGGAAGCTGATCATATCTGCACCGTCCGAAATAGTGGCATAGCGGATCGCTCCCGCCAATCCGTTCACCCCACGATGCAGGGAAAGAGGGCCACCTCATCCGCGTAGCACCCCGATAAAGAATTGCTTGCGCGCAATCAGACGGCACGCCGCCGATATTGCGCCCACCGCAAGGGAAGACCCGTCATGGCCCTCAATATCCGCAGCTTCGGCTTTCAGGTTCTCGTCGGCATGGCCCTGGGCCTCGCGCTCGGCTTTGCCGCCCGCGCGATCGGCGCAGGGCCGGATGGCGACCTCAACTGGCTGGCGACCACGCTCAAGACGGCCGGGTCGATCTTCGTGTCGCTGCTGAAGGCCGTCGTCCCGCCGCTGGTCTTCGCCGCCATCATCGCCTCGATCGCGAACCTGCGCGCGCTCGACAACGCCGCGCGGCTCGCCGGCCAGACTTTGCTGTGGTTCGCGATCACCGCACTGATCGCCGTCGTCATCGGCCTCGCGATCGGCCTCCTGATCCAGCCGGGCATCGGCCTTCAGGGCGCCGCCCTCGCGCCCAGACAGCCGGATTCGGTCGGCGGCTGGCTCGATTTCCTCAAGGGCCTCGTCCCCGCCAACAGCCTCGCCCTGTCTGCCGGCACCAAGGTCGGCGAGACCGGCGCGGCCACCACCTCAATCTCCTTCAATATCCTCCAGCTGCTGGTCATCTCGATCGCGGTCGGCTTCGCGACGCTGAAGGTCGGGGAAAAGGCCGAACCCTTCCTCGCCTTCGTCCGCTCACTG
This sequence comes from Sphingobium sp., assembly GCA_040508785.1. GTDB lineage: Bacteria > Pseudomonadota > Alphaproteobacteria > Sphingomonadales > Sphingomonadaceae > Sphingobium. The sequence continues at coordinate 13,230 of JBEVME010000070.1, forward strand.
CTCGCGGTCGTGCGCGCCATCCTCGGCGGGATCATACGCCTGACGCCGATCGGCTCGGCCGCGCTGATCGGCTCGGCCGTCGCCACCTATGGCTGGAGCGCGCTGGCCCAGCTTGGCAGTTTTACGGGAGCCATCTATCTCGGCCTCGCGATCGTCCTGCTGATCGTCTACCCCGCCCTGCTCGCGTTCAACGGGCTGAAACCCCTGCCCTTCTTCGCGAAGGCATGGCCCGCCATCCAGCTCGGCTTCGTCTCGCGCAGCTCGGTCGGCACCCTGCCCGTCACCGAAGCCGTGACCGAGCGCATGGGCGTCGAACGCGGCTACGCTGCCTTCGCGATCCCCTTGGCCGCCACCACCAAGATGGACGGCTGCGCGTCGATATACCCCGCCATCGCCGCGATCTTCGTCGCCGGCTTCTACGGCATCCCCCTCCACGCCGCCGACTATGCCCTCATCGCTTTCGTCTCGGTCATCGGCTCGGCCGCGACGGCGGGCCTCACCGGCGCGATCGTCATGCTCACCCTCACCCTCTCGACGCTGGGCCTACCGCTGGAGGGCGCCGGCCTGCTCCTCGCGATCGACCCCATCCTCGACATGGGCCGCACGGCGGTGAACGTGGCGGGACAGGTGCTGGTCGCGACGATCGTGGCGAAGCGGGAGGGACTGCTGGACGAGCGGGCTTATTATGGCGATGGGGCGGTGGCGACGACGTAGCGGCTAACCAACTGGCCCGCCGCGCCTACAATCACGCCTTGCCCGACCCCGGTTCCGCCATCTTGCGGTGCTGCTGGGCCAGGATGGCGGCCGGCGTGACATGGGCCACTGCAGCCTGCAGCTTGTTCTTCCAGCCTGAAACGATATGAGCCTCGCCCTTCATCAGGGCATTCCAGCCGTCGCGCGCCACATCGGCCGGATCGCTCTTGCTCTCCGACGCGCCCACGCTCGTATCGAGCATGTCGGCCCGATCGAAAAATTCGGTCTCGACCGGTCCTGGCATCAGCGTCGTCACGGTGACGCCCTTGCTGTCCTTGATCTCGTTGCGGATCGCGTCGGCGAAGCTGTCGATGAACGCCTTGGACCCATTATAGACTGCCTGGAAACTGCCCGGAATGAAGCCCGCGATCGACCCGGTGATCAGCACTTTGCCCTCGTCGCGCGCGACCATGTCTTTCAGTATCCTCTGCAGCAGATAAAGGGTTCCAGTGATGTTGGTGTCGATGACGCGCCGCCAGTCGGCGACCTCCTGGTCGAGAAAGCCGTGGCCGAGGCCCCGCCCGGCATTGGCGCACAGCAGGTCGACCTGCCGCCCGTTGGTGGCGGCGAGCAACTGATCGACGCCGTGCAGCGTCGCCAGGTCCGCCTGCACCGATACGACATCGACTCCATGGCGCTTGAAATCCTCGGCGGCGGCATCGATCAGCGGCTCGTCGGCGACGACCAGCAGGTCATAGCCATTCTCCGCGGCGATGGACGCCAGTTCAAAGCCGATGCCGGTCGAAGCGCCGGTGACGATCGCGAATTTCTGTCCCATGTCAGTCTCTCCTATTCCGCTGCGATGGCGGCCGGTGCGAAATCGGGCTTCAGCACGATCTTCGTCACCTCATTCTGGTTGTCGTGGAACATCTTGTAGCCCTGCGGCGCATCCTCCAGCGCCATGCGATGCGAGATGAGGAAGGTGGTATCGATCTGCTTCTCGACGATCGCGTTCAGCAGGCCCGGCATATAATGCTGGACGCTGGTCTGCCCGGTCTTGAGCGTCAGCCCCTTCTCCATGAGGGCGCCGAGCGGGAATTTGTCCACGAAGCCGCCATAGACCGCCGGCATCGACACACGCCCGCCCTTGCGGCAGGCGTGGATCGCCTGCCGGATCGAATGGGTGCGGTCGGTGCCCAGGAACAGCGACGCCTTGATCTGGTCGACGACATTGTCGAGGAAGAAGCCGTGCGCCTCCAGGCCGACGGCGTCGATCACCGCGTCCGGCCCGATTCCACCGGTCATCTCCATCAGCGCCTCATAGGTCTTCGTTTCCTCGTAGTTGATCGTCTCGGCGCCGAATTTCCTGGCCAGTTCCAGCCGGTGCGGGAAATGATCGATCGCGATGACGCGGTGCGCGCCCATCAGGAAGGCGGACTGGACCGCGAACAGGCCGACCGGGCCGCAGCCCCAGACCGCCACCGTATCGCCCGGCTCGATGTCGGCATTCTCCGCCGCCTGCCAGCCGGTCGGCAATATGTCGGACAGGAACAGCACCTCTTCGTCCTCCAGGCTGTCCGGCACCACGATGGGTCCCACGTCGCTGAACGGCACGCGGACATATTCGGCCTGGCCGCCCGCATAGCCGCCGGTCAGATGGCTGTAGCCGAACAGCCCCGACATGGGCTGGCCGTACATTTCCTGCCCAATGTCCTGATTGTCGGCCGGGTTGCCATTGTCGCAGGCGGAATATTGATGCTTGCCGCAATGATAACAGCTGCCGCAGGCGATGGTGAAGGGAACGACCACCCGCTGGCCTTTCTGCAGGGTCGATCCGGGGCCGGTCTCGACCACCTCGCCCATGAATTCATGGCCCAATATATCGCCCGCCTGCATGGTCGGGATATAGCCGTCATACAGATGCAGGTCCGACCCGCAGATAGCGGTGGACGTGATCCTGATGATCGCATCGCGCGGGTTCAATATCTCGGGATCATCGACCGTATCGACGCGGACGTCATGCTTGCCGTGCCAGGCCAGTGCGCGCATCAGGCTTTCTCCTCGTCATATTGCTTGCGGGTCCGCGCAGCCGTCGCGACCTCGCCCGTTTCCATCAGTTGCTTGAAGCGCCGCAGGTCGCGCCGCGCCTGAATCGCTGGTTCGCGCTGGAACAGCTTTGCGATGACCTTGCCAACGATGCCGGCGGGCGGATCATAGGCGATCGTAGCGGTGACGACCGTGCCGCGCTCGCCGGCGTCGCGAAATTCGATGCGCCCGCTATTGGGCACGTCCGCATCCTCGTCCGACGCCCAGGCGATATAGTCGCCATCGCGTTCGTCGGTGATGGTCGCATCCCATTCGACCGTCTTGCCGCCGGGCGCCTTCACCACCCAATGACTGCGGGTGGGCGACAGCGTATCGATCCTCTCCACATTGTCCATGAAGACCGGCAGGTTCCCAAGATCGCGCCAATAGGCGAACAGTTCCGCGCGCGGCCGGTTGATCGTGACCGAACGGCCCACGACGCTGTCGCTTTCATCCCCGCCTGCCTGCCGGGCGGCGGCCCGCTGGCTTTCTCCGGTCTTGGCGGTATCGAGAGGGGCATCGTCGGTTACGAGGCTCATGCGCTTTCTCCATGATTATAGGCTCCGCACAGCATCGATCTATGCGATGCGGGCAGTCGGCCAGCGCCGATATGTCTGATTGTCGGACAACGCCTGTCCCCGCCTTGGGTCCCATGGCGCTTGGGAAAATCGAACTGATGGATGTTAGGATCGCCCGGCTGTCCGCGGCGGAGGCCGGCTCCATGCCGGTTGCAAGACGCCGCAACATGCCCCACGGGCGGTCACATATGGCGATACGCGCGACCATTGCGAAGGCAGGACGACTTCAATGAGCGACACCCAGATCCACATCATCGGCGGCGGCCTCGCCGGAACGGAAGCCGCGTGGCAGCTCGCCCAGGCCGGGATCCGCGTCCGTCTCTCCGAAATGCGCGGCAGCGGCGACACCACCCCCGCGCACCAGACCGACGACCTCGCCGAGCTGGTCTGTTCCAACAGCTTCCGCTCCGACGATGCGGACAAGAATGCCGTCGGCCTGCTGCATCAGGAGATGCGCCGGCTGGACTCGCTCGTCATGGCCCAGGCGGAGCCTGCCAAGGTCCCGGCCGGCTCCGCGCTCGCGGTCGACCGGCTCGTCTTCTCCGACCATGTCACGCGCGCCCTGACCGGCCATCCCAACATCACCATCGTGCGCGAGCGGATCGACGCGCTACCCGACGCCGGCATGACCATCGTCGCCACCGGCCCGCTCACCGCCCCCGCCCTCGCCGCCAGTATCGGCCAGGCGGCGGGCATGGAGCATCTCGCCTTCTTCGATGCGATCGCGCCCGTGGTCCATCATGACAGCATCGACATGGACCAGTGCTGGATGGCCAACCGCTGGGACAAGGTCGGCCCCGGCGGCGGCGAGGGGAAGGATTATATCAACTGCCCCATGGACAAGGACCAGTATCAGGCCTTCGTCCAGGGGCTGCTCGATGGCGAGAAGACGCAGTTCAGGGAATGGGAGAGCAGCACCCCTTATTTCGAGGGCTGTATGCCGATCGAGGTGATGGCCTCGCGCGGTCCCGAAACGCTGCGTCACGGGCCGATGAAGCCGATGGGACTGGACAATCCGCGCACCGGCCGCTGGCCCTATGCCGTCGTCCAGCTGCGGCAGGACAATGCGTCGGGTACGCTGTGGAACATGGTCGGCTTCCAGAGCAAGCTCAAACATGCCGCGCAGGTCTCGCTGTTCCGCACCATTCCGGGCCTGGAGAAGGCGGAGTTCGCGCGCCTTGGCGGCCTCCACCGCAACACCTTCATCCAGAGCCCCAAGCTGCTCGACGCCACGCTACGGCTGAAATCGGCGCCGCATATCCGCTTCGCCGGGCAGATGACCGGGTGCGAAGGCTATGTGGAAAGCGCCGCGATCGGCCTGCTCGCCGGCCGCTTTGCCGCAGCCGAACTGCTGGGCCGGCCGCTCGATGCGCCCCCGGCCGATACCGCGCTGGGCGCGCTGCTCGGCCATGTCACCGGCAATGTCGCGACCGCCGACTATCAGCCGATGAACGTCAATTTCGGCCTGTTCCCCCCGCTCGATGATGTGAAGAAGAAGCAGCGCAAGGAAGCCTACACCGCCCGCGCCCGCGCGTCCTTCGGCCAGTGGCTGGGGGCGATGGCGCTGGCGTGACCGCGCCGAAATGCCCGGCATGGTCGCCGCGAGCTTTCGGCCCTCAGCACCGGCACTTCGCCTTCGCGGCAGGCTTGGGCGCGGTGGCCGCGAACTCCGCCTTCGTCAGCTTGCCGTCCTTGTCCCCGTCCGCCGCGCCGAACCGGTCCGACGTCGCGACCGCCCATTCCTCGAACGACAGAAGATTGTCCCTGTCCTTGTCCAACGCCTTGAATGCCTTCGTCCGGCTGCCCAGCATCTCTACCCGCGTGATCGTACCGTCGCGATTGCGGTCGTACCGGGCAAAGCGCCGTTCCTCCCGGCTCTGCGGGCTCGCCTCCCCCGGCATGGGCGGCGCGGCGCCCACCGCATCGGGATCGCCCTCGGGCAGCCCTTCGTTCACCGCGGCGGGCGGTGGCGGCGCGGTGACCGCCGAATAGGCCGGCTCGTTCGCGGCCCGGCCCTGCCACCAGAACAGCCCCGCCGCCACCAGCAGCAACGCCGCCATGCCCCCTGCCAGCAATCGCCCCATCTGCGCCTCCCTGCGATCAGCCTATCGTGGTCCGCCACCGCGCCGCAAGCGCGATCCGCACCAGCCTGGCATAGACCGCCGGGGTCAGCCGCGCCGCCGCTGCCTGCTCCCGGCTGACGTCATGCAGCGCCAGCGCCGTCGCGATCCGCAGCGCCCGCCAATCGCGTGGCCACCTGGCAGCCCGGATCGCTTCCACCTCGGCCCGGCCAAGCGTCACCGCCCGCGCCCGTGCGCGCGCGTCGGCCAGATGCCCCGACAGATCCCACAGCGCCCATAGCCGCCCGGCGGCCGCCAGCCAGGCCGGCGGATCTTCGACACGGGCGAGCGCGCCAAAAATCCCCTCGCCCCTGCCCGCCGCAAAGGCCGCCATGGCATCATCGCCCGGCTCGCCGTCCTCCAGCAGGGCCTCCCATCCGTCGAGCATTCGCGCCAGCCCCGGCATCCCGGCAATATGCTCGGCCCGGATCGCATCGACCAGCGGATCACCCCGCCCGCGGGCGGCGCTCGCATCGCCCAGCGCCTCGTCCCACCATGCCAGTCGCATCTGCCCGATCATGGGCTGCGTCGTCGCGCGGACGATCTGCGCCAGTCGCTCGTCAAAGGCCCAGATCAGCCGGTCGCCCGCCCGCCGTTCGGCCGGTCCATGAGCGATGAGCAGCCGCGTGATCGGCCGCTCCGGCTCGATCACCGCCACGGCCTGCGCCGCCGGTTCGGGGAAGTTAGCGCCGTCTTAACCATGCTCATCATATTGGTCTCAATACCTGCCAGTCTATGGGCGGGACCACCTGTATCCGCAAGTTGCGGCCGCGGGGAGCGGGGTAGTAAGTAGAGATGGGCAAGACACTGTCGATTTCCCTGGGTTTTCTGGGGCGTTTGCGGCGCAATCAAGGCGGCCAGGTGCTCGCCATGGTGGCGGCGGCGATCATCCCGATCCTCGGCCTGGTCGGCGGCGGCGTCGATATGAGCCGGCTCTACCTCACCAAATCACGGCTCCAGCTTGCCTGCGACGCTGGCGCGCTCGCCGGACGCAAGCAGATGGGCTCGGGCGCCTGGTCGGCCAGCAGCAACAAGGCGAACGCGGTCGCGGAACAGCTGTTCACCGCCAACTGGGGGTCGACCAATCCCTATGGCACGGCCAACAGCAGCAAGGCCTATAGCGAAAGCGGCGGCAAGGTCACCGGCACAGCGTCGGTCGATGTGCCGATGACGATCATGCGGATCTTCGGCCAGACGACCAAGACGATCAGCGTCACCTGCGACGCGGAAATGCGCATCCCCAATACCGACGTCATGTTCGTGCTCGATACCACGGGCTCGATGGGCGACACCAATGTCGGCGACACCGACACGAAGATGAACGGCCTCAAGAAGGCCGTGAAATGCTTCTACGAGGCGCTGATGAAGGTCGACACGACCGCCGATTGCGGATCGACGCCTTCGGGCGGCAACGGGTCGACGGTGCAACTGCGCTTCGGCTTCGTGCCCTACAGCGTCAACGTCAACGTCGGCAAATTGCTGCACAATGACTGGATTGCCGACACATGGACCTACCAGTCGCGATCGCCGCAATTCACCAGTTCCACGTCCAACGTCACGACGACCGGCACGGCGTCGCTCATCAACACGGTGAACGGCAACTGGGGCAACTGGTCGGGCTGGTCGAGCGCCGACTATAGCGGCTATTGCGACGGGCGGTCGGACGACGGGACCACGACCGGCAACGAAGGCAGCGCCTACAGCCAGTCCAGCACCACGTCCGGCAACACGACGACGGTCACCTGGTACACCGACACGGTGGTGACGGAACGCGACTATTCGACCGAAAGCCAGAATAACGGCTTCTTCGGCTGGGGGCGCAAATGCGAGGTCGATGTGCGCTCGCGCTCCTACACGATCCGCAAGCAATATCAGCGCACCGACACGACCACGGCCGTCACGACGCAGACCTTCAACAACTGGCTCTACGCACCTACCGCGATCGACGTCAGCGGCCTGAAGGCGGGCGGCTATGACTGGAACAACTCAATAAGCTTGCCGCTGGGCACGAACGGGACCGCGACCGACGTCGCCTGGGCCGGCTGCATCGAGGAGAGGCAGACGGTTCGCGCGACCAGCTATAGCCCGATCCCTTCCAATGCCTATGACCTGGACATCGACACCGTGCCTTCCAATGCCGCGACCCAATGGGGGCCGTTGCTGCCGAACGCCGTCTGGGGGCGGTATGACAGCTCGGGCAACTGGACCACGTCCAATCGCACGACGTCGAGCGACCTGTCGCGCAACAACGATGCATATTGCCCGACCGAGGCGAAGAAGCTGCAGACCTGGTCGACCGCATCCACGTTCGAAACCTATGTCAATTCTCTGACCCCCAACGGCAATACTTATCATGATATTGGCCTGATCTGGGGCGCGCGCCTCATGTCGCCGACCGGCCTGTTCGCTACCGAAAATGCCTTCACCCCGAATGGTGGCACGATCGAACGGCACCTTATCTTCATGACCGACGGCGATACCGTGACCGCGACCGACAATTACAGCGCTTATGGCGTCGCCTGGTGGGACCGCCGCCAGACCAGCGCCAGCTCGGCACCGTCCAGCTCGGATCTGACCAACCAGGTCAACCTGCGCTTTTCGGCGATGTGCACCGCAATCAAGAACAGGAACATCACGCTCTGGGTGATTTCCTTCGGATCGGGCGTGAACACCGACTCGATCGCCCGGCTTCAGGCCTGCGCGAGCACCGGACGCTTCTACAATGCGGCCAATTCGACCGACCTCATCAACCAGTTCAAGGCGATCGCCAGCGAAATCTCGCAGCTGAGGCTCACCAATTGACCGGCCGGGGCTTCCTCTTGCGGCTTCGGGCGGGCCAGGCGGGCAATGCGATCACCGAATTCGGGCTGATCGCGCCCGTCTTCATGGCGCTGGTGCTGGGCGTCATGGACCTTGGCCATACGCTCTACATGCAAAGCACGATCCAAGGCGCGCTGCAAAAGGCCGCGCGCGATTCCAGCCTCGAGTCCGCATCGAACACGACGACCCAGACCAGCCTCGACACCGCCTTCAGCACGCAGGTTAAGCGCCTGGCCCAGAATGCGACCGTCACGGTCACCCGCACCTATTTCCGCGATTATACCAAGGCGTCGGTGTCCGCGAAGGAACCCTTCACCGACACCAACAGCAACGGCACCTGTAATGCCGGCGAGCCCTATGAGGACAGCAATAACAGCGGGTCGTGGGACAATGACAATGGCCGTACTGGCCAGGGCAGCGCCAAGGACACGACGGTCGTTTCCGCCGCCGTCGTCTATCCGCGCATGTTCCCTTTCCTGCGCATCTTCGGCCTGCCCGCCAATGTGACGATCAACGCCTCGACCGTGCTGGTGAACCAGCCCTATGGCGACCAGGCGGCCGTCACCGTGAGGAACTGCACATGACCCTGCGCGCAAGAATGGCCGCATTCCGCAACCGGCTGTGGGCCGACCGCAGCGGCATATCGGCGGTGGAGTTCGCGCTCTGCCTCCCCTTCGTCGTGACCGCCACGATGACCGGCGCGGAGTTGACCAACTACACCACCACCAAGATGCGGATCAGCCAGCTCGCCCTTCAGGTCGCGGACAATGCCTCGCGCATCGGCACGGGCACCGTCCTGTCGAACAAGACGATCAGCGAAAAGCAGATCAACGAGATACTGACCGGGTCGAACCTGCAATCGGGCAAGCTAGCTGTGTTCACCAACGGCAGGGTCAGCATATCCAGCCTGCAGCCGGGGACCACGACCAACACCTATGTCGTGAAATGGCAGCGCTGCAAGGGCGCCAAGACCGTGCCCACCTTCACGCCGGCCTATTTCGCCGCGACCCCGACGACCAATCGCGCCGACACGGTCGGCGGCGCCGCCAATCCCTATAATGTCATTCCCCCCACCAACGGCGCGGTGATGTTCGTGGAAATCTATTATCTGTACCAGCCGCTGATCGCGTCCACCTTCATCCCGACCGCCAATCTCAACATCCGCGAGACGGCGGCCATGACGGTGCGCGACAATCGCGACTATACGGGCGGCACCAACGGCATCTACAATACAGAAGGCGTCACCGCCGCCAGTTGCTCGACCTTCTCGGCGACCTGACCGGCCGCCGGACGCCGGTTCAGCGATAGCAGACCTTCTTCGCCGCCTCGACCACGCGCCGGGCGTCGATCAGCGCGGCCTTCTCCAGATTGGCGGCATAGGGCAGCGGCACATCCTCGTTGGTGACGCGCAGCACCGGCGCGTCGAGATCATCGAAGCCCTGTTCCATCACCACCGCCGCGATTTCCGAGGCGATCGAGCAGGTCGGCCAGCCTTCTTCCACCACGACCAGGCGGTTGGTCTTCTTCAGGCTCTCCAGCACGGTTGCGGTGTCGAGCGGGCGTAGCGTGCGCAGGTCGATCACCTCGGCGTCGATCCCCTCCGCGGCCAGCGTTTCCGCCGCATCCAGCGCCAGGCCGACGCCGATCGAATAGCTGACCAGCGTAACCTTCGTGCCCGCCCGCACGATCCGCGCCTTGCCGATCGGCAGGACATGATCGTCCACCTTGGGCATGTCGAAACTGCGGCCGTAAAGCAGCTCGTTCTCCAGGAACACCACCGGGTCCCCGCAACGGATCGCGGCTTTCAGCAGCCCCTTCGCGTCGGACGCATCATAGGGGGCGATCACGATCAGGCCGGGCACGCTGGCATACCAGGGACCGTAATTCTGGCTGTGCTGCGCGCCCACCCGGCTGGCGGCGCCGTTGGGACCGCGAAACACGATCGGGCAGCGCATCTGGCCGCCGGACATATAATTGGTCTTGGCCGCCGAATTGATGATGTGGTCGATCGCCTGCATCGCGAAGTTGAAGGTCATGAATTCGATGATGGGTTTCAGCCCGCCCATCGCGGCGCCCGTGCCGATGCCGGCAAAGCCATATTCGGTGATCGGCGTATCGATCACCCGCTTTGCGCCAAATTCTTCGAGGAGCCCCTGGGTCACCTTGTAGGCGCCCTGATATTCGGCGACCTCCTCGCCCATCACGAAGACCCGGTCGTCCAGCCGCATCTCCTCGGCCATCGCGTCGCGCAATGCCTCGCGCACGGTCATCTTCACATATTCCGTCCCTTCCGGGATTGCCGGGTCGGCTGCGGGCTTGACGTCGCTCGCCAGCTTGGCGGTGCCGCTCTCCGCCTTCTTCGGGGCTTCTGGCGCATCCTCCGCTTTGGCGGGGGACGCGCTTTCGGCCGCCTTTTCCTCAGCGGCAGGCGTCTTGGCCGACGGTGCTTGCGCGGTCGGCGCGGCTTCGCTCGCCCCTTCGCCGGCCATCGTGGCGATCACGGTGCCCACCTTCACGCCCTCGGTGCCCTCGGCCACCATGATCTTGCCGATCTTGCCCTCGTCGACAGCCTCGAACTCCATCGTCGCCTTGTCGGTCTCGATCTCTGCCAATATGTCGCCCGACTGCACGTCGTCGCCTTCCTTGACCAGCCATTTGGCGAGCGTGCCTTCCTCCATGGTTGGAGACAGCGCCGGCATCTTGATCTCGATACCCATCAATATTGCTCCACCAGCACGTCGGTATAGAGGTCCGACAGCGGCGGCTCGGGCGAGCTTTCGGCGAAATCGGCCGCTTCGCTGACGATCTTGCGCACCTTGGTGTCGATTCCCTTGATATCGTCTTCGCTCAGGCCGGCGGCGATCAGCGCCTTCTTGACGGCCTCGATCGGGTCGGACTTCTCGCGCATCTCCTGCACTTCCTCGCGCGACCGGTATTTGGCCGGGTCGGACATGGAATGGCCGCGATAGCGATAGGTCTTCATTTCCAGCAGGATCGGCCCATTGCCGTCCTTCACCCATTTCAGCGCTTCCTCGATCGCGCCGCGCACCGCCAGCACGTCCATGCCGTTCACCTGGACGCCCGGAATGCGGAAACTCTCGCCGCGACGGTACAACTGATCCTCCGCCGACGAGCGGTTGACGCTGGTGCCCATCGCGTACTGATTGTTCTCGATGACGTAGATCATCGGCAGCTTCCACAGCTCGGCCATGTTGAAGCTTTCATAGACCTGGCCTTGGTTCGCCGCGCCGTCGCCGAAATAGGCGACGCACACGCCGCCGTCGCCGCGATATTTATGCGCGAAGCCGAGGCCGGTGCCGAGCGATACCTGCGCCCCGACGATACCGTGCCCGCCGTAGAATTTATGCTCGACGCTGAACATGTGCATCGAACCGCCCTTGCCGCGCGAGATGCCCGCCTCGCGCCCGGTCAGTTCGGCCATGATGACATTGGGGTCGATGCCATAGGCCAGCATATGGCCGTGGTCACGATAGCCGGTGATGACGCTGTCCTTGCCCGGCTCCAGCGCGGACTGGATGCCCACCGCCACGGCTTCCTGCCCGATATAGAGGTGGCAGAAGCCGCCGATGAAGCCGAGGCCGTACAGCTGCCCGGCCTTCTCCTCGAAACGCCGGATCAGCACCATCTGGCGATAGAATTCCAGCAGCTCGTCCCTGCTCGGCTTGTAGGGCGTCGGCGCGTCGGGGCGCGGCCGGTTATGGTCCGCGCCGGGATCGGGGGCCGCTTTGGCACGCGCTGCGGATGCTTTCGCCAAGTTACTATCCTCTACTGGCATGACACCGGGGGAGTGGCGTCGGAAGGTCGACGCCCGGACGATGCAGATATAGGGGCAGAGCCGCGCCCAATGCAATGCGCTGGGACGGGTCGGACGCGCAGATCAGGTCAGCGGAACGATGACCTCGTCATGCCGCACGACGCCCAGCTGCCTGCGGATCAGTTCGTCGCTGAGATCGGGGTCGACGCGGCGCGGATCGAGCAGGTCGACCCGGTTGTTCAGGTCGGCGCGCTGCTGCTCGACGCGCTTCAATTCCACCCGGGCCGCGTGCAGTTCGCGTGAGTAATCGCCCCACGCCAGCACGCCGCTGGAACCCAGCACGACATAGCCGCCGAAGAAGAGAAGCAGGAGTATAGCGATCGCCGGGCCAAAGGCAGAGAAGAGCAGCGACCGTAATTTCGCGATATGCGCCATGGGTGTCTGATGGATCACAGCGCCGGGCTACCCGCAAGGAAAAAATGGTTAATTTGCGGTCAACCGTTGTCACGAGGGGGCGGGCCCATCGTCGCCGATGGGCCGCCCCGCCCGATCACTGGAAGATCGACCGCCCCGCATAGCGTGCGATGCCGCCCAGCTCCTCTTCGATCCGGATCAGCTGGTTATACTTGGCCAGCCGGTCCGACCGCGCGAGCGAGCCCGTCTTGATCTGGCCGCAGTTGGTCGCAACCGCCAGGTCGGCGATGGTCGCGTCTTCGGTCTCGCCCGAACGGTGCGACATGACGGCGGTATATCTGGCACGGTGCGCCATATCGACGGCGGCCAGCGTTTCGGTCAGCGTGCCGATCTGGTTGACCTTGACCAGCAGCGAATTGGCCAGCCCCTTGCCGATGCCCATGGACAGGCGCGCCGGGTTGGTCACGAACAGGTCGTCGCCGACCAGCTGGACCTTGTCGCCGATCTTGTCGGTCAGCGCCTTCCAGCCCTCGAAATCATCCTCGCTCATGCCGTCCTCGATCGACTTGATCGGATAGTCGGCGGTAAGCGCGGCGAGGTAGTCGGCCATTTCGACCGGGGAAAGCGACAGGCCCTCGCCCGAAATCTCGTACCTGCCGTTCTTGAAGAATTCGGTCGCGGCGCAATCCAGCGCCAGCACGACGTCGTCGCCCGGCTTGTATCCGGCCTTTTCGACCGACAGCATGATGAAGTCGAGCGCGTCACGGGTGGAGGCGATGTTCGGCGCGAAACCGCCCTCGTCCCCGACCGACGTCGCCAGCCCCTTGTCGTGCAGGCCCTTCTTGAGCGTGTGAAAGATTTCCGACCCGATCCGCACGGCATCGGCGATGCTCTCCGCGCCGACCGGCATGATCATGAATTCCTGGAAGTCGATCGGGTTGTCGGCATGTTCGCCGCCGTTGATGATGTTCATCATCGGCACCGGCAGCACATGGGCGCTCACCCCGCCGACATAGCGATAGAGCGGCAGTCCGCGCGCATCGGCGGCCGCCTTCGCGGCAGCGAGCGACACGCCCAATATGGCGTTGGCGCCCAGCCGCGACTTGTTCTCGGTCCCGTCGAGCGCGATCATCGCGGCATCGACCTCGCCCTGGTCCTCGGCGTCCAGCCCGACGATCTCGTCGGCGATCTCGCCATTCACCGCCTCGACCGCGGCGAGCACGCCCTTGCCCAGATATTTCGACTTGTCCCCGTCGCGCTTTTCCACCGCCTCGTAGGCGCCGGTCGACGCACCCGAAGGCACTGCCGCGCGGCCGAAGGCGCCGTCCTCCAGCGTCACGTCGACCTCGACCGTGGGATTGCCCCGGCTGTCGAGAATCTGGCGGGCGTGGACGTTCAGAATGGCGGTCATGGTCGCTCCCTGTTAGGCTGCCTGGCATGGCTGTCGCGCACCGCTTAGCCAGCGGCTCGTCCATTGGCAATGTCGGGGCTTGCCTCGGCCTTGAAAATGCCGATGCTCGGGATGATAACGGTTACGGAACTGTTCGCAGGCGCAAAGCATTAGGTTCTCTCGAAGAACCGCGACGCCGGCACGAGCGAAATTCTCGAGGAGACCAATATTATGGCCGATACCCCCGACACCCCGTCCGCCAAGGGTCCCAAGAGGGCCGCCAAGCCTGTCAAGGCCAAGCCGGTCAAGACCGCCACGGAAGCGGTGGCGGTGAAAGCGACACCGGTCAAGAACGCGGCGACGCGCAAGGCGGCTACCAAGCCCGGCAACGGCGCTGCGTCGCACGGCTGGGCGGCGCAGATCGCCCCGCTCAAGGAGCAGGCCGAAAAGGCAGCCAAGACAGCCGCTGAAAAGCTGAACGCGGTCGACTGGAAGGCCCATATCGACCCGATCAAGGAACAGGCGGGCAAGACCGCGAAGTCCGCCGCTGGCGCCGCCAAGGACAAGACCGGCTCGGCGATGCAGAGTCTGGCCAAGCTCATCACCGACACCGCCGGCACCGTCGATGCCAAGCTCGGGCCGCAATATGGCGACTATGCGCGCCAGGCGGCCGAATCCGTTGCCAGTGCGGCCAAGACCCTCGACAGCAAGGATGTGGACCAGCTCCTGACCGAAGCGAAGGACTTCGTGCGCAAGAGCCCCGCCGTCGCGATCGGCGCGGCCGCCGTGGTCGGCTTTGTGCTGATGCGCCTCGCCAAGGGATCGGATGACGAAGCCTGAGCGTACTGGCCAGAGAACGACCGATCATTGCCGCGCAAGTGCCGGAGGGGCTGGTGACACAGGAGCAGGCAGAGCCGGAGGCACTGCCCGACGTCGATGACGCGCACGACAGCGTCGGCAGCAGCTTCGCGCAGCTCTACGCCGACGGGCGCGCCTACGCGCAGGCGGAAGTCGAACGGCAAAAGCTGCGCGCAGGCATCTTTGCAGGCGGTGTGCGCGATGCGGCGATCCTTGGGACCCTGGCGCTCACCCTGTTCTTTGCCGGGCTCGTCGCGCTCCTGGTCGGCCTCGTCATCGCGCTCGCCCCCCGGCTCGGGCCGGTCTGGGCGGCCTGCGCCATATTCGGTGGTGCGCTGCTGGTCGTGATCATGCTTGGCCTGCTGATCCGCGCCCGGATCGTGCGCATGAACCGGGACATGCGCTCGTGAAGCGCGGCGACGCCTATCGCGCCGCTGTCGAAGAAGCGCGGATAAGGCGTGGGCTCTTCCTCGACAGCCTGTCGCAGACCCGCGCCCGCATCGCGCCCGGCCGCCTCGGCGACGACCTCAAGGGCGCGATCGTGCAAAAGGTGCAGGACGCCGGAACCGGCGTCGTAAACGCGGTCCGTGATCGGCCATGGGCCACAGCGGCGGGCGCGACTGCCTTCGTCGCCTATCTGGCGCGCCGGCCGATCGGGAGCCTTTTGCACCGGCTGTACGTTCGGGCAAGGACAGGCGAATGGGAGAATGACAATGGCTGATATCCGCACGCAACTGGGCCGCGTTCGCGATGCCGCGAACGATATCGCCGGAAGCGCGACCGGCGCGATCAAGGATGGCACCGGCAAGGCGCGGGAAGGCGCGAGCGACCTCATCGAGACGGGCAAGAGCGCCTATGTCGATGCACGCGACCGGACCCAGAAAGTGGCCGGCCGCGCCAATGAGATCGTTCAGGAACATCCGATCGTCGCGGTGGCCGGCGCGGTGGCGGCCGGCGCCATCATCGCCTGGATGTTCCCCAAGAGCCGGGCCGCGATGCGCGCTCTGCCCGGTCTGGTAACCACGGCCGGCGCTGGTCTTGTGGAGGCGGCACTCGCCGCCCGTACAGCCGCAGCGGGTGGAGCAGAGACGTTGAAATCGGGGGCGGAGAGCGCCTATCATGCGGCCGGCGACGCCGCCGCGAGCGCGCGGGACGCGGCCGCCTCTGCAGACCTCACGGGCAAGGCGGCGCGCCTTGCCGACGAGATCGTCGCGCTGGTGGCAGACAAGGCCGAAGCGATCAGCGACCTTTTGAAGGCGCGATTGCCGAAAAGGTAACTGCTTCGTCGGATAATGCACATGCCGGCGGGGGCGTCGTCCTTGGAGGACGGCGCCCCGCTTGCTATCGGGAACATGATCAAAGCACAGCGGGGCACGATATGAGCAAGATGCATCTGGTGATGGGCGGCCGGGTCAAGGATCCCCAGGGACTGGATTTCGTCGATCTGAACGCCGTCGATTTCGTCGGCGTCTTTCCCGACTACGCCTCGGCCGAAGCGGCCTGGCGCGGCGCCGCCCAGCGCACGGTCGACGATGCCGCGATGCGCTACGTCATCGTCCATCTCCACCGGCTGCTGGAACCCGAACTGCCCGACGCGAAGTAGCCGCGCAGCCGTCACAGGATCATCCGCCAAGGCCGTTGTCGCCGGCACCGGACGACTTTAGGCGAATTCGCCGCGTCATTGACAAAAAGCCAGCAGGTGGCGTCGCCCTACCCCCTGAACCGCGCCTCCGTCGCCAGCTCCCAAGGCCCGCCGTGATAGTGCCAGGCGGCCAGCCCCGCTATCGTCAGGGGGCGGGGCCGGAACGCCGCCCGCAACGCCTCGGCCAGCGCCCTCGCCACCGGCGGCGCCACCTTGTTCTGAACCGTGACGTGCAGCCTTGGGCGCGCCTGGTCCTGCGGCGTCAGCAGCCCCGCGAACGCGTCGGCCAGTTCGTCGCGCATCGCCAGCAGGGCTGGACTGTCCACCCGATAGGCGACCCCCTGTCCCAGCAGCATGACCTCGGCCAGGCGCGCCTCGGGCGCCGGCCCCGCGCACAGCCGCTTCAAGCGGGCCTTCACCTCACCGAGCAGCGAGGGAGGCAGGTGGTGGAAAAGGGTCAGATGCGCCGGGACCTGGTTGCGCTCGGGCGGAAAATGGGCCCGCCGCAACCCGTCAGCCCAGGCGAAATCCGCCTGCCCCATCAGCGCGGTGACTATGATCGGCGCGGTCACGCTGCTCCGTTCAGCTTTTGGGGTTAGCCTTCAGCCAGTCGATCACCGGCTCGGGCCGGGTTTCGCCATAGGGGTCTTCATCCTCACCGCTATCATTGATCCCCGGCTCCTCGAACCAGGCAGCGACACGGCCGTCGTCCACGACCATGGCATAGCGCCAGCTGCGATCACCAAAGCCCAGATGGTCCTTCTTGATCAGCATCCCCATGCGCCGGGTGAAGTCGCCCGATCCGTCCGGCAGCAGCTTCACATTCTTCACGCCCAGATGCTTGCCCCACTGATACATGACGAAGGCGTCGTTGACCGCGATGCAATAGACGTCGTCCACGCCCAGCGCCTTGAAATCGTCGTAGAAGCGCTCGAATGCCGGGCATTGCTCGGTCGAGCAGGTGGGGGTGAAGGCGCCCGGCAGCGAAAAGACGACGGCGCGCTTGCCCGCGAACAGGTCGCCGGTCTGCACATCCTGCCAGCGAAAGGGATTGGGCCCGTCGATAGTTTCGTCGCGGACGCGGGTCTTGAGTGTCACATCGGGTACGGAACGGCCCTGCATCAACTGTCTCCTTCTGGATCGCGGCGTCAATCGTTACGCTTCCGCAAAGCGTCCATACAGGATATGGTTCCGCGCGGCGCCGCACAAACATGGCGCGGCATCATCGGAGGGGAGACAGACCATGCCCGCTTCACGTTCCGTCACGATCGTCGGCATCATCCTGCTGATCTGGGGCCTTGTCGGCATTGCGGCCTTCATCGGCCAATTCAACATGGATCTTGGCGAACTGGCCAGGACCGACCCGGCCGGTGCGCGCGCCTTCGCCGCGATGCCGCCCTGGCTATGGGTGATCTTCGCCATCGCCGTGACCACCGGCACGCTCGGCGCAATCGCGCTGCTGCTGCGCAAGGCGATCGCCTCCTTTTTATTCCTCGTCTCGCTGGTGAGCGTCATCATCCAGTTCGGCTACACCTTCTTCGCCACCGATCTGATCGCGGCCAAGGGCGTGGTGACCGCCACGGCCTTCCCCGCGCTGGTCTTCGCGATCGCGCTGTTCGAGGTGCTGTACGCGCGCAATCTGGTGGCGAAGGGCGTCCTGCGGTGAGTTGATCCTCCCCACTTGCGGGGAGGGCGCGTACGTCATAATTCTCCGCGCGACCGCCTGATCTCGAACCATTTGCGCACATTCTCATTATGTTGCTGGTAGGTGTCGGCGAAAATATGGCCGCCTTTGCCGTCGGCGACGAAGTAGAGCGCCCTGGTCTCGGCCGGATGCAGCACCGCCAATATGGACAAGCGGCCCGGATTGGCGATCGGCCCCTTGGGCAGGCCGATCATCGCATAGGTGTTGTAATCGTTCACCGCCGCGATCTCCGACTTGCGGATGCGGCGGCCCAGCGGCTTGCCGCGCGTCAGCGGATAGATGATCGTCGGATCGGCCTGCAGCATCATGTTTGCGCGCAGCCGGTTGGCATAGACCCCCGCGACCATCGGCCGCTCCTTGCCGATCGCCGTCTCCTTCTCGACGATGCTGGCCAGGATGATCGCTTCGGCCGGGGTCTTGACGGGCGTATTTCCGGCGCGGTCGGCCCATAGCTCGGCCAGCGCCTTGTCCATCGCAGCCTGCATCCGCTTGAGGACGGCCGCGCGGCTCTCCCCCTTGTCGAACGCATAGCTGTCCGGCAGCACGCTGCCCTCGGCAGGCACCGGGATCGCGCCCGTCAGCTGGTCGTTCGCCATCAGCCGCTCATGCACCAGGATGGACGGCATACCCTCCGGGATGGTGACAAGGCGGCTGACCGTCTTGCCGCCCTGCAGGATCGAGAGGATGTCGGCGTTGCTCGCCCCGGCGGGGATCGAAAATTCGCCCGCCTTGATCGGCGCGCCGCCGCCCAGCAGCTTCGCCCGCGTCAGGAAAGCGTCCGCCGAACGCACCGCGCCAGCCTTCTTGAGCAGCAGCGCCGCCGTGGTCAGCGTTGCGCCTTCCGGCACGCTCAGCGTGATGTCATGCCGCGCCGGCCCCGCCTCTGTCCAGCCATGGTAAAAGCGAAACGCCACGAATGCGGCGATGGCCAGGCCGAGCAGAAGAACGCCGATGCCGAACCGCCGCATCACATATGTCCTCAGATCGCCTTCATGATCAGCGACGCATTGGTGCCGCCGAACCCGAAGCTGTTGTTGAGCACCGCGCGCACCTTGCGCTCCTTGGCGACATGCGGGACCAGGTCGACCCCCAGGCAGCTCTCGCTCGGATTGTCGAGGTTGAGCGTCGGCGGCACGATGCCGTCGCGCATGGCGAGGATGCAGAAGATGCTTTCCACCGCGCCTGCGCCGCCCAGCAGATGACCGATCGCCGACTTGGTCGAGCTCATCGACATGCTCTTGATATTGTCGCCGAACAGCCGGCGCACCGCGCCCAGCTCCAGCTCGTCGCCCAACGGCGTGGACGTGCCGTGCGCATTCACATAGTCGATATCCTCGAGCGCAAGGCCGGACTTCTTGAGCGCCATCTGCATGGAGCGGAATGCGCCCGATCCTTCGGGATGCGGCGCGGTTACATGATAGGCGTCGCCCGACAGGCCATAGCCGATCACTTCGGCATAGATTTTCGCGCCGCGCGCCTTGGCGTGCTCATATTCCTCGAGCACCACCACGCCCGCGCCCTCGCCCATGACGAAGCCGTCGCGATCGACGTCATAGGGACGGCTCGCCCGCTCCGGCTCGTCGTTGAACTGGGTGCTGAGCGCCCGCGCCTGCGCGAAGCCGGCGATGCCGATCGGGCAGATCGCGCTTTCCGCGCCGCCCGCCAGCATCACGTCGGCATCGTCCGCCGCGATCATCCGCGCCGCGTCGCCGATCGAATGGGCGCCGGTCGAACAGGCAGTGACGACCGCGTGATTGGGACCCATCAGGCCATATTTGATCGAAACCTGCCCCGAAATCAGGTTGATGAGGCGGCCGTGCACGAAATGGGGGGATACGCGGCCCGGCCCCTTGTTGGCCAGCACCAGCGATTCGCTCTCTATGCCCGGCAGGCCGCCAATGCCCGATCCGATCGAGCAGCCGGCGCGATACCGCTCCTCCTCGCTCATGTCGAGCAGGCCGGCATCCTTGAGCGCCTCGCTCGCAGCGGCGATGCCGAACACGATGAACAGGTCGACCTGGCGCTGGACCTTGTGGTCCACCTCCAGATTGGGGTCGAAGCCATAGGGATGGTCGGCCGGCTTCACCTCGCAGGCGATGCGGCATTTGTAATCGGTGGGGTCGAACCGCGTGATCCGCGCCGCGCCGGACTTGGACGCGATGATGTTCTTCCACGTTGTTTCGACATCCCCGCCGAGCGGGCTCACCATGCCGAGGCCGGTTACGACGACGCGACGCATATCCTTGCTCCGAATATCCTGTTGGCCTTCCGCCGCCCCTTAGCCCCTTTGGCGGGTTATGGGAACGGCGCGCCAGATACGAAAAGGCTCCCCGAAACCCGGCACGGCCGGACAGGAGGAGCCCCTTTCATCACGCATTGCGGCCTGCACATGGCGGCCGCGACGCGCCTTACTGCTTGCTGTCGATATAGTCGATCGCATCCTTGACGGTGGCGATCTTCTCGGCGGCATCGTCGGGGATCTCGACGCTGAACTCTTCCTCGAACGCCATCACCAGTTCGACGATGTCGAGGCTGTCCGCGCCCAGATCGTCGATGAAGCTGGCATCCTCGGTCACCTTTTCGGCTTCAACGCCCAGATGCTCGACGACGATTTTCTTTACGCGATCCGCGGTCTCACTCATGAGTGGTCCTTCTTTCTGGGTACCCGATGGCCGGTCTGAACAACCGTTAAGCCTCGCCCTAGTGCCAAGCCCGGCGCTAGGCAAGAGGCGACATTGCGCGCCGTAACGGTCCATTTACCAAAATTTCAGCCGGCAGTGCCAATGAAGGCGGATGAGCGGCCCCATTTTCCCCGATGTGCTGGTGACGCGGGCGCGCGTGCGCCTCACCGCCATTTTGGTGCTGGCATCGACCGTGATCGGCCTGCTCTATCTCTTCCTGACGGCGCACGGCACCGTCGATGCGCTCGGCCGCCCGCTCGGCACGGATTTTTCAAATGTCTGGACCGCCGGCTGGATGGCCGACCATGGCCGCGCGGCCGAGGCCTGGAGCTGGCCCATCCATCATGAAGTGCAGAAGGCGATCCACCACGATCCGAAAATCCCCTTCTATGGCTGGCATTATCCCCCGCCCTTTCTGCTGATTGCTACGCTGCTGGCGTCGCTTCCCTATGTCGCCGCGCTCGCAATATGGCAGGGCACGACCCTGGCAATGACCCTTGCGCTCGTCCGCCGCATCCTGCCGGGCGACCGCGACGCGCTGCTCGTGGCGCTCGGCGCGCCGGTAGTGCTGGTCTGCCTCGGCCATGGCCAGAACGCCTTCCTTACCGCCAGCCTGCTCGGCGGCGGAATGCTGCTGCTGGACCGGCGACCGTGGATCGCGGGCATCCTGCTGGGGGCGCTTGTCTACAAGCCGCAATTCGCGGTGCTGATCCCGGTGCTGATCGCCGCGCGCGGCAACTGGCGCGCGTTCGCTTCGGCCGGACTGACGGTCGGCGCCTTGTGCGCTGTGACCCTCG
The DNA here is from genome assembly GCA_040508785.1 of Sphingobium sp. Taxonomy (GTDB): domain Bacteria; phylum Pseudomonadota; class Alphaproteobacteria; order Sphingomonadales; family Sphingomonadaceae; genus Sphingobium. The sequence goes on from JBEVME010000070.1 coordinate 34,788, forward strand.
CCATCTGGGGCTGGCCGGTATGGCAGGCGTTCATCGATTCCCTGCCGCTCACCCGCCACATCATCATAGAGGCCGGCGCCACCGGCTGGGAAAAGATACAAAGCCCCTTCTCCGCCATCCGCCAGTGGGGCGGACCGATCGCTCTCGCCTATGCCGTCCAGTCGATCGTCGCCGCCTGCGCCATCGTCGTGGCGGCGCTGGTCGCCTGGCGCGGATCGATGGAGGTACGCGGCGCGGCGGCGCTCAGCGCGGCGCTGCTCTGCACGCCCTATGTGCTGGATTACGACTTCGTCCTGCTGGGCATGGCGATCGCCTTCCTCTACGCCGACATGCGCAGGCGCGGGGCGCTGCCGTTCGAGCCTAGCTGGCTCGCCTTCGCCTGGATGGCGCCGCTGTTCGGGCGCACCGTTTCCGCCGGGACGCATATCCCGATCAACCTGATCGCGGCGGTCGCGGTGCTGTATCTGGCGGGCCGGCGCGCGGTCATCCTCGACGCGATGTGGGCGCCCGTGGCGCAGCGCTTCGCTCGCCTGAAACCGGCCTGACGCGCCCTCGTCAGATCATCGCCATGCCGCCGTTCACATGCAGCGTCTGCCCGGTGACATAGCCGGCCTCGCGGCTCGCCAGGTAGACCACGGCCGCACCGATATCGGCGCCATCGCCCAGGTCGCCCGCGGGAATCTTGGTCAGGATCGCGCCCTTCTGCGCGTCGTTCAGCGAATCCGTCATGGCGGACCGGATGAAGCCGGGCGCCACGCAATTGACGTTGATGCCCCGGCTCGCCAGCTCCTGGCCCAGGCTCTTGGACATGCCGATGATGCCGGCCTTGGACGCCGCATAATTGGCCTGCCCCGGATTGCCCGTGACACCCACGACCGACGTGATCGAGATGATCCGCCCGAACCGCGCCTTCATCATCGGCTTGGCGGCCGCGCGCATCAGCCGGAAGGCGGCCTCCAGATTGACCGAAATGACATCGCGCCACTCGTCGTCCTTCATCCGCAAGATCAGATTGTCGCGGGTGATCCCCGCATTGTTGACCAATATGTCGATCCTGCCGCCCAGCGCCTCGACAGCCTGCGGGATCAGTGCATCGACCGAGGTGGGGTCGGACAGGTTGCAGACCAGCGCCTTGTGATCGCCCCCAAGCTCGGCCGCGAAGGCCTCCAGCTTTTCGGAATTGCTACCCGAAAGCGCCAAAGTCGCCCCCTGCGCCGCCAGCCCCTTCGCGATCGCCGACCCGATCCCCCCCGAAGCGCCGGTCACCAATGCGGTCATGCCTGTTAGGTCAAACATCGTCTTACTCCGGATTAAATTGTTCGCGCAGAGGCGCAGAGGACGCAGAGTCGGTGTAGTTGTTGACGAGGCGCTTGATACCATCCTTCATCGTTTCGGCACCGAAATTAAGGATCAGCCCTACGGGCTGATGAGTCAGACGGAGATAGGTAAGCAATTGTTTTGCATGCACCTTACCCAGCTGTTCGATCGATTTCACTTCAACAATCAGCTGATCGTCCACGATGATGTCGATGCGGAACGCCGCGTCGAACCGCATACCATCATATTCTATGTCGATCGGCTGCTGCCGATCGACCTTATAGCCCAGCCGGCCAAGCTTGGCCGCCAGCAGCATTTCATAGACGCTTTCAAGCAAGCCGGGACCAAGCTCGCGATGTATCTGCATCGCAACCCCGATCACGTCCCGAGAGATATCGTCAATTGCGCGCACAACCCCTCTGCGTTCTTTGCGCCTCTGCGCGAATTAAATACTCAAAAGCTGCCCAGCGCCGCCTCGATATCGTCCATCGTCACAATACTCCTCACCGTCGCATCCGGCGCGATGCGCTTGACCATGGGGCCCAGCACCTTGCCGCCCAGTTCGACATATTCCGTTACCCCCGCGTCCCACATCGCGCTCACCGACTCGCGCCAGCGGACGCGGCCGGTCACTTGCTCGACCAGCCGCTTTCTGATCTCGTCCGGGTCGGCGATCGGCGCGGCCAGCACATTGGCATAGACCGGCAGCAGCGGCGCGGAAATCGCGGCCTTGGCCAGCGCCTCCTCCATCGCCTCTGCGGCGGGCTGCATCAGCGGGCAATGGAAGGGTGCGGACACCGGTAACAGCACGCCGCGCTTGATGCCGTGGTCCTTGACCATCGCGATCGCCCGCTCGATCGCGCCCCTATGGCCCGAAATCACTACCTGGCTGGGATCATTGTCGTTGGCGACGGTACACACCTCGCCCTGCGCCGCAGCGTCGGCCAGGCCTTGCGCCTTCTCGATATCGGCGCCAAGCAGCGCCGCCATCGCCCCGACGCCTACCGGCACCGCCGCCTGCATCGCGCGACCGCGCAGCTTCAACAGCCGCGCCGTGGTGCCAATATCGAACGCCTCCGCCGCGCACAGCGCGCTATACTCACCAAGGCTGTGCCCAGCGACATAATCGCCCTTCTCCGCCAGCCTCAGCCCGCCTTCCTTCTGCATCACCCGCAGCGTCGCGATGGCGTTGGCCATGATCGCCGGCTGCGCATTCTCGGTCAGGGTCAGGTCGCCTTCGGGGCCCTGCGTCATCAGCCGGAACAGGCTCTGTGACAGCGCCTCGTCGACCTCCTGGAACAATTCGCGCGCGGCGGGACTTGCGTCGGCCAATGCCTTGCCCATGCCAACCGACTGGCTGCCTTGCCCCGGAAACAGAAATGCCCTCATCGTCCATCCTCCGACCGGCCCCTATCGAAAGCGCGGCTTTTCACATGCGTTACATTTTACGACACAAATGCCGTTGAGAGGCCCCGTTCCTTGCGGCATGGAATGCACCGACAGTGGATCGCCGGAGGGGGGCGCCTGCGGCCCTTTAACGACGACGGAGTGCTTGGGAAAGGTGCGATATCGCATTGTCTTGATCGTGGGATCGGCGCTGGCGCTGAATGCCTGCGCCGCCGGGCCCGATTACCGGGCGCCGGCCACGGCCTCGCTCGGCGTCCCCGCCGCCTACAGCCAGGGCACCGCCGCGCCCGTGGACGAAACGGCCCTCGCCAGCTGGTGGACGCGCCTCGATGATCCGGTCCTGTCCGCCCTCGTCGATCGCGCGGTCGCCGCCAATCTTGACATAGTGCAGGCCCAGGCCCGCCTTCGTCAGGCACGGGAATCGCTGCGCCAGACCAACGCCGCCTTCGCCCCTCAGGTCGATGCTTCCGCATCCGGCGGGCGCAACTACAACAGCGCGGGCGGCGGCACGCGCGTCGACAGCAACGGCAACGTCATCAGCAGCGGTAGCGGCAAATGGAGCAGCAGCTATTCCGTCGGCGCCAGCGCCAGCTGGCAGGTCGATCTGTTCGGCGAACTGGCGCGCGGCTCGGAAGCGGCCCGTGCCGATCTCGCCGCATCGGGCTACGACCTCGCCTCGGTTCGCCGCACGGTGATCGCCGAACTGGTCACCAATTATGTGCAGGCGCGCGCCACCCAGGAACAGCTGCGCATCGCCCGCGAAACGCAGGCGATCCAGCGGGACAATTACGACATTGCCGGCTGGCGGCTGCAGGCGGGCCTCGTCTCCTCGCTGGATGCCGAACAGGCGCGCGCGCAGCTTGCCCAGACCAACGCGACGATTCCCAG
>JBEVME010000075.1:0-3757 GCA_040508785.1 Sphingobium sp.
CAGGTTGTGGCCTTCACCCGGAATATACGAAATGACTTCGCGGCTGTTGGTCAGGCGGATCTTGGCGACCTTGCGAAGTGCCGAGTTCGGCTTCTTCGGCGTCGTCGTATAGACGCGGGTGCAAACGCCGCGCTTCTGCGGGTTCTGCTCCATCGCAGGAACCTTCGACTTGGCCTTCTGCGGCTCGCGACCCTTGCGGATCAGCTGGTTGATAGTCGGCATGAAGTACTCTTCACCTTGCATTGCCGAGCCGGCGGAATTGCCGGCGCGGATCGCCCCTTGCGGGCGGAGAACCGAAACGGACCGGCTGCCCCGCGCCGCTTTCGCAGCACAACAGGCAGGCATGACCCGAACCGGTCAGCGCGCTGGAAGGATGGAGGAAGCCGGAAAATCCCACGCTGCACGAAACCGCCAGGCGAAACCGCCCGACGTGCGCATCGTGAGCCGAAAACACTCCACCCGCGCCATGGCGCCGGGTTACTTTGACGGATTGCCCAGAGACTGGACGCACCGGCAATGTTCAGCTCAATACTGCGGACAAAGCAAAGCCACGCCCGAGATCGACAGGCCCCTAGGCGGAATCGGCCGCGCGGTCAAGGCGGGCACGCGTTCCGTCAGCCGCACCCCGGCGATGCTCAAAAAAGCGCATCCATCTTCTTATCCTTTCCCTGCCGTTAAGCGTTTCAAAACGATATACTGCTTTAACATCGGCGATGCTTCTTCGCGCCCTACGCGACAGCGCTGACGCGCACCGGAATTGGTTGACCCCGATCGTGGCGGGTGTCGTCTATTGCCTGCTGGCGGTACTCACCATCGAGCTGACTCACGCCAGCCGCGGCATCGCCACCGTCTGGCCGCCTAATGCCGTGCTCCTCGCCCTGCTGCTGCGGCGGGAGCCGCCGAAATGGGCACCGATCCTGATCGCCGGCTTCATCGGCAATGCCGCCGCGAACTTCATCACCCGTGACGCAATCACGGCGCCGATGCTCTTCAGCCTTGCCAACATGGTGGAAGTCGTCGTCGCCGCGCGCGGATTGCGCTGGCAGACCGAGACAAGCGCAATTCTGAAGAGCCCCGCCTCGGTCTGGCGCTTCATGCTCTGGGCCGGCGTGATCGCCCCCGCCGTGGCCGGACTGTTTGGCGCGCAAACGACGGTCCTGCTCTACGGCGCGGCGTTTCTGCCGTCGTTCCTTACCTGGTTCGTCGCAGACGGGCTTGGCCTGCTGACGGTCACGCCGTTCCTGATGGCACTGCTGCGCGGCGACTATGTACGCGGCTTTCGCGAACAGACATGGACGCAGCGACTGGAAGCGGCGGCCCTGCTCGCACTCGCAGCGGCCGTCACCACCTTCGTCTTCCACAACCAGACTTATCCGCTGCTGTTCCTTGTCAGCCTGCCGCTGATGCTGGTGACGTTCCGCCTCGGCTGGCTGGGCGCCAAGCTGGCGATCATCCTGGTCGCAGTGATCGGAGCAACCAGCACGCTGACCCATTCCGGCCCGATCGCCGTCCTGGTCCCCGATCCGCAATTCCAGGTGTTTTTCTTCCAGTTCTATCTGGCAGCGCTGCTGATGCTGAACATGCCGGTCGCGGCAGCGCTGGCGAAATCGGACGAACTCATGCGCAAGCTGCAGGACAGCGACCGCTCATTCCGCCTGCTGGCGTCGCAGTCGCCGACGCTGCTGGCACAGTTCGATCGCGACGGTATCTGCCGCAAGGCCCTGGGTTCGTCGGAGATCCTGCCGGCCGAAAGCAGAGCCGCGATCGTGGGTAGCGGTTTCGACGCCATCAGCGCTTCAGGCAAGCCTGTCCTCGAAACCGCGCACAGTCGCGCGCTGGCCGAGCGCGATACGCTGCACGCAGTGGAGTTTCGCGCCCAGGACGGCAGCGACCGCTGGTTCGAGGCGACGTTCTGCGCGATGCTGGACGAACGCGGCCATTGCACGGGCACGCTGGCCAGCATCCACAACGTCACCGAACGCAAGCACCACGCCACGGCCCTCGCCCACTCGGCAATGACCGATTCGCTGACCGGTGTGCTCAATCGCGCCGGTTTCATGCACCGACTGGACGCGGCTCTGGCGCATGGTCCGGCCGGCGCACTGGCCATCGCCATGATCGACGTCGATCGCTTCAAGCTGATCAACGACAACAGCGGCCATCTGGCCGGCGATTCCGTGCTGCGCGAGATCGCGACGCGCATCAGCCGCCAGATCCGCGCTCAGGACGCGGTCGGACGGCTGGGCGGCGACGAGTTCGCGATCCTGATCGATGCCTCGGACGGGATCGACGTGAACGAAATTTGCAACCGCATCGTCGCGGCCATCGGTAGCGCCGCTATCGCACTGCCCGGCGGCGGCGCCCTGCGCACCGCGATCAGTTGCGGCGTTGGTATGTACGAACCCGGCCAGAGCGCCGACGATCTTCTTCACGCCGCCGATGGCGCGCTCTATGCGGCCAAGCGCGGCGGCCGCAACAGCGTCGTCGCGGCCTGATCTCACCGTTCGATTAGGGCATTTCGGCCCTGACCGGGAAGTGCTATTCCGCTGGTTTGCACCGCTTCGCGGCGCGGCAAAGGGGAGACAGACGATGGGCCGGTTATCTGCAGCGATGGCGCTTGCCGGGCTTGTCTGTTCGGCCGCACCTGCCCGCGCCGAGACGCCTGCCCAGCTCGATACTCTGTCACGAAGCGCGCAGCAGCCCGGCACCGGACTGACGCTGGCGCGGCGGCAGATCCGCGATGGCGACCTGCTTGGCGCTATGGCGACGCTGGAACGCGTGGCGCTCAACAACCCCGAAAACCGCGAGGCGCGGCTGCTCCACGCCGGACTGCTGTGCCGGCTTGATGATCGCCAGGGTTCGCTGATCGAGTTCGACAGCCTGCGCGGCAGCGAATTTTCCGACGCGCTTTGGGCAGAGGCGACTGGCGCCTGCGAAGAACCGCGCGAGGAGGCATCACAGCCATGACCCGCCCATCCCTTTCCTGGCGCGCGCTGCTGACGGGCGCGATCTTGCCGCTGATCCTGGCCGGAGGTGCTTTTGCCGCCGGCGCGCCGCAAGTGATCGGCATTGCCGCCGCTGTCGTCAACGACGTGCGCATCCGCGCCAGTACCGCTGCACAGCCCTTGCCGGCTGTCGTCCGGCAGCGCGTAGCGCTTGGCAATCAGGTGCAGACCGGCGGGGCCAGTCGCCTGCAACTGCAATTGCTTGATCGTTCGGCCTTTACCGTTGGCGCCAATGCGCGACTGACGATTGATCGCTTCGTCTATGATCCGGCCGGCAGTTCCATGACCGCGACTGTGGCCAAGGGAGCTTTCCGCTTCATGTCCGGCCGCAGCGGATCGCGCGGCTCATCCATCACCACGCCGGTGGCAAGCATCGGCATTCGCGGCACGATCCTTGATGGCGTGGTCGGCCCGCTGGCGGTGGAGATCGCCCGTGGCGAGCGCGGCATCGGGCAAGCTGTCGAGGCCGATCCCGAGACGGCGACGCTGGTCATCCTGCGCGGTCCCGGCGCCGGACGAGAGGGCAACGCCACTGTCGGCGCTGTCTCGGTAACGGCTGCGGGCGCCACAGTCGACCTGGCCGAGCCGCTGCAGGCCGCCTATGTGCCCCGCCCCGGCGCCGTGCCAATCGGTCCGTTCACGATTTCGCTGCCCGGCCTGGCCCGGCTGAACGAGACCATCCTTCCCCCGCAACAGCCCCTCCTGCCCGCCGATGGTTCCGGCAGCGGCGATTTCGTACCTGGCGGCGACTA
>JBEVME010000066.1:0-40575 GCA_040508785.1 Sphingobium sp.
CGAAGGACGTGACCGAGCAGGTGGTGAAGAGCCTGGGCTGAAGGGCCGCTGGGGCCCGCCTTATTCCTTGACCGCCGCGACCCAGGCCGCCACGTCGGCGGCCACCTTGTTGGCCGACACGTTGAGCGGCGCGCCGATCGTGCCCGGTTCCACCTTGCCGCCAACCGGCGTGCTTGCTGTGAAACGCTGGCGGGTGATCGCCACGCCATTGGGCGTGGTCAGCATCGCGTCATAGGTGACGATCGCGCTGTTGGTGGCTGCGTCGATGCCGAAGGCGACCAGTTCACCGTTCAGCCGCTGCCCGCCGTCGCCCGAAAACTGCCCGGCATCCAGCACGATCCGGTCGGTCGTGGCGGAGATCGTTTCCGCCAGCAGGCGGCGGAACAGGTGCCGCGGCGTATCGGCCCACTGCACCTTCGTCACATAGGCGACCGATGTAGGCGACACCTGCACCGGCACTCGCACCGTGTCCAGAACCTTGGGCGCTTCGGGCTCGGTGACGATCAGGCTGCGGCCGGCGCCGGCGTTGCGCGCGGTGCCGGCCGGAACTTTCTGCGCTGCATCGAGCGACAGCAGCTGCGACGGGGGCTTGCCGCCGAAGGATATGCAACCCGGCAACGCCAGCAGGGCGGCGATGGCGAGGGGCGCGACGGCCTGTTTCCGGGAAATCATCATCTGCCTCCTCATGGCTTATAGTCCGGCAGCTTGGGCGATCCGACGATCGATCCCGCGCCCTGCTGGTCGAGCTTCTCCGCGACGCCGCGGAAGGACCGGCTCATCTCGCGCAGGTCGCGGACCAGCTGGTTCACTTCCGGCATGGTCTGGGTGCTGAACGCCTTGACGCCCGGCTGGGCCTCGGCGATCGTCTTGTCGAGCGTATCGATGCTTCGGGTGGCCGCCTGCACGCTCTTGCGCAGGTCCGCCATCAGCGGCTGGCCTTCCTCGGTCAGCATCCGGTCGGTCGTACCGGCCAGCTTGCCGATCTGTTCGGCGGCGATGCCGGTGCGCTGCACTGCGATCCTTGCCTCAGCCAGCGTCGCGGCGATCTCCGGGCTGCGGTCCGCCAGCGAATCGGACAGGCGCTCCACATTGGCCAATATGCCCGCGATCGACTGCTGGTTCTTGTCGTTCAGCAGTTCGGTCAGCCGCTCGGTCAGGCTCGACAGCCGCTCCAGCAGCAGCGGCGCATTGTTGAGCAGCTCGCCCAGCGCGCCTGGCTTGGTCGGGATCACCGGCACGCCTTCGGGGCAGGCCGATCGCGGATTGTCGGCCGGGCAGACGATCGCGGGCGCACCCTTGACCGCGCCGTCCAGTACGACCTCGGACACGCCGGTGAAGCCGACGCCGGCGATGGTCGCCGTTGTCCCCTGAAGCACGGGCGTCCCGTCCTTCACCGAAATGCGCACCCGCACGAAGCCGGGATCGCGCTTCCACAGCTCGATCTTCTCGACCTGACCGGACGGCACGCCCGCATAATTGACGCTCGACCCCTTGGCGAGGCCGTTCACGGACTGTTTGAAGAAGATGTCATATTCCGCATTCTGCCCGTCGCCGATGCGCGAGAACCAGAAGGCCGCGATCATGATCGCCGCCAGCAGCAGCAGCGTGACGGTGCCCACCAGCACATGGTTGGATCGGGTTTCCATTTCCTATCGCTTCCTGTCCATGTTGCCGTCTCCGGACGTGGCCGTGCCCGCCTTGTCGGCAGCCTTGCCCTGCTCGCGCGCCACCGCTGCGGTGGCGGCGCGGCCGCGCGGGCCGTTGAAATATTCCTGGATCCACGGATGGTCCGTGGCCAGCAGTTCGTCGATCGTGCCGACCGCCGTCACCTTGCCGTCCGCCAGCACCGCCACCCGGTCGCAGATCGAATAGAGCGTATCGAGATCATGGGTGATGAGGAAGACGGTAAGCCCCAGCGTCTGCTGCAGCTTGCGCGTCTGCTCGTCGAAGGACGCCGCGCCGATCGGGTCGAGACCGGCGGTCGGCTCGTCCAGGAACAGCAGGTCCGGGTCGATCGCCAGCGCGCGGGCGAGCCCGGCGCGCTTCTTCATGCCGCCCGACAGCTCGGCCGGATATTTCGGCCCCGCCTCGGCAGGCAGGCCGGTCATGCGGATCTTGTAGGCGGCGATCTCGTCGCGCAGCTGCGGCCCGATCTCGGGATAATATTCGCGGATCGGCACTTCGACATTTTCGGCCACCGTCAGCGTCGAAAAAAGCGCGCCGCCCTGAAACAGCACACCCCAGCGCTTGCGTATCGCCAGTGCCTCGTCGTCGAGCCGCCCGATCATCGGCTCGCCGAACACATGGACTTCGCCCTCGTCGGGGATCTGCAGGCCGATGATCGATCGCATCAGCACCGACTTGCCGGTGCCGGACCCGCCGACCACGCCCAATATCTCGCCCTTGCGCACGTCCAGGTCGAGATCCTTGTGGATCACCTGGTCGCCGAAGCTGTTGCTGAGGCCGCGCACCGATATCGCAATGTCGCTGCTCTCGACCGCTTCCTCGATCCGCGCTTCCTCGGCGCGCTGTTCCTCATCCTCGGTCATCAGTTCCACCCCAGCCAGGTGAAGAACATCGCGAAGAAGGCGTCGAGCACGATGACGAGGAAGATCGCCTGGACCACCGCGGCGGTCGTGCGCGTGCCGACCTCCTCGGCATTGGCCTTGACCTGCATCCCCTGGAAGCAGCCGGCGACCGCGATGATGAGACCGAACACCGGCGCCTTGATGAGGCCCACATACAGGTCGGTTATCGGCACCACCTCGCGCAGCCGCTGGATGAAGGTGATCGGCGGGATTTCGAGCGCGATCCAGCACAGGAACCCGCCGCCGATGACCGACAGGATGGAGGCGTAGAAGCCGAGCAGCGGCATCATCACAATGACCGCAATCGTGCGCGGCAGCACCAGCGCCTCCATCGGCGACACGCCGATGGTGCGCATCGCGTCGATTTCCTCGGTCAACTTCATCGTGCCGAGCTGCGCCGCGAAGGCGGAGCCGGATCGGCCCGCGACCATGATTGCGGTCATCAGCACGCCCAATTCGCGGAAGGTGATGCGGCCGACCAGGTTGATCGTCAGCATCTCCATGCCGAATGCGCGCAATTGCACGGCGCCCTGCTGGGCGATGACGATGCCGATCAGGAAGCTCATCAGGCCGATGATGCCGAGCGCGGACACGCCCACCACCTCGAACCGCTGGACCACGGCATTGACGCGAATGCGGCGCGGGTGGCGGATCAGCGCCCAGGCCGCGACCAGCGTACTGCCGAAGAAACCGAGCAGGCCTATCAGCGTCGTGCCCGAATTGATCACCGCCTCGCCGATCTCGCCGATCACGCGCTTGAGCGGCGGGGACGTGTCGGGGCGGATGGACACCGGCTCGTCCGCATCGCCGACCGCGTCGATCAGCCGCTTCGCATCGTCATTGGCGCCCGTGATCTCCGCGCCCAGCCGCTTGGCGGTGCGATGCACGGTCCACGCGCCGATCGTGTCGACATGCTCGACGTCGGTCAGATCGATGGCGCTGACCGGCCCTTCCACCTTCTCCAGGCGGGAAGGCAGGTCCTTCAGGCATGACACAGACAGCTGCCCCGATAGCCGAAGCACGGTGCCGCCGTCGCGCGTGTCTTCGGCAAGGTCGGCGGCTTTGCTCATCTAGGCGTTTTACTGATCCATTATCGGTTGCACGGCAAGCCGAAACGGCCCATCCGCACGACAGAACGAAGGGCTGTCCTAAAAGTTTCGGGAGCGGCATGACAGAGCGACAGGGCGATCCGGCAATGGGACATCTGGCGATCTACGATATGGATCGCACGATCACCTTCACCGGCACCTATACCGGCTTCCTCATCCACGTCGCCCGGCGCATGGCGCCGTGGCGGCTGGCGCTGTTGCCGGTCGTCGCGCTGATGATGCTTGCATATGTCGTCAGGCTCATGAGTCGCCAGAGCCTCAAGGAAATCAACCAGGCGCTGATGATCGGCCCCAATGTCGAGCGCGCCCGGCTCATGCCCCATGTCGAAAGCTATGCAGCGAAGGTCGTGGACGAAAATGTCCGGGCTGGAGCGCTAGCCCAGATCGCGCGGGATCGGGCGGATGGCTGCCTGCTGGTGCTCGCCACCGCGTCCTACCGCCTCTATGTGGAGCCAATCGCGCGGCTTCTGGGCTTCGACGCGGTGATCGCGACCGATCACCTCAGCCAGGACCTGCGCTATGTCCGCGCACGGATCGCAGGCGAAAATTGCTACGACACAGGCAAGCTGCGGATGATCAAGGCATGGATGGCGGCGCAGGCAATCGACCGCGCCCACGCCCATATCCGCGCCTATTCGGATCATGTGTCGGACGCGCCGATGCTGGAGTTCGCGGACGTGGCGATCGCCGCCAACCCGCACCGGCCGCTGGCGAAGCTGGCGGCGGAGCGGGGATGGCAGCGGGTGGACTGGGACTAGTCCAGCCCCAGCTTCACCCCGCGCAGGCGCACGACCCGGCCGTCCTCGCATTCGGGCGCGGCGATCAGGCGCATCTTCCGCAGCCTGCCACCCGGCCGGATGTTCAGATCGACGGTGAATCCCCGGCGATGGCGGATGGCATAGGCGCGCAGCCGCTCCATGACGGCGCGCGATTCGTCGCAATAGACCGGCAAGCTCAGTGCCCGGTTCAGCGTCGCGCCGCGCGGCAGGCCGAACAGGTCATAGACCGCGTCCGACCAGGTCAGGCTGTCGTCGGCCAGATCGCACTGCCAATGCCCGGCCGTGCCGGAAACCATCACCGGCAAGCTTACCGGATCATGGGTCAGCCCCAGGTCGAAATGGCGCGCCCGGTCGAACAGCGGCCAGCTATGGTGCAGGGGCAGGGGTTCGGTCGGGATCACGCCCGGTCTCCTTCGCGCGCATATTAGGCGGGCCGACCTTGCGATGGCGTAAACGCCCGGCCCGGATTCGCTGTCCGGATTATTCCCCTACCGCCCGCAGCGCCTGCCTGAAATCGGCGATCAGGTCGTCCGCATCCTCGCAGCCGATCGAGATGCGCACCATATTGTCGCCGATGCCGAGGGCCGCCTTGCGTTCGGCAGGCACCGACAGATGCGTCATTGCGGCGGGATGGCTCGCCAGCGTTTCCGTGCCGCCCAGGCTGACGGCGAGCTTGGCGATCTTGAGCGCGTCGAGGAAAGCGAAGGCCTCCGCCTCGCCGCCCTTGAGGTAGAGCGAGAAGGTCGATCCCGCGCCCGTGCAGTGGCGAGAATAGATATCGGCCTGCCGCTCGGTCTCCGGGAAGCCGAGATAGACGATCTTCTCGACCTGCGGCTGGTCCTTCAGCCAGGCGCACACCTTCGCCGCATTCTCGCCCGCACGGCTCATGCGCAGTTCCAGCGTCTCCAGGCTGCGCATCAGCATCCAGGACGAGTGCGGGTCCAGGATCGTGCCGATGGTGTTGCGCATCAGCCGGATGCGGTTGATGATATCCGCGCCGCCCAGCACGCCGCCCGCGACCAGATCGCTATGCCCGCCGGCATATTTGGTGAGGGAATAGATGACGAGGTCGGCGCCATGCCCCAGCGGCTGGTGCCACAGCGGCCCCAGAAAGGTGTTGTCGATCGCGATCGGCGGCACATGGTCGGCATCGGCGAACAGAAAGTCGCGCCGCGCGACTACGGCGTCCAGGTCGACCAGCACATTGGTAGGGTTGGCCGGGCTTTCGAGATAGATGAGCGCGACCCGCCCCAACCCCCTCGCCCGCTCGATCACCGCGCCGATCTCTTCCTCGGTCGCGCCGGCCGGGAAATCCAGCCACTGCACCCCGAACCGCCCCAGGATGCGCCCGATCAGCGATTCGGTCGCGGCATAGAGCGGCGCGCTATGGACGATGACGTCGCCCGGCTCGACCAGCGCCAGCAAGGTGGTGGCGATCGCCGACATGCCGCTCGAAAAGATCAGCGCGTCCTCCGCCTCCTCCCACACCGCCAGCCGATCCTCGCAAATCTCCTGATTGGGTCCGTTGAAGCGCGAATAGACCAGCCCCTCCGATCCGCCCGGCCGGATGCCCGTCACCCCCTCGAAATGCCGCTTGCCGGCCGCCGCGCTCTCGAAGGCGAAAGTGGAGGTGAGGAAGATAGGCGGCTTGAGCGAGCCTTCCGACAGCGACGGGTCATAGCCATGGCCCATCATCAGCGTCGCGGGCTTGAGCCTGCGCCCGTCGATCTCGCGCAGCGGCGTCTTGGGACGGCGGCGATTGCGCGTCGGCTCGGCGCCGGTGAGGTCGGCTTCTGACGGGGCGCTCGGGGTTTTGCCGGACATTGGGGATCTCCTGATGGCGGCGTCTGTCGCGCCGATCGTGATGGATGAGGTATAGAACCGATCCGCGCGGAAATCTCTCCTCCAGCGTCTCGAGCGAAAGCCGGAGCGCCGGGTGAGGGGTGCACCATGGCATCCGGTCTCCGGCTTTCGCCGGCGCGCCACACGCCCTACATGCTGTCCATGCCCGCTGGCCTCCCCGCCATACTCGAAAACTGGTTCGCCACGCGCGGCTGGGCGCCCCGGCGCCACCAGCGCGACATGCTCGCCGCCGCGCGGGCTGGGATTCACGCCCTGCTTGTTGCCCCCACCGGCGCGGGCAAGACGCTGGCCGGCTTCCTGCCCACCCTCACTGACCTCATCGAAAGCCCGACCGAGGGCCTGCACACCCTCTACGTCTCGCCGCTCAAGGCGCTGGCGGTCGACGTGCGCCGCAACCTCCTGACGCCGATCGAGGAGATGGACCTTCCCATCCGGGTGGAGACCCGCACCGGCGACACCCCGTCGGACCGCAAGGCCCGCCAGCGCGCCCGCCCGCCGCAAATATTGCTGACCACGCCCGAATCGCTGTCGTTGCTGCTAAGCTATGAGGACAGTTTCCTGCTCTTCCAGAACCTCAGGACCGTGATTGTCGACGAGGTTCACGCCTTCGCCACCCAGAAGCGCGGCGACCTGCTCAGCCTGTCGATGGCCCGGCTTCAGCGGATCAATCCCGCCCTGCGCCGGGTCGCCCTCTCGGCCACTGTCGCGGACGTCGACGCCTATCGCGCCTGGCTCGCGCCCGATGGCGACATCGACACCGTCACCGCGGTGGAGGGCGAGCCCGGCGCTGACCCCCATATCGAAATCTTCATACCCGAAGGGCGCATTCCCTGGTCGGGCCATTCGGGCAAATATGCCGCCACTCAGGTGATGGCGGAGATAGAGCGGCGCGAAACCACGCTCATCTTCTGCAACACGCGCGGCCTTGCCGAACTCATCTTCCAGGAATTGTGGAACGCCAACGAAGCCAACCTGCCGATCGCCATCCACCATGGCAGCCTGTCGATCGAGGCGCGGCGCAAGGTGGAAAGCGCGATGGCGGCCGGCAGGCTGCGCGCCCTCGTCGCCACCGCGTCGCTCGACCTCGGCGTCGACTGGGGCAATGTCGACTGCGTGATCCAGATGGGCGCGCCCAAGGGCAGCTCGCGCCTGCTCCAGCGCATCGGCCGCGCCAACCACCGGCTCGATACCCCCAGCGAGGCGATCCTGATCCCCGGCAACCGCTTCGAATATCTCGAAGCCCGTGCCGCGCTCGACGCGGGCGAGGCGGGCGAGCGCGACGCCGACGATTTCCGCCCCGGCAGCCTGGACGTCCTCGCCCAGCATATCATGGCCCTCGCCTGCGCCGCGCCGTTCCGCGAGGATGACCTGCTGGACGAAATCCGTTCCGCCACGCCCTATAGCGCGCTCGACAGGGACAGTTTCGCCAATGTGCTGGGCTTCATCGAGGGCGGCGGCTATGCGCTGCGCGCCTATGACCGCTTCAAGCGGCTGACGCGCGAACCCGACAGCACATGGCGGGTCAGCCACCCCCGCTTCATCCAGCAATATCGCCTGAACGCCGGGATCATCGTCGATCAGCCCGCGCTCGCCGTGCGCTTCGCCAATGGGCGCAAGCTGGGGACGGTGGAGGAAGGGTTCGCTGCGCAGCTGCGGCCGGGCGACGCATTCTTCTTTTCCGGCATCGCGCTGGAAGTCGTCAAGATGGACAGCGCGGACCTCACCGTCCGGGCGACGTCGAAACAGGCGCGTATGCCCAGCTGGGGCGGCACCCGCATGGCGATGTCCACGCGGCTCGCCGACCGGGTCCGCCATTTTCTCGCCGAACCGCAGGAATGGCACCGCTTTCCGGACGATGTGCGCGAATGGCTGGAAATGCAGAAATACCGCTCGGCGCTGCCGGAGCCGGGCCAGCTGCTGATCGAGACATTCCCGCATGAAGGGCGCCACTATCTCGTCTGCTACAGTTTCGAAGGCTGGAATGCGCACCAGTCGCTCGGCATGTTGCTGACGCGTCGCATGGAAACGCAGGGCCTGATGCCGATGGGCTTCGTGTCGAACGACTATGCGCTGGCGGTCTATGGGCTTAAGCCCGTCACCGACCCGCAAAGCCTCTTTTCCGCCGACATTCTCGACCATGAATTTGTCGACTGGGTGGAACAGTCCAGCCTCTTGAAGCGCGCCTTTCGCGACGTCGCGGTGATCGCGGGCCTCATCGAGCGCCAGCATCCCGGCAAGCGCAAGACCGGGCGGCAGGTCACCTTCTCCACCGACCTCATCTACGATGTGCTGCGCAAGTACGAGCCAGGCCACATGCTGCTGAAGGCTGCCTGGGCCGATGCGCGCGCGCGCATGACCGATGTCGGGCGGCTGGGCGACCTGATCGACCGCGCGGCCGGTACGATGCTGCATGTCACGCTCGACCGCGTCAGTCCGCTCGCGGTCCCGGCGCTGATCCTGATCGGCCGCGAGCAGGTGGCGCAGCACGCGGCGGAGGACGCACTGCTGATCGAGGCGGAGGCGCTGGTGGCGGAGGCGATGCGGGCGGACTGAATGATTTTCGCGCAGAGACCGCAGAGCAGTCAGCGCCGCAGGCATATCCTTTCTCTCTGCGTTCTCTGCGCCACTGCGCCTCTGCGCGATAAATGTCTCACGCGGATCTGCGGAAAGGACTATCGGCTTCCGCGCAAGCAAATCATCTCCGCGCCTCCGCGCGAATCCGAAAAATCATTCACCCTCTGGACAGCCGGCCGCCGCTAGATCACGCTTCATCGCAGGAGGAACCGGACATGCGTGTCGCAAAATGGATGACAGGATCGCTGGTGGGCATTGCCCTGCTCGGCACCAGCGTCGCGGCCGAGGCGCGGCCCCGCTATGGCCATGGCGGCGGCTGGCATCATCGCGATCGCGGCGACGGCTTCGGCGTGGGCGACGCGATCGGCATCGCCGCGTTGATCGGCGCGGTGGCGATCGTCGCATCCTCCGCCTCGAAGGACAGGAAAGCCGCCCGCGCCGCCGATCCGCGCGACCTGCCGCCACCCGACAACAGCATCCCGCCACCGCGCACGGGCACCGATTATAGCCATGGCGGCTACGCGCAGGACAGCAGCTGGAACGCGACCGGCGACTATGCCGACACCGCCAGCCGCGACGAGGATGCGATGACCGATGCCTGCGCCGTCGCCGCGCGGGAAGAAGCCCAGGCCGATGGCGGCTATGCCGAAGTGCGCCATGTCGCCTCTCCGATCGCCACGACCCACGGCTATAATATCGACGGCGAGGTCGAGACCCGGTCCAGCTGGCGCGCGGGCGCGGGCACCACGCGCCGCTTCACCTGTTCGATGCTGGATGGCCGCGTCGCAGACGTCTATCTCAGCCGCGACGTGGCCGCGCGCTGATTTGTCGGCCGTCCGGCGGGCCGGTGGGCTTGCCGAAACATAATGCGAATCGCGTTAACGAATGGCGTTGCCCTGATTCGCCGGCATGGTTAAGGCGGACGGTCAAATGACCAGCCCCGTCCTCATCTCGCCTTCCATCCTGTCCGCCGATTTCGCCCGCCTCGGGGAAGAGGTGCGCAGCATCGACGAGGCCGGCTGTGACTGGGTCCATGTCGATGTCATGGACGGGCATTTCGTGCCCAACATCACGATCGGGCCGGGCGTGGTGAAGGCGCTGCGCCCGCACACGCAAAAGCCGCTCGACGTGCATCTGATGATCTCGCCGATCGACGCCTTCCTGGACGCTTTCGCCGCCGCCGGCGCGGATATATTGACCGTCCATCCCGAAGCCGGGCCGCATATCCACCGCACCGTCCAGCATATCAAGTCGCTGAACGTGAAGGCTGGCGTCGTGCTCAATCCGGGCACGCCGGCCAAGATGCTCGACTATCTGATCGACGATATCGACCTCATTCTCATCATGAGCGTCAATCCCGGCTTCGGCGGCCAGAGCTTCATCGCCAGCCAGCTGCGCAAGATAGAGGCGTGCCGCAAGATGATCGACAAGAGCGGGCGGACCATCCATCTGCAGGTCGATGGTGGCATCGACCTGGTCACCGCGCCTCAGGCGATCGCGGCGGGCGCCGACGTGCTGGTCGCGGGCACGGCTACCTTCCGCGGCGGACCATCGGCCTATGCCGACAATATCCGGAAGCTGCGGGGCGGGTGAACGATTATCGGCGCATCCCGCCCCATCCCGCCCCCGGCCCCCACGAGGCCGCCGAGGAAGGGATCGAACCGGGCAAACGGCTCATCCGCCTCGCGGATGACAAGGGCCTGTCGCTGGCCGACCGGATCGCCAACCGCCTCTACCTCTTTTCCTGGAAGACGCCGCTCCACCGCCGCCATCTGAAGGGCAAATACCCGCTCAAGCTGCTGGCCGTGCCCGACAGCGAGGTGCCGGGCGACATCCGCGCCGGCCAGGCCCTGCGCGCCGGCTATTTCCTGCATCGCGGCTGCAAGCTGCCGATCGACGGCATCGATTTCCGTAAACTGGACGTCGGGCCGGACTTCACCGACTATCTGCACAGCTTCCGCTGGCTGCGCGATCTCGCCAGCGCCGGCCCGCGCGAGAGCGCCGCGCCGATCGCCGAGGCGCTGATGCGCAAATGGCTGGAGGCCCATGCCGAAACCCCCAGCGAACCCGCCTGGCGCGCCGACAATGCCGGCTGGCGGCTCTTCTACTGGACCGCGCACGCGCCGCTGATCCTTTCGTCGAGCGACCTCGTCTACCGCTCGCTGGTGCTCAACTGCGTCGCTCGCACCGCCCGCCATCTGGATCATGGAGCGGACAAGGCGCCGCTCGGCCTGCCCCGGCTTGTTGCCTGGGGTGCCATCGTCGCGGCATCCATGCTGATGCCGGGCGGCGCCGCGCGCAAGCTGTTCGGCGAAGCCGGGCTGAAGCGCGCGATCGACAGCACTTTCCATCATGATGGCGGCATCATCTCGCGCTCGCCGCTCGCCCAGCTCGAAGGGATCATGCTGCTGTCGATGGTGACCGCGGTCTATGACAGCCGGCGCGAGCTGGTGCCCGCCTTCATCCATGAAGGGCTGGCGCGCGCGGTGCCGGCGCTGCTCGGCCTCACCCATGGCGATGGCGGCCTCGGCAGTTGGCAAGGGGCCGCCGCGACCGAACCGAAACTGGTGGAGGCAGTCGTGCGCGCCAGCCGTGTGCGTACCCGTCCGCTGCGCCAGGCGCGCGACTGGGGCTATCAGCGCATCGCCGCCGGCGCGACCGTGGTGCAGATCGACGCCGCCCCGCCGCCGGTCGCGCGCCTGGCTGACGCGGGTTGCGCGTCGACCGGCGCGATCGAGATCAGCGACGGCCACCAGCGGCTGATCGTCAATTGCGGCGGCGCTGGGCTTGAGGGCGCATGGATTCCGCGCGAACTGGCGCAGGGGCTGCGTACCACCGCCGCCCATTCCACGCTGGTGCTCGACGATTGCAATTCGACCGCGTTGCTGCCCGACGGCACGCTGGGGCGCGGCGTCACCGAAGTGGAGCTGAACCGGCAGGAGCTGGACAATGGCAGCCGGCTGGACCTCAGCCATGATGGCTATGTCCGCCGCATGGGCTATGTCCACCGCCGCCTGTTGCTGATGAGCGGCGACGGCAAGGAGATACGCGGCGAGGATATGCTGACCCCGGCGGTGCGGCGCAAGCGCCCCGCTACCCTGCCGGTCCATCTGCGTTTCCATCTGGCGCCGGGCGTCGAACCTACGCCCACCGCCGACCAGCTTGGCGCGCTGCTGCGCATCGATCTCGGCCCGCTCTGGCAGTTCCGCGCCGGCACCGGCAGGCTCTCGATCGAGGAAAGCCTGTGGGTGGACGGCGAGGGCCGCCCGCACCCCACCCGCCAGCTCGTCGTCACCGCCGAAGCGCTGCCCGGCGGCTCCAGCATCGGTTGGCTGCTGAAGCGCGTCGGTTGAGGCGCTCCATCCCATGACAGACCAGCTCCTTGCCTTTACCGAGCCCGGCCCCGGCGGTGTCGTTGGCCGCATCCGGCTCAACCGCCCCCAGGCGATCCATGCGCTGACGCTGGACATGTGCGAGGCGATGACGCGGGCGCTTCTCGCCTGGCGCGACGACCCCGCCGTCGTGGCGATCATTCTGGACCACGCGGAAGGCCGCGGCTTCTGTTCGGGCGGCGACATCGCCATGCTCGCCGCCAGCGCCAAAGGGGACTGCCTGGAGGCGGAGCGGTTCTTCCACAGCGAATATCGGCTGAACCACCTATTGTTCGTCTATGAAAAGCCGGTGGTCGCCTTCATCGACGGCATCGTCATGGGGGGCGGCGTCGGCATTTCGGCCCCGGCGCGCTACCGCGTCGCGACCGAGCGGACCACCTATGCCATGCCCGAAAGCGGCATCGGCCTGTTTCCCGATGTCGGCGGCGGCTGGTTCCTGCCCCGCCTGCCCGGCCGCACCGGCGCCTGGCTCGCCACGACCGGCGCGCGGGTGAAGGGTGCGGATGCCCTGGCGATCGGCATCGCCACCCATTATGCCGCTTCGGATCGGCTGGACGCGGTAAAGGCGGATATCGTCGCCGATCCCGCCAGCCTGAAGTCGATCCTGGACGCCGCTGCCCAGGCCCCGCCGCCGTCCCCCTGGGAAGACCAGCGCGCCGACATCGACCGCCTGTTCAATTCCGATCGCTACGAGGATATATTGGCCGCGCTGCGCGCCGACGGCGGCGAATGGGCGCAGGCCCAGCTGTCCGCCCTCGCCACCAAATCGCCCCAGACCTGCAAGGTCGCGCTGCGCCAGCTGCGCGAGGGCGCTGCCTTCGCCGATTTCGCCGACAATATGCGCAACGAATATCGCATCGGCCACCATGTCCTGCGCCGGCCGGACTTTGTCGAAGGGGTGCGCGCGGTGATCGTCGACAAGGACAACGCGCCGCGCTGGGACCCCGCCACGCCCGAAGCGGTCAGCGACGCCCTGGTCGACAGCCTGTTCGCGCCGCTGCCGCCCGATCGGGAATGGACGCCCCTTCCCGAACTCGCGGGCTGACCTTTCGTCAGATCAGCTTGTCCGCCTCCAGTGCCACGGCCATCGCATCGCGCGCGCGCGGCGCGCGGGCGTGGAGCCGGGCATCTGCCTCGGCCAGCCGCTCGACACCTGCCGCCAGCTGGTCCTCGTCCAGCGTGAAGGGCAGGCGCAGGAAGCGCTCGAACGCGCCGCCGACGCCGAAGCGCGGTCCCGGCGCCACCCGCACCCCCAGGCTCTCGGCCAGGCTGGCCAGCGCGGTCGCCTCGCCGCGCGGCAGCTCGGCCCATAGCGACAGGCCGCCGGCGGGCGATTCGCAGCGCCAGTGGGGTAGCCGCCGGCCGATCAGCCCGACCAGATGGTCGCGCCGCCCGCGCAGCATGTCCGCGCGCGCGCCCAACCCCTCGTCCGCGTCCAGCAGCGCGGCGACCACCAGCTGGTCCAGCACCGGACTGGCCATGTCATAGGTTGCGCGCAGCCGCCCGAGCGCCGCGATCGTCTGCGGGTCGGCACGCACCCAGCCGATGCGCAGCCCACCCCAGAAGACCTTGCTCGCCGATCCCAGCGTGATGACCTGCCGCCCCGACGGATCGTGCACCGCCACCGGCGCCGGCGCCGGGAAATCGAGTCCCGTCGCCACCATCGTCTCGTCGATGATCAGCGGCGTGTGGGTGCGCTTGGCGACCTCGACCAGCGCGGCCCGGCTCGGTCCATCCATGCTCCGCCCGGTCGGATTGTGGAAATCGGCGATGACATAGGCGAAGCGCGGACTCGTCTGGCGGAACGCCGCGTCCATCGCGTCGATGTCCCAGCCGACGCGCGGCAGGCCGACCGGCACCGGCACGACATGCGCGCGCTGCAGGGCGCGGATCGCATTATGATAGGTCGGGTGGTCGATCACCGCGCGGTCGCCCGGTCCCGCCAGCCATTGCATCAGCAGCGACAGCCCGTGCTGCGCGCCGCTGGTGACAATGATCTGCGCCGGATCGGTGGGACAGCCGCGGCGGTTGAAATGCTCCGCGATCGCGCGCCGCAGCGGCACCAGCCCCAGCGCGTCATAGCCAAGCTCGCCCAGATAGGCGGGCAGCATCTCGACCGCCGCGGCATAGGCCCGGCCCACGCCCGGCGCCGCCGACAGGGCGGCATGGGTCCAGTTGAGCATGTTGCCGCCATGGCCCGTGCCGACCTCGCCATCGCTCGCAGCCGATTCCGGCTCGATCCGGCCGGGCGGCAGCCGCGTCACGCTACCCGAACCCTGCCGGCTCTCCAGATAGCCCTCGTCGCGCAGCCGGTCGAACGCAGCGGCGATCGTCGTGCGGCTCAGCCCCAGCGCCCCCGCCAGCTCGCGTTCGCCCGGCAACCGGACGTTGAGGCCGATGCGCCCGTCCTGGACCAGCAGCTTCAACGCCCGCGCCAGCTGGCGATAGGCCGGTTCGCCGCTGTCCTGTGCGCGCCATGCGCCCAGCAGGCGCAGCAGTGAGGGCGGCCGCAGGAAGGAAGTGGACATATCAGGCACTCCAATATTGCATCGTCCGATGCCAGATAGCTGATATTGGCTCTGTTGGAAAAGGCCAATTATCCTATTGGCGGCCTCATGACCTATCGTCGCATCTTTCAGCTCGTCTGGGGCCTTGGCCTTTATGGTTTCGCCATGGCGCTCATGCTGCGCGCCAATCTGGGGCTGGATCCCTGGGACGTGCTGCACCAGGGCCTGGCGCCCCGGCTCGGACTCAGCTTCGGCATGACGGTGAACCTTATCGGTGCGCTCGTGCTGCTGCTCTGGTGGCCGCTGCGGCAACGTCCGGGGATCGGCACGGTCTGCAACATCCTGATCATCGGCACGGCCGTCGATCTCAGTCTCGCCTTCCTGCCTACGCCCGAAACCTACTCGATGCGCGCCGCATGGCTGGCGGCCGGCATCCTGCTCAACGGCATCGCCGGCGGTGCCTATCTGGGCGCACAGCTTGGCCCCGGCCCGCGCGACGGGCTAATGACCGGCCTGTGCCGCCGCACCGGCTGGCCGGTCAAATGGGTGCGCACGGGCCTGGAGATTGCGATACTGGCGGTCGGCTGGCTGCTGGGCGGCACGGTCGGCGTCGGCACCCTGGTCTATGCGCTGACGATCGGCTGGATCGTCCACCATGCGCTGCCCTGGTTCGACCTTGGCAAGGCCCCGCCGCGCCCGGCGCCCGCCTGAGCCGGCCGGTCTTTTCTGTGTCATGACCCGCCGCAATCCGGCACAAGGGCCTATTGCTCGGGGAAAGCCACCATGGATCTGGACCGCAGAATGATGATCGGCGCGGCGGCGGCCGCCCCCTTCGCGCGCGCGATCGCCGCCGTGCCCTCGCCGACGCCCTTGGACGAAGCCGGCTGGGCGCGCATCGCCGCGCTCTACGATCTGCCGCCGGGCATCGTGCAGCTGGAAAATGCCTATTGGGGCGCGATGGCGCGGCCGGTGCTCGACGATTATGTCGCCAACGTCACCCGCGTGAACCGCGATTCGAGCTATTATGGCCGCCTGTCCTACGGCGCCGATCTTAACCGCGTGAAGACCCTGCTGGCCGCCCGGCTGAAGGTGTCGCCCGAGGAGATCGCCCTCACCCGCAACGCGACCGAGGCGCTCAAGGCGCTCATCGGCCAATATGCACCGCTACGGGCCGGCGAGGCGGTCCTCGTTTCCGACCTCGATTATGACGCCATGCTGGCCGCCTGCGTATCGCTCGCGACGGCGCGCGGCGCAAAGGTGAAGCGCATCGCGCTGCCCGAACCGGCGACGCATCAGGGACTGATCGATGCCTATGCCCGCGCGATCGACGAGACGCCCGGCCTGCGCCTGATCCTGCTCACCCATATCGGCCATCGCACCGGGCTGATGCTGCCGGTGCGCGAGATCGTGGCGCTGGCGCGGGCGAAGGGCATCGACACGATCGTCGATGCCGCGCACAGCTGGTGCCAGGACGATTTCGCGCTGCCCGACCTGGATGCCGATTTCGTCGGGCTCAACGGCCATAAATGGCTGGGCGCGCCGATCGGCGTCGGCATCCTGCACATCCGCAAGGGCCGGCTGGACGCCATCCTGCCCGATCCCGCCGACGAGGGCGACCAGCCCGACAGCATTGAATCGCGCATCCACACCGGCACGCTGGACTTCGCAGCGCAATTGACGGTGCCCGCCGCGCTGGATCTGCAGGCGCGCATCGGCGGTGCGGCGAAGGCGGCGCGGCTGCGATCGCTGCGCGCCCGCTGGACCGGGCAGCTGCGCGACCTGGACGGGCTTGAAATCCTGACCCCCGCTGATCCCCGCCTGTCTTGCGCGATCACGGCCTTCCGCGTCCGGGGCCTGACTTCGGTCGCGGACAATGTCGCGGTGGCCCGGGCGCTGCTGGAGCGACACCATATTTTCGCCATCCACCGCGCCGGCCCGGCGGCAGGGGCCTGCGTCCGCGTCACGCCCAATAGCTTCACGACCATGGCGGATATGGACCGGCTGGTAGTGGCGCTCAGGGACATTGTTCCCCGCCTCGCCCGCCCGGCCTGACCGCCCGGTGCGCGCCTCGCCCAATTAGCTGCCGTCGCGCCATTGATACCGGCCGCCGCCGCCATATCTTACGGGCGGGTGATGCGGGGGCGGCGGCGCTTGCGGCAGCCGGATGTTCACCGACACCGAAAAGGGGGAGGCCACATGGCTACCGATTTATACGATCTGACCGTGCCGGTCTTCATCCGGGGGCTGCGCGCGCTGTCCGGCGTGCTGGCCAAGGGAGAGGCGTTCGCGTTGGAAAAGGGCATCGATCCCGCCACGCTCACCGGCGCCCGGCTGATCGAGGACATGGCGCCGCTGACCGCGCAGGTCCAGATCGCGACCGACGGCGCCAAGGGCTGCGTCATCCGCCTGGGCGAGCTTGATCCCTTTCCCCTGCCCGACACCGAAACGAACTTCGCCGAGTTGCAGGCGCGGATAACCAGGACCATCGCCTTCCTGGAGGGCGTCCCGCGCGAGAGGATCGACGGGCGCGAGGATGCCGAGGTGGTGCTCAAGGCGCCCGGCGGTGACTACCCCTTCACCGGTCGCAGCCATGTGCTCACCTTCGCATTGCCCAATTTCTATTTCCACCTGACCACCGCCTACGGCCTGCTTCGCCGCGCGGGCGTGCCGGTCGGCAAGCTGGATTATCTGGGCGGCATCTGAAGGACGCCATTGGCTTGCGTCGCCGCGCACCAATAGGCCCTCAGCCCACCAGGCGGATCGCCGCGCTCGATACCCATCCGCTCGCGCAGGGGCCGTCATAGGGCCGCCGGCTGTCCACCGGATCGGTGACGCCGCAATCGACCGCCACGGTCGCGCCGTCCGGTGCATCGCCCGTCGCCTCGGCCGGCGGCGGCGCCACGATCCCGAGCCATTTCTGGTCGATGCTCCGCGCGCAGATATACGGCCGGTCGCCGGTTGCGAGGCGCGCGGTCTCGGGCGCGTCGCCGAACGGCGCGGCGCGTACCGCCAGCCCCTTCGCGCCGACCCCGGTTACCTGCCCCCTCCCGCTGCAGGCGGCGAAGCGCGGTCCGTCCTCTCCAATGGTAACGGGGCGCCGCTGCGCCGCGTCCATCCGCGTCTCGGTCACCACTTCGCGCGCCGCGCCCGCGAGCGAACTATTGGGCAGTTCCTCCATGACGTCGCTGCTCTGCGAACAGGCGCACAGCAGCAAGAGGGATAATGGGGTGAAGCGCATGAACCGCCTGATAAACCCCTGCCGGGGCAAGCGATAGGGGCCTATTTCGCTTTCGTTTCGCCCCTGCTTTCCCTATATGCTGGGCATGAGCGAAGACAGTCAGGCAAACCCCAACAGCAACGAATATGGCGCCGACAGCATCAAGGTCCTGAAGGGCCTGGACGCGGTCCGCAAGCGTCCCGGCATGTATATCGGCGACACCGACGACGGGTCGGGCCTGCACCATATGGTGTTCGAGGTGTCGGACAATGCGATCGACGAAGCGCTTGCCGGCCATTGCGACAGGATCGTCATCACGCTCAACCCCGACGGCTCGGTCGCGGTCGAGGATAATGGCCGCGGCATCCCCACCGGCATTCACAAGGAAGAGGGCGTGTCGGCCGCCGAGGTCATCATGACCCAGCTCCACGCGGGCGGAAAGTTCGAAAACACGTCGGACGACAATGCCTACAAGGTCTCGGGCGGCCTGCACGGCGTCGGCGTCTCGGTCGTCAACGCGCTCAGCGAATGGCTGGACCTCAATATCTGGCGCGACGGCAAGGAGCATTATATGCGCTTTGCCTATGGCGACGCCGTGTCGCCGCTCAAGGTCATCGGCGACGCGCCGGCCAGGGAAGACGGGACCACCAAGAAAGGCACCCGCGTCACCTTCCTCGCAAGCATGGAAAAGGCGCCGGGCGACGGCGCCACCTTCAAGAACCACACCGAATATGATTTCGAGAAGCTAGAGCATCGCTATCGCGAGCTGGCCTTCCTCAACTCGGGCGTGCGCCTGTTCCTGGTCGACGCCCGGCACGAGGAAAGGCGCGAGGTAGAGCTGTTCTACGAAGGCGGCATCGCGGCGTTCGTCAAATATCTCGATCGCAACAAGACGGCGATGATGCCCGAGCCGATCGCAATCTCGGGCACCCGCGACGACGTCACCATCGACGTCGCGCTGGAATGGAACGACAGCTATTATGAAAATGTCCTCTGTTTCACCAATAATATCCCGCAGCGCGACGGCGGCACGCACCTCGCTGCCTTCCGCGCGGCGCTGACCCGCACGCTCAACAATTATGCGGAAAAATCTGGGGCGATGAAGAAGGAGAAGGTGCAGCTCACCGGCGAGGACATGCGCGAGGGGCTGACCGCGATCGTCTCGGTGAAATTGCCCGATCCCAAATTCTCGTCCCAGACGAAGGACCAGCTGGTCTCGTCCGAGGTGCGCCAGCCGCTCGAAAGCCTGATGGCCGACAAGATGGCCGAATGGCTGGAAGAAAACCCGGCCCATGGCAAGATGATCGTCCAGAAGATCATCGACGCCGCCGCCGCCCGCGAAGCCGCCAAGAAGGCGCGCGAACTGACCCGGCGCAAGGGCGTGCTCGACATCGCCAGCCTGCCGGGCAAGCTCGCGGACTGCCAGGAGCGCGATCCCGCCAAGTCGGAACTGTTCCTGGTCGAGGGCGACTCCGCCGGCGGCTCCGCCAAGCAGGGCCGCAACCGCCACAATCAGGCCATCCTGCCGCTCAAGGGCAAGATTCTGAACGTCGAGCGCGCCCGCTTCGACAAGATGCTCTCCTCCAAGGAGGTAGGCACGCTGATCCAGGCGATGGGCACCGGCATCCGCGAGGAATTCAACCTCGACAAGCTGCGCTACCACAAGATCGTCATCATGACCGACGCTGACGTCGACGGCGCGCATATCCGCACGCTGCTGCTGACCTTCTTCTACCGCCAGATGCCCGCCATCATCGAGGGCGGCCATCTCTTCATCGCGCAGCCGCCGCTCTACAAGGCGACGCGCGGCCGGTCGGAGGTCTATCTCAAGAACGAAGCCGCGCTCGAACGCTATCTGGTCGATAATGGCGTCGACACCATGGCGCTGGACAATGACGGCACGCTGCGTACCGGGGCGGACCTGCGCAGCCTGATCGACCATGCGATCCGGATGCGCGCGGTGATGCGCTATGTGCCCCGCCGCTACGATCCCACGATCATCGAGGCGCTCGCGCTCAACGGCGCGCTCGATCCCGAACTCAGCCACGCGGCGCAGGCCGAACGGCTGACCGCGACCGTCGCCTGGATGGGCGCGCAGGATGTCGAGGGCCGCTGGACCGGCAGCGTCGCGGAGGAGGGCGGTTTCCACTTCCAGCGCCTGTGGCGCGGCGTGACCGACCATCACATGATCGAAGCCGGCTTCGTCGGCTCGGCCGAAGCGCGCAAGCTGCATGGCATCGCGGCGGAGGATGCCGCCAGCTATCGGACCCCAGCCCGCCTGGTCACGATCAAGGCCGCCCAGGCAGCCGAATCGGCGGAGGGAGACGATCTGCCCGCCGCCCCTGCCAAGGGCGCGCTCGTCACCCGGCCGAGCGAACTGCTGGAGGCGATCCTCGCCGCCGCGCGCAAGGGCCTGGCGATCCAGCGCTACAAGGGCTTGGGCGAAATGAACGCCGAGCAATTGTGGGAAACCACGCTCGACCCGGAAAATCGGTCGATGCTGCGCGTCGAGGTCGAGCAGGCCGATGTCGCCGACGAAATCTTCACCCGCCTGATGGGCGACGTGGTCGAGCCGCGCCGCGAATTCATTCAGGACAACGCGCTCAACGTCGCCAATCTGGACGTGTAGGTGAAGGCGCGGCTTGCCCTGTCGCGCTCCCGTCCCTCCATCGGAAGGGCCGGCGCGGGGACTGCCTTGCTCGTGCTCGTCGCCCTTGCCGCCTGCGACAGCGACCGACACATGCCCCCCGCCGCCGACAATGCCGTTCCGGCCATCGCCGCCGCATCCATCGTCACCAAAGCCGGCGCCCCCGACGCAGCCGGCGCGCCCGCTGCCGCCAAGGCCGGCATCGCGCCGCCGCCTGCTTCCCGCGCTCCGGCGCCGCCGCCTACCAGGGCCACCGCCGCCGATTATCGCGCGATTGGCACCGAGCCCTTCTGGTCGGTCACGATCGAGCGCCATGCCGCGACCCTCGACCGCCCCGACCACGCGCCCGCCACATTCTCCGTCGTCCATGTCGACAATGGCGGCGCGCGAAGCTGGAGCGGCGACGGTTTCGCCCTGCGGGTCACGCCCGGCCCCTGCAGCGACGGCATGAGCGACGCCATCTGGTCGGATACCGTTCAGGTCTCACTTGGCGCCGGTACGCTCAAGGGTTGCGGCGGAACGCGCGACGATGGTGGAGAAGGCCGGCGCTGACCGTTTCAGCGCAAAGGAGAACCCGACATGCCCGATCATGATCCCGCCCGCCGCGCGCTGCTGATCGCGGGCGCCGCGCTGGCCGCAGCCGCCCCCGCGCTCGGCCGGGGCCAGGTGCCCGTCACCCCGCCCGTCCCTGCGACCGGTGACAAGAAGCGCCTCGGCATGGTCGTCTTTAACGGGTTCGAGCTGCTCGATGTGTTCGGCCCGCTCGAAATGTTCGGCATGTTGCGCGACCGGGTGGAGATCGTGCTGATCGCGGACAAGGCCGGCCCGGTGAAAAGCGGCGCCGGCCCCGTGACGATCGCCGATCACGGTTTCGCCGATGCGCCTGGCCTCGACATCGTCATGATCCCCGGCGGCATCGGTACGCGGCGGGAAGTGGCCAGTGCGCCTTTCATGGCCGCGCTCGCCGCCCTTGCCGACGCGACGCCGCAGGTCGCGACCATCTGCACCGGATCGGGACTGCTGGCAAAGACCGGCCTGCTCGACGGCCACCGGGCGACCAGCAACAAGATGGCGTGGAAATGGGCGACGGCACAGGGCCCCAAAGTGCTCTGGGTTCCCCGCGCCCGCTGGGTTGATGACGGCAAGTTCATCTCCTCGTCGGGCGTATCCGCCGGCACCGACATGGCGCTCGCCCTGATCGCGAAGCTTTACGGCCGGGAGATGGCGCAATGGGTGGCAGATCGCGCCGAATACCGCTGGCACGACGACCCGCTTGATGACCCCTTCGCCGGCAAGAACGGATTATAGATTTTCGCGCGGTGGCGCGAAGGGTGATTTCGTCACCTGATCTGATCCGGCGCCCGGGTCTCACTGCCCACGCGAAACGCTGCCCTTTGCCGCGTGAAAATCCTGTTTCGCCGCCGCTACCCGCGGCTTGGTCGCGCCGATCTCCAGCCCGGTATAGAAAGCCGCGAAGGCGTAGCTGTCGGCCACTTCGTCGATCATCTTGTCGACCGGCTTGCCCCCGCCATGCCCGGCGCGCTCCTCCACCCGGATCAGCCGCGGCCGGCCGCCCAGGTCGGCGGCCTGCAACGCGGCGGCATATTTATAGCTGTGCGCGGGCACCACCCGGTCGTCGCTGTCGCCGGTCGTCACCAATATGGCGGGATAGTCGGTGCCGGGGCGGATATTATGATAGGGCGAATAGGCGTAGAGCGCGCGAAAATCGGCCTCAACCGCCGGCGACCCGTAATCGTCGACCCAATAGCGTCCGGACGTGAAGCGGTCGAAGCGCAGCATGTCCATGACGCCCACGGCTGGCAGTGCGGCGGCGAACAGGTCCGGCCGCTGGTTGACGACAGCGCCGACCAGCAGGCCGCCGTTCGACCGCCCCTCGATGGCCAGCCCGTCCGCCGTCGTATAGCCCCGTCGCTTCAGCCACTCCGCCGCAGCGATGAAGTCGTCGAAGCTCGCCTGCTTGTTGCCCAGTCGTCCGGCATCGTGCCACGCCTTGCCATATTCGCCGCCGCCGCGCAGATGCGCGATCGCATAGACCCCGCCCTGCTCGAGCCAGGCCAGCCGTGCCGCCGAATAGCCGGGCGTCAGGCTGATATTGAAGCCGCCATAGCCATAGAGGATGGTCGGCGCCGGGGTGCCGGGCGCCGTTCCGCCCTGCGCCAGGCTCTTCTTGCGGATGATGGTGATGGGCACCATCGTCCCGTCCTTCGAAGGATAGTTCGCCTGCTCGACCCCGAACTGCTCGGGATCGAAGGGCAGGTCCGGGCGCGCGAACAGCGTCGTGCGCAGCGTCGCGCTGTCGAAGCGATAGAGGGTGGGCGGCGTCGCGAAGCCCGAGAAGCTGAAGAAGGTTTCGCTCTCGCCCGCCGCCGTGCCGGAAAAGCCGGCCGCCGTCCCCACGCCCGGCATCGGGACGTCGCCGACCCGCCGCCCGTCCAGCTCGGCCAGTTCGGCCACGCTCCGCCCGTCGCTCAGATAGGCGAGCACCAGCCGGTTGCCGACCAGCGACGCCCCCGCCAGCGTCTCGCGCCGCTCGGCCACGATTTGCACTGGCGATCGCCCTGGCCTGCGCGCATCCACGGCGACGATGCGCTGGTTCGCCGCACCCTGGTCCGTCATGAGATACAGGGTGGCGCCCCGGCTCCCGATCAGCCGCCAGTCGTTGCGCAGGCCTTTTGCCAGTATCCGCGGACGGATCGCCGCCGCGCCATCGTCTCCCAGCGCCGCGACATGCAGCTCCCGCCCCCGCGAGAGGCCCGAAAAGGAGCTGATGACCAGCCAGCGCCCGTCGCTCGTCACCTGGCCGATATGGGTCAGGCCCGGCCGTGCCGGCGTCGCATGGACGATCGGATCTGCGGCCGGATCGGTGCCCAGCCGGTGATAGCGCAGGCTCTGGTTCTCGCTGGCGGCATCTCGGCCCGCACCGGCCGGGGGCGCGGGAAAGCGCGAATAGAAGAAGCCCGATCCCGTCCGGTCCCAGGCGAGCTGCGAGAATTTGACCCACGGCAGGGCGTCGTCCAGCAACCGGCCGCTGTCCACATCCAGGACGCGCAGGGTCCGCCAGTCGCTGCCGGCGTCCTGCACCGCCATCAGCAGGCGGCGGCCATCTGGCGAAGGCTGCCATTCGGCCAGCGCGCTCGTGCCGTCGGCGGACCAGCCATTGGGATCGACCAGCAGCCGCTCCGCGCCGTTCAGCCCCTCGCGCATATAAAGCGGGGTCTGGTTCTGCAGGCCACTGTTGCGCCCGTAGAAGATGCGCCCGCCGGCCTTGCGCGGCACGGTGTACCGGCCATGGGACAGCAGGGCGCGCAGCCGCTCCTTGAGCGCCGTGCGTCCCGGCAGCGCGTCGATGGTGCGTCGCGTCAGGGCATTTTCGCGCGCGATCCACGCGGGTACGCCGGGATCGGCCCTGGGGTCGTTTTCCAGCCAGCGATAGGGATCGGCGACCGCGATGCCAAAATGTTCTTCGACCAGATCGAGCCGGGGCGTGGCCGGATAGGCGATGCCGCTCGCCGGTGCCGCGGGCAGGATGGCGGCATCGCGCTCGGCCAGAGCGGCGCCCGCCGACAGCAAGAGCAGCGCGGAAATGATCCCGCGAACCGCACGCATCCTCTCACGCCTTTTTTATAAGCAACGGGCCATGGCACTATCGCGCCACGGCCCGTCGGTAAAGCATCCGGTTGATACGGGGTGGCCCCGCCGGTCCATGCGCCCCGCGTCCGCAGCGGCGCAAGGCGCACGTCACGCCGCTTCGTAATCATCCTCGTCGGCGGTCTGCACCGGGCCCGAATCCTGGCCCTTGGCGCTCACGTCCCGATCGACCAGCTCGATGATCGCCATCGGCGCCGCATCCGACGCGCGGAAGCCGGCCTTGATGACGCGGGTATAGCCGCCTTCGCGGCCCTTGTAGCGTTCGGCCAGCACCTCGAACAGCTTGGTCAGCTGCACATCGTCCTGCAGGCGGCTGTGCGCAAGGCGACGGTTGGACAGGCCACCCTTCTTCGCCAGCGTGATCAGCTTCTCCACATAGGGGCGCAGTTCCTTGGCCTTGGCGACGCCGGTCAGGATTTGCTCATGCTTGATGAGCGAGGCCGACAGGTTGCGCAGCAGCGCGTTGCGATGCCCGGTGGAGCGCTGCAGTTTGCGATGGCCGACTTTATGACGCATTGTTCATTCCTTTGTTCGTTAAGAGGCCGTGCAAGGTACCCCAGACCAGGCTCGCTTTAAGGGGGAGCCCAAAACCCGTTTCATACCTCCCCGCAACGGGGAGGGGGACCACCCGAAGGGTGGTGAAGGGGGTTCGCCTCCGGACGCGACGTTGCGCGTAAGGGCCCGCCCCCTCCGACGGCCTTCGGCCGCCACCTCCCCGCACGCGGGGAGGAGAGTCCCTAGCCCAGCAGTTCCTGCTCCAGCTTCTTGGCCATGTCCTCGATATTCTCGGGCGGCCAGCCGGGGATGTCCATGCCCAGGCGCAGGCCCATGGACGACAGCACTTCCTTGATCTCGTTCAGCGACTTACGACCGAAATTGGGGGTGCGCAGCATCTCGGCCTCGGTCTTCTGGACCAGGTCGCCGATATAGATGATGTTGTCGTTCTTGAGGCAATTGGCCGAACGGACCGACAGTTCCAGCTCGTCTACCTTCTTGAGCAGGTAGCGGTTGATCGTGTTGGTGTCGCTGTCGCTCTCGCTGGCCGACGGGATGGCGTGGCCGGCGGTCGACGGCACGGCGCTGGGCAGCGCGTCCTCGAAATGGACGAACAGCTGGAGCTGGTCCTGCAGGATGCGCGCGGCATAGGCGACGGCGTCCTCGGGGCTGACGGTGCCGTCGGTCTCGACGGTCAGCGACAGCTTGTCATAGTCCAGTTCCTGGCCGACGCGGGTATTGTCCACCTTGTAGGCGACCTGGCGCACCGGCGAATAGAGCGCATCGACCGGGATCAGGCCGATCGGCGCATCGGCCGGGCGGTTGGCGACGGCGGGGACATAGCCCTTGCCGACGTCGGCGGTCAGTTCCATGTTCAGCGTCGCGCCCTGGTCCAGGTGACACAGCACCAGCTCGGGGTTCATCACCTCGATATCGCCGGTCACGGCGATGTCGCCGGCCTTGACTTCGCCGGGCCCGGTGGCGGACAGGTGCAGCCGCTTGGGACCGTCGCCTTCCATCCGCAGAGCGACCTGCTTGATGTTGAGGACGATGTCGGTCACGTCCTCGCGGACGCCGGCGAGCGAGCTGAACTCATGCAGGACGTTCTCGATCTTGATCGAGGTGACCGCCGCGCCCTGGAGCGAGGAAAGGAGAACCCGGCGCAGCGCGTTGCCGAGCGTCAGGCCGAAACCGCGCTCCAGCGGTTCGGCGACGAAAGTTGCCTTGCGCTTGCCTTCGCCGCCCGACTTGATGTCGAGAGCGTTGGGCTTCTTCAATTCCTGCCAGTTCTTCATGTTGACAGTCATGGACTTCCCCTGGGGATGGGGCTGGAACGCTTGAAATCCTGGACCCGTCAGGACGTTCCGCCGATGGTAATGGGCAAGACGAGCGACGCGTCCGTCGCCCGCAATTCGACGCAGCCGGCTGTTAGACGCGGCGGCGCTTGGACGGACGCACGCCGTTGTGCGGGATGGGCGTCACGTCGCGGATGGAGGTGATGTGGAAGCCGACCGCCTGGAGAGCGCGCAGCGCGCTTTCGCGGCCCGAACCCGGACCCTTCACTTCGACTTCCAGGGTGCGCACGCCATGTTCGGCGGCCTTGCGGCCGGCGTCTTCCGCGCAAACCTGCGCGGCGTACGGGGTCGACTTGCGGCTGCCCTTGAAGCCCATCATGCCGGCGCTGGACCAGCTGATCGCATTGCCCTGGGCATCGGTGATGGTGACCATCGTGTTGTTGAAGCTGGCGTTGACATGGGCCACGCCGGCCGAGATGTTCTTGCGCTCGCGCCGCTTGATGCGCTGGGGTTCGCGTGCCATTTTTTGCTCTTCCTACAGAATTCTGCGTTACCGAGGCTGTGCTCATTCGAGAGCTGCCTCCGGCGGAGTAAGGCTGAAAACAGTCCCCCGGACTGCTTTCCGGGCGCCTTACTTACTTCTTCTTGCCGGCGATCGGCTTGGCCTTGCCCTTGCGGGTGCGCGCATTGGTATGCGTGCGCTGGCCGCGGACCGGCAGGCCCTTGCGATGGCGCAGGCCACGATAGCAGGCAAGGTCCATCAGACGCTTGATGTTCATCGCGGTTTCGCGGCGCAGATCGCCCTCGACCGTCAGGTCGGCGTCGATCGCTTCGCGGATCTGCAGCACTTCGGCGTCGCTCAGGTCCTGGACCCGGCGGCTATGGTCGATGCCCAGCTTGGTGGCGATGTCTACGGCGGTCTTGCGGCCGATGCCGTGAATGTAGGTGAGCGCGATGATCACGCGCTTGTTGGTCGGGATGTTCACACCCGCGATACGTGCCATGGTCGTCTATTCTCCTGCTCCACGGGACGGTTGGCGCCATCCCATCTCAAAGCGTCAGGGCCTTTCCCGTCAGGGGATCGGCCGATTTCTTCCATCACCACGCAAAAAGCCGGCAGGCGCAAGCACCCACCGCCGCTCATTCGCGTGAAGGAAGACGCGCGATCTACCGATTCGGGAGCGGAGTGTCAACATGGCGTTGGCGCCGATGTGGATGCGATGCGCTCCTGCGGCCACTGTAGCTCCCCTCCCGCTTGCGGGAGGGGCCGGGGAGGGCATGTAAAGCACCTCTCGCCTGTGTCTATGGCAACGCAGGAGCAAGGAGCCGCCATGCTCCTTGTCACGCCGGCCTTTTGGCGCTCGGAACGGGTCGCTTCCCGTCGATGCCCCACCCTCGGCTGATGACGTCCGCCGATCCGTTGTTGCATGCGGTTTCGCGTGCCGACGGATAAACGTGCACGACAGGAGCCAGGAAGAGACGATATCGATCGCCGGCGCTGCCGGATCAGCGGGAGACGCGATGTTTGCCTGTGTCGCGACAGCGTCGCTTGCAAGCGGCTATTGGCTCTGGTTCGAAGACGCCGCCGCCCAGAAACGCTATCGGGAGCAGGAGCATCGGTTGAGGGCCGCTGACGATCTGGCGCGCGCGCGTGCAGGGCTGACCGACCGGGGGCTGCTGGCGACAATTCCGCATCCCGATGCCGGCAAGCCCCTGAGCGAACAAGCCCCTGAGCGAATATGCGCGTTCGGTCGAATCCTTCTGCGGCGTCGTGCCGGGTGCGTTGCTTCGCGCCGCAGGAGATGATTTTCTCACACCGGCGGAAACCGGCATGGGACGCATCACCGACAGGGGTGTCGAGGGCGCGGCGGCCACCGACGATCAGTTTATGTGCGTGACCAACGTCATCGCCGCGGCCAACGGGTCCCGTATTTCCTTCGGCTTCGTCGGCAACGAGCAATACGGCGATTGATCGCGCCCCCTTGAGCCCGCCGCTCCCCTCGGGCATGAAGCCCCCATGCGCCTGATCCCGACCTTCGCCGCCGCCATGCCCTGCCTGGTGGTGCTGGCGTCCTGCGTCGGTCCCGCGCGCTCGGCGCCGCAGCCCGGCCTCCAGTCCGTGCCGCCGGCCCGCCCGGCACCGCCCGCATCCGCCTCGGGTCCCTATGCGCCTCGCCCCACGCCGCCGCAGCCGCAGGTGCCACCGGCTCCTTCGACAACCGCCTGGGCCGATCGCCCGCTCAGCGCCGGCAGCTGGACCTACCGCGCCGATGCCGCCGCGCCCGCCGCCCTGTATGGCGCGCCCGGTGCCGCGCCGCGCCTCATCGTCCGCTGCGATCGCGCCGGTCGCCGCATCCTGTTCGTCCGCGCTGGCGGCGTGGCAGGCGCGGGGCAGGGGCCGATGACCGTGCGCACCAGCTACGGCGCGCAGCTCTGGCCCGCCAGCGCCGCCATCGGCGAAACCGTCGCCGCGCGCGCGGTGGGCGACATCGGGCTGGACCAGATCGCCTACAGCCGCGGCAAGATCGCCGTGGAAGTGCCGGGCCTCGACCCGCTCGTCCTCCCCGCCTGGGCCGAGGTCGCCCGCGTGATCGAGGATTGCCGGGGCTAGGCCTCGCCCGCCCGTCTCCGCTAACTTGTCTGGAAAGTCCGCCGCCCGGCGCGGGGCTTTGCGAACGCGGAAGTATGATTCCAAAAAAGAATAATACAAGCCTTGATCGCAACTGCGAGATGAAACACATTCGACCCGTGGCTGCTTCGAGGGCACAGCTTTTGAGGGCCGGCCACGCGGGCTTCAACATAGCGAAAGGAGGTGATCCGATGTCTCATGGTCAAGCAATGGGGTCGGTCAAGTCCAATCGGGGAACACGCCGCTGAGCGACGCCGATGCGTCGATCTTCCGGTGAGAGGCTTTGAGCGCCGACACACAGGCCGTCTCTCCTCCGGCAAGATAGCGCGAATCATGTTTCCCCTGGGCGGCACTTCCGGCCGCTGACCATGCACATGATGGGCCGTCGGGCGTCCTGTCCGGCGGCCCCTCTCATGCGCACAGGCGTGCCCAATCGGGCCCGCGCACGAAAAAGGGGAGGCGTCGCTGCTCCGTTCTTGTATTGGGGATCGGATCGGCCGTCGTCCAACCGCTGACTGTCATTGCTGCCATGCCCTGCTACCGCTCGACGCCCTTCGCTTTCCCCCATGCGCGCGCTGCCGTATAGCCCAGATAGCCGGTGCCGAAGAGCGCATAGAGCGGCTCGGGAATCGCGTTGAAATAGCCGTGCATCGCCCGGATCATCGCCGCCGCCGCCGCCGGGCTGACGCCGCCCAGCACGCCCATGGGCACCGACCATAGCAGCAGCACATACATGACATAGAGAAAGCCGGGCCGCGCCCGCGCCGTCCACGGGTCGGCCATGCCGTCACCGCCTTCCTCGCTGCCGCTTCCGCGTCGCCCTATCGCTGGTCTTCCGCCGCGTCCGGCCACCACGCCAACCATATCGGTTTTCCTTCAATGATCCCCAGCGATGCGACCGCGCCGCCACCGCTGCCTGTCACCTCGATCGGTGCAGCGCCCGCGGCACCTCCCATCGATCGGGCGTGGCGAATCGTGTAACCCATATGGTTCGCTGTAGGACAGCGAAATCTGCGCCATGGCGCAGAAATAGGATTTGGGAAAATAGGATTGGGAGAAGATGGCGCTTCACGCCGGGTGACCATGTCACCGTATAATTTGGTCGGGACGAGAGGATTCGAACCTCCGACCCCCACACCCCCAGTGTGATGCGCTACCAGGCTGCGCTACGTCCCGACCGGAGGGCGCCCAATAGAGGCAGCCGCGCCAATGTGCAAGGCCGTTGGGACAGGGCCGCGCCAGCGCCAGCCTTGCGTCCATCCCCCCCTTGTGATAGCCGCGCGCCCTTGATCGCAGGACGCCGCCCGGCTCCCGCGCGCGCCTTGGACATGAGAGAGCGGAACTCCCCCTATGCTGATTACCCCGGCCTTCGCCCAGACCGCTGGCGGCGCTTCGTCAGGCGCCGGCATCCTGATGCAGATGCTCCCGCTGGTCCTCATCTTCGCGGTCTTCTACATGCTGCTGATCCGTCCCCAGCAGAAGCGGATGAAGGAGCACAAGGCCAAGATCGAAGCGGTCAAGAAGGGCGACCAGGTCGTCACCGGCGGTGGCCTTATCGGCAAGGTGGTCCGCGTCGACGACATCTATGCCGACATCGAGCTCGCGCCCGGCATGAAGGTAAAGGCGGTCAAGTCCACCCTCACCGACGTCGTCGACCCCATGACCGCCAAGCCCGCGAACGACTGATCGCTCCATGCTGAACTTTTCGCGCTGGGCGACCTTCGGCATATTGCTGCCGCTCGTCATCGGCATCCTCTGCGCCGTCCCCAGCTTCCTGCCCGACCGGGTGGTGACCCATCTGCCCAAGGCGCTGCAGACTCGCGTCAATCTCGGCCTTGACCTGTCGGGCGGCAGCTATCTGCTGCTCGAAGCCTCGACCGACGATGTCGCCAGGCAGCGGCTGGTCGCGATGGAGGAGCAGATCCGCACGGAGCTGCGCCGCGGCAGCCCGCGCATCGCCATCGGCGACATTTCCAGCCGCGACGGCAAGCTCTCCTTCATGGTCCGTGACGCGACGCAGGTCGATGCGGCGGTGGAACGTATCCGCCCGATGACCCAGGGTGCGGGGCTGACCGGGCAGCGCGACTTCAACGTGGAAGTGGTCAACAGCTCGACCATCGTCGTGACCCCCACAGAGGCCGGCATCGACAATGCGGTCAAGGGCGCGATGGAAGTCGCGACCGAGGTGATCCGCAAGCGCATCGATGAAATGGGCACGCGCGAACCCTCGATCCAGCAGCAGGGCGCGAACCGCATCGCCGTCCAGGTGCCGGGGCTGCAAAACCCGGAAGCGCTCAAGGAACTGCTCGGCCAGACCGCCAAGCTCGAATTCAAGCTGGTCGATTATACCGCTGATCCCAACGAGGTGGCGCAGGGCCGTGCGCCCGTCGGCAGCGAAGTTCTGTCCTACCCCGGCAATCCCTCCGGTGTGCCGCTGATCGCGGTGAAGCGCCAGGTCATGGTCTCGGGCGAGGAGCTGACCAATGCGCAGCAGACCTACGACCAGCAGTCGAACCAGCCGAATGTCACGATCCACTTCAATGGCGCTGGCGGTCGCAAGTTCGGTCAGGTGACGTCTCAGAACGTCAACCGCCCCTTTGCGATCATCCTCGACAACAAGGTGCTTTCGGCGCCCAATATCAACGAGCCGATCCTGGGTGGCTCGGCCACCATCTCGGGCAATTTCACCGTCGAAAGCGCGAACCAGCTCGCCATAGCGCTGCGCTCGGGCAAGCTGCCGGTCGCGCTCAAGATCGTGCAGGAATCGACCGTCAGCCCGGAACTGGGCGCCGATTCCATTCGCGCCGGCGTCACCGCCTCGATCATCGCGGTGCTCGCGGTCGCCGTCTTCATGTTCCTCAGCTACGGCCGCTTCGGCATGTATGCGAACCTGGCCGTCGCCATCAATGTGGCCGTCATCCTGGGCGTGATGGGCATATTGGGCGGCACGCTGACCCTGCCGGGCATCGCCGGCTTCGTGCTGACCATCGGCACTGCGGTCGATGCCAACGTCCTCATCTATGAACGCATCCGCGAGGAGCGCCGGCGCGGCCGCAGCGTCGTCCAGGCGATCGAGCATGGCTATAAGGAAGCCAGTCGTACCATCTTCGAAGCCAACGTCACCCACGCCATTGCGGGCGGCATCATGCTGTTCCTGGGGTCGGGACCGGTCAAGGGCTTCGCGATCGTGCTGCTGATCGGTATCGCCACCAGCGTGTTCA
Organism: Sphingobium sp.; assembly: GCA_040508785.1. Lineage (GTDB taxonomy): Bacteria > Pseudomonadota > Alphaproteobacteria > Sphingomonadales > Sphingomonadaceae > Sphingobium. The sequence continues at coordinate 31,986 of JBEVME010000066.1, forward strand.
CCGCCGTTACCTTCACGCGCCTGCTCGTCGCTCGCTGGGTCCGCACCCATCGTCCGACCGAGATCAACATCTAGGGGCCGGGACAGACAGATGAAGCTTCTCAAACTCGTCCCCGACAACACCAATATCGGTTTCGTCCGGGTCCGGCACATAGCCTTCGCGATCACCGCCCTGCTGACGGTGCTGGCCATCGCCGCGACCGCTTATCGTGGGCTGAACCTGGGCGTCGATTTCGTCGGCGGCGTCGCCATCGAGGAGCAGTTCGCTTCGCCCCCGCCACTCGACCAGGTTCGCTCGACGGTCAACAATCTGGGCGTCGGCGAAGCCACGCTGCAGCAGCTGGGCGGGCAGAACATGGTCACCATCCGCCTGCCGGTCCCCGAATCGAGCGATCCGGGCGCGACCAATGCCATGGTGGAAAAGGTGAAGGCCGCGCTTGCCGCCAAGTTCCCCGGCGCCCGCTTCAGCAATTATTCGACGGTTTCGGGCAAGGTTTCGGGCGAGCTGGTGCGCGACGGTGTGCTCGCCGTCATCCTGGCGATCATCGGCATCGCGGTCTTTTCCTGGTTCCGCTACGAATGGCAGTTTGGCGTCTCGACCGCTGTCGCGATCATCCACGACGTGCTGATGGCGGTCGGCTTCTTCGCGGTCACCGGCATGGTGTTCGACCTCACCATCGTCGCCGCCGTGCTGACGATCGTCGGCTATTCGATCAACGACAAGATGGTGATCGATGACCGCATCCGCGAGAATATGCGCAAATACCGCAAGATGGACATGAAGGCGCTGATCGACCTGTCGGTCAACGAAACGCTGCCGCGCACCGTCATGACCTCCGTCACGGTGCTGCTGGCGCTCGGCGCCATGCTGCTGCTGGGCGGCCATGTGCTGCGTGGCTTCACCGCGGCCATGATGCTGGGCATCATCGTCGGCACCTATTCGTCCGTCTATGTCTCCTCCTCGCTGCTCATCACGCTCGGCCTGACCCCGCAGGCGGCGGAGAAGAAGGCGGCGAAGGGGAATATCGCCAGCCAGGCCGAGCGGGTCGGACCCAGGGCGGACGACGGGGCACGGCCCTGAACCAGAAGCGCATCGGCATCGAGGTCCGCCGCGACGAGGCGGGGCTGGGGCCGATCGTCACCGGTTTTTCCGGACGCGGCTACCGCGTCCGCGACGATGTCTTCCCCTGCGGCCTGCTGCTCAGCCCGACGCGCGCAATGGCGTGGGACGATACGCCTGGCATCGTCGATCTGACGATCGATGCGATTGGCGATCTGCCCGATCTCGATCCGGCGCCTGAATTTCTGTTGCTGGGCACCGGCGCCGGCATGGCCCAGCCGCCCCGCGCCTTCGCGCGCGCGCTGGAGGGCAGGGGGATCGGCGTGGAGGCGATGGACAGCCGTGCCGCCGCCCGCGCCTGGGGGGTGTTGCGCGCCGAGGAACGATGGATCGTGGCGGCCCTGCTGCCGCTCTGACCCGGCCCGGGCCGACGGTCCGCCCACCCGTCTTGCGCTTTCAATTTCACGCGCTTAGTCTCGCATCCAAGTTCCACCGCCTGTCAGCGGTGGCGAAGATGAAAAGAGATTCGGCCATGGCGCAGTATAGCCGCCCATCGCCGCAGGACCCCCGGGGCGATCGTGCCTCTCCCGACCAGGGACAGGGGAACAGGGCTGCGGCCGTTCCGCCCCCAGCCATCCAGCGGGGCGGCCCTTCGCATCATGGCGCGCGCCATCGTCGCTCCTATGCGGCGATCGACCTTGGCACCAATAATTGCCGGTTGCTGATCGCGCGCCCGTCTGCGGACGGCTTCATCGTCATCGACGCCTTCTCGCGCATCGTCCGGCTGGGCGAGGGTCTGGCGACGACGGGACGGATCAGCGACGCGGCGATGGATCGGGCGGTCGCGGCGCTCTCCATCTGCGCCGACAAGCTGCGCCGCCGCCACGTCACACTCGCCCGTTCGGTCGCGACCGAAGCGTGCCGCCGCGCCGACAATGGCGCCGCCTTCATCGACCGGGTCTATCGCGAGACCGGCATCGCCATGGACATCATCTCGGCGCAGGAAGAAGCGCGGCTGGCGGTGCTTGGCTGCCATGCGCTGCTGGAGCCGGGTGACGGCCCGGCGCTGATCTTCGACATTGGCGGCGGATCGACCGAACTGGTGCTGGTGGATGCGCGCGTAGACGAGGCGCCTCGTATCCTCGACTGGGTCAGCGCGCCCTGGGGCGTGGTATCGTTGACCGAGGCGGAGGCGGGACAGCATGAAGACCCCGCCGACCGGATGAACGCCTACGCGCGGATGCGCGCCCGCGCGGCCGAGGCGTTCGCGCCGCTGGCCGCCCGGCTACCTCGGGGAGCGCGGGATATCAGGCTGCTGGGCACGTCGGGCACGGTGACGACGCTGGCCAGCCTGCACCTCGACCTGCCGCGCTATGACCGGCAGGCGATCGATGGCCTCATCGTGCCGGCGGCATCGATGCGGGCCATTTCCGCGCGGCTCGCGAGCATGTCGCTGGCGGAGCGGCAGACATTGCCCTGCATCGGCACCGAACGCGCCGACCTGGTGGTCGCGGGCTGCGCGATCCTGGATGCGATCCTGGACATCTGGCCGGCCGAGCGACTGGGCGTCGCCGACCGCGGCATTCGCGAGGGGATATTGCGCGGTCTCATCGATCGTGGAGGACCGTCGGCATGAGAGGGCAGGGCGTCGGCAAGGTCCGGGTCAAGACGTCCAAGGGCCGCACCGTGCAGTCGGCGCGCTGGCTCGAACGGCATCTGAACGATCCTTATGTCCGTAAGGCGAAGGCCGAGGGGTGGCGCAGCCGCGCCGCCTTCAAGCTCATCGAGCTGGACGAGAAGTTCAAGATATTGCGCGGCGTCCGCGCCGTCGTCGATCTGGGCGTCGCGCCGGGCGGCTGGGCGCAGGTGGTGCGCAAGCAATGCCCAAAGGCGAAGATCGTCGGCATAGACCTGCTACCTGTCGATCCGATCGACGGGGTGACCCTGTTCGAGATGGATTTCATGGACGACAAGGCGCCCCACCTGCTGCGTAACGCGCTGGGCGACGCGCCCGACCTCGTCCTGTCGGACATGGCGGCCAACACCGTCGGCCACGCCCGCACCGATCATCTGCGCACGATGGGGCTGGTCGAGGCGGCGGCCTGGTTCGCGGTCGAGAATCTCAAGGTCGGCGGCGCCTTCGTCGCCAAGGTATTCGCGGGGGGTACCGACGGAGAACTGCTCGCTCTGCTCAAGAAGAATTTCGCGACCGTCAAGCACGCCAAGCCGCCTGCCAGCCGCAAGGGCAGCGTGGAATGGTTCGTCGTGGCGCAGGGGTTCAAGGGGCGGCCGGACCAGCCCGAGTGAAGAGCGGATGAAGGATGGAGAGATTGCTTATGAAAAGGATGATCCTATCTGCGCTGCTGATGGCAAGCACCGTGACCCTTTCCCCCGCCGCCCTAGCTGCCTCGGCAGCGGCGCCGCTAATCGAGCGGCAGAAGCTGTTCGGCAACCCCGCCCGCGCCCAGCTGCGCATCAGCCCGGACGGAAAATGGCTGAGCTGGCTCGCGCCCCGCGACGGCGTGCTGAACGTGTGGGTCGCCCCCGCGAGCGACCCGGCGGCGGCGAAGCCCGTCACCTCGGAGAAGGACCGACCGATCGGCCAGCATAGCTGGACCGCCGACAGCGCGATGATCCTCTATGTCCAGGACAAGGGCGGCGACGAGAATTTCCTGCTCTACGGGGTCGATATCCCGAGCGGGAAGGAACGGTTGCTGACCGACTTCCAGAAGACGCGGGTGCAGATCGTCGGCACCTCGACGACGATAAAGGACCGCATCCTGGTCGGCATCAACAATCGCGACGCCCGCTGGCACGATATTTACAGCCTGGACCTCAAGACCGGCACGCTGACAGAGATTATCAAGGGCGACGGCTATCAGGGCTTCCTGGCCGACAATGGCCTTAACCTGCGTCTGGCCTTGCGGCCCAATGCGGCCGGCGGGTCGGACTTCTTCCGCGTGACCGGCGGCAAGGTGGAGGACAAGCCCTTCGCCTCGACCACGCTGGAGGATGCGCTGACCACCCAGCCGGCCGGCTTCACCACCGACGGCAAGACGCTCTACTGGCTCGACAGCCGCGGCCGCGACACCGCCGCCCTGCTCGCGCAGGATGTGGCGAGCGGAAAGACCAGCCTGATCGCCGAAAATGCGAAGGCCGATATAGGCGAGGCCATGACCGATCCGGTCACCGGCGAGATCGAGGCCTATTCGGTCGAATATCTGACTACGCAATGGACCGCGACCGATCCCGATGTCGGCGCCTCGCTCGACTGGCTGCGCAGCAAGCTGAAGGGCGACTTTTCGGTTACGTCGCGAACGACGGACGACAGTGTCTGGACCATCTACAACGACCCCGTGACAGCGCCGCCGGCCGCCTATCTCTATGACCGCAAGGGCAAGACGCTGACCCAGCTCTACGTCACCCGGCCGGATCTGGCCGGGGCGCCGCTGGTGCCGATGTACCCGCGCGAGATCAAGGCACGGGACGGGCTGACCCTGGTGTCCTACCTCACCCTCCCGCCCGGCAGCGACGCGGACGGTGACGGCGTGCCGGACAAGCCGGTACCGATGGTCCTCTTCGTACATGGCGGGCCGTGGGCGCGCGACGGCTTCGGTTTCAATCCCTATCATCAGTGGATGGCGAACCGGGGCTATGCCGTGCTCAGCGTCAATTATCGCGGCTCGACCGGCTTCGGGAAAAGCTTCATCACGGCCGGCAACCTTCAATGGGGCCTCAAGATGCACGACGACCTGATCGACGCGGTCGACTGGGCCGTGAAGGCGGGCGTTGCCGCCAAGGGGCAGGTCGCGATCATGGGCGGCAGCTATGGCGGCTATGCGACGCTCGCGGGCCTGGCCTTCACGCCGGACGCCTTTGCGTGCGGGGTGGACATTGTCGGGCCGTCCAATTTGGAAACGCTGCTCAAGACGATCCCGCCCTACTGGACCGCCGGCATCGAGCAGTTCCACCAGCGCATGGGCAATCCGAACACGCCCGAGGGCCTCAAGACGCTGAAGGCCGCATCGCCGCTCTACAAGGCGGACCAGATCAGCAAGCCGTTGCTGATCGGCCAGGGCGCCAACGACCCGCGTGTCAACCAGGCCGAAAGCGACCAGATCGTCGCCGCGATGAAGGCGAAGAATATCCCGGTCACCTATGTTCTCTTTCCCGACGAGGGCCACGGTTTCCACAAGCCCGCCAACAATATCGCCTTCAACGCGGTGGCGGAGAATTTCCTGTCGGCTTGTCTCAAGGGGCGGGCGGAGCCGATCGGCGATACGGTGAAGCAGTCTACCGCCAAGGTGCCCGAAGGCGCCGGCTTCACGCCGGGCCTCGAAGCGGCGATGAAGTAAAAGGCAGGGGAGGGGGCGCCACTTCTGCCCCACTCTCGTCTTGCTGAACTCGTTTCAGCATCCATCGCGCCTCCACGCTCGGCGCTTATTAAACGCGTAACGGCGCCGTTATGGGCGATCGAGAACACCGGCCTATGAGGCGAAATGGATCCTGAAACGAGTTCAGGATGACGGAAGTGCGTATCGCAGGCGCAACTTTCCTCTCGACATCCCGCCGATCCCCCACCAATCTCCCCACGCCACGGGGGAGAGCGGCAGTTGGTCTCATCGGTAGCGACGGTCGCCTATCTCGGGCTTGAGGCGCGCGCCGTCGATGTCCAGTGCCAGCTCGTCCCCGGCCTGCCCAATTTCATCGTCGTCGGACTGCCCGACAAGGCGGTCGCCGAGAGCCGGGAGAGGGTGCGCAACGCGATCGCGGCGATCGGCCTGTCGCTCCCGCCCAAGCGCATCACGGTCAACCTCTCGCCGGCCGACCTGCCCAAGGAAGGGTCGCATTTCGACCTGCCGATCGCGCTCGCGCTGCTGGGCGCACTGGGCGTCATCGATGCGGAAATCCTGTCGGGCTATGTCGTGGTGGGCGAACTCGGGCTGGACGGCCGCACCGCGCCTTCGCCCGGCGTCCTGCTCGCCGCGCTCCACGCGGGCGAGCGCGAGATGGGGCTGGTCTGCCCCGTGGCGCAGGGACCCGAAGCGGCCTGGGCCGGGCAGGTGGAAGTGGTGGCCGCGCCCGACCTGCTGTCGCTGCTGAACCATTTCAAGGGCACCGCCGCGCTGTCGCCACCGCAGCCCGGAACAGTGGCGCCGCCTGTCCGCACGGTGGATCTGAAACAGGTCAAGGGGCAGGAGACCGCGAAGCGCGCGCTGGAGATCGCGGCCGCCGGCGGGCATAATCTGCTGATGATCGGGCCGCCCGGCGCCGGCAAGTCGCTGATGGCAAGCTGCCTGCCCGGCATATTGCCGGACCTGACACCCGCCGAGGCGTTGGAAACGTCGATGGTCGCGAGTGTCGCCGGCACGCTGGAGGGTGGCCGCGTCAGCCGCGCCCGGCCGTTCCGCACCCCGCACCACAGCGCGTCCATGGCGGCGCTGGTGGGCGGCGGCCTGCGCGTCCGGCCCGGCGAGGTCAGCATGGCGCATCTGGGTGTGCTCTTCCTCGACGAACTGCCAGAATTCCAGCGCTCCGTCCTCGATTCGCTGCGCCAGCCGCTGGAGACGGGCGAAGTGTCGGTTGCCCGCGCCAATGCGCATGTGACCTTCCCTGCGCGGGTGCAGCTGGTGGCGGCGATGAACCCGTGCCGCTGCGGCCATCTAGGCGATCCCTCGCTCGCCTGCGCCCGCGCGCCACGCTGCGCCGCCGATTATCAGACCAAGGTGTCGGGGCCGCTGCTCGACCGTATCGACCTGCATGTCGAGGTGCAGGCCGTGACCGCTGCCGACCTCGTGCTCCCGCCACCCGCCGAAGGATCGGCCGAGGTCGCGGCGCGGGTCGCTGCGGCTCGCGCCGTGCAGACACGCCGTTATGAGGGCACCGCGATCCGCACCAATGCGGACGTCGACGGAGACCGGTTGGAGGAGGTCGCGGGCCCAGACGATCCGGGGCGCCAGCTGTTGGCGCAAGCCGCCGCCGCGATGAAATTGTCCGCACGGGGCTATACCCGCGTCCTGCGCGTCGCCCGTACCATCGCGGACCTTGCCGGCGCCGAAAACGTCGGCCGGGTGCATGTGGCGGAGGCGCTCAGCTACAGGAGAAGGGCGCCGGTGAACTGACAAGCCCCTGGCGCAACCGGGAGGAGCTACTTGCCCTTGTCAGCGATCAGTTTCAGTTCGCTCACGCCATGGGGCTGCGCCTGGACATTGTCCCTGTGCGTCAACCGCCCGTCGATACGGCTGCCCGGTTCGATGGTGATGCGTTCATAGACCACGTCGCCGGTGATCCGGCCGCTGCTCGCCACGAGCATCTCGTCAGCGGCGATTGACCCGTCGACCAGCCCTGCCAGATGCGCGCTCTTGGCCACCACATGCCCGGTGATGCGGCTGTCGGGACCCTGCACGAGCGCGGCACAGCTGATATCGCCCTCGACGCTGCCGTCGATATGCAGGTCGGCCGATGCCGCGAGATTGCCGGTGATGGTCACGTCGCTCCCGATCAGGGAGAAGGGCGTGTTCCTAGCCCCGGTTGCCGACATCGGCGAAACGGGCCTTTGCGCGCTGCTGAACTTGGAGAACATCCTGAGCCACCTCCAGAAAACGGCGGGGATTGATGGCCTGGCCGTTCAGGCGAACCTCGAAATGCAGATGCGTGCCGGTGGACCGACCAGTGGAACCCATCCGACCGAGGGCATCGCCACGCCCGACATTCTGTCCGACCCGCGTCGCAAAGCCGGACAGATGCGCGTAGCGCGTCATCAGCCCATTGCCATGCTCCACCTCGATGACATTGCCATAGCCCTGGCGCTGGCCGACATAGCCGACCCGGCCCTTGGCGGCGGCCAGGATCGGTTGGCCGTAGCGACCGGGAAAATCGATGCCGGCATGGAAGGCGGCATGGCCGTTGAACGGGTCCCGCCGATAGCCGTAGCTGCTGGTTTCCATCGGCGCGGCGGTGGGCCGGGCGGACGGGATCGCGATCAGCCCGCGCTCCATCGCCTCCATATGGTCGAGCGCGGTGGCCAGCGCCGCGAATTCGGCCGGCATCGCGTCGTCGCCGCCTGGCCAGGGGATGAAGGGACCGCCCTGCGCGCGTCCGGCGGTGCGGACGAGGGTCGCGGGGTCCAGCCCGAAGCTGCGGATCGCCGCCGCCGCCTTGCGCGCGCGCGCATCCACGGCGCCCTTGAGCAGCGCGGCGAAGCGGCGCTGCCGGCCGTCTATGGCCTGGAGCGATGGTGCGACCGGGGCGATGCTGATCTTGGCACCGGGGTCAGGGGCTGCCGCTGGAGCCGGGTCACCCGGCGCTGCCGTGCCGACCAGGCCCGCGTCGCCGCTCGGCATATCCTTACCGAAATGGGTCTTGAAGGAGCCGTCCAGATAGTCCTGTCGGGCCTTGAGGTCGCGGGCGAGCGCGTCGATCGACTGGCGGTAACCGGCGACCTTGCCCGCTTCCCTGGCGACCACGGCGCCCTGGCGGTCGAGCGCTGCCCGGTCCCGTGCCACGGAAACGCTATCGAACAGCATCGCGA
>JBEVME010000069.1:0-6536 GCA_040508785.1 Sphingobium sp.
CGCCGGTCAGGACGTCGTCGATGCTGATGCGGAACGCGGCGGCGCGCTCCTCCATCGATTGCGCGCCGGGCGGGGAGGGGAGCAGCAGCCGCTGGCCGCGCCGCAGGACGAAGGGTTCGGTGAGGCCGTTGGCGTCGACCACCCGCGCCCAGGGCACACCATAGGCGGCGGCGATGGCAATGCCCGTTTCTCCTTCCGCTACCAGATGATAGCGGCCGCCGGGAATTTTCAGCTTTTGCCCCGGATGGATGAGAAATGGCGGGGCGATGCCGTTGGCGGTGGCGATCACTTCCGATCCCGCGCCGGTGCGGTTGCCGATGCCGCGTAGAGTGTCGCCGGGCTGGACGATGTAGGTGGAGGCGGTGACGACCTGCGCATTGGGCGCCACCTGCTGCGCCGACCAGACCGGCTGCGGTTCAGCCAGCTCAGCGCTCGCGGCGTCAGCGCCCATGTTCGGCGGCGGCGTGGGCGCCTCTACTCCTTGCCGCGCTTCGGGCGGAATGCACGCGGCTATCGGCAGGGCTGTCAGCAGGACCATAAAGGTGCGGGTGCGCTTCATGAAGAGCGGTCTAGCCGACCGGTGCGGCAGTTGCCAATGGCGAGGTGCAATGGGATGCCGGCATAAGCCTGTTCTCCGGCGAAGGCCCGAGTCCAGCGCCGGATGGCGTGTCCTTCACCTTGGACTCTGGCCTTCGCCGGGGAGCGGGACGGTCAGCGCGGGGTCAGCACCGTCAGTCCGCCCATGTAGGGCGCCAGCACCGCCGGCACGGTCACGCTGCCATCGGCCTGCTGGTAATTTTCCAGCACCGCGACCAGCGTTCGGCCTACCGCCAGGCCGGAGCCGTTCAGCGTGTGCACGAACCGCGTCTGCTTCTCGCCTTCCGGCTTGTAGCGCGCGTTCATCCGCCGCGCCTGGAAATCGCCGCAGTTGGAGACGGAACTGATCTCGCGATAGGTCTGCTGGCTCGGCAACCAGACCTCCAGATCCCATGTCTTGCGCGCGGAAAAGCCCATGTCGCCGGTGCAGAGCAGCATCTTGCGATAGGGCAGTTCCAGCGCCTGGAGGATGCCCTCGGCCGCTCCGCACATGCGCTCATGTTCGGCGTCGGATTCTTCCGGGCGGCAGATGGCGACCAGCTCTACCTTCTCGAACTGATGCTGGCGGATGAACCCGCGCGTGTCGCGGCCGGCCGATCCGGCTTCGGAACGGAAGCAGGGGGTGAGGGCGGTGAAGCGCAGCGGGAGCTGATCGACCGGCACAATCTGCTGGGCGACCAGATTGGTGAGGGAGACTTCGGCGGTGGGGATGAGCCAGCGACCGACGGTCGTGCGCAACAGGTCCTCGGAGACTTTGGGCAGCTGCCCGGTGCCGAACAGCGCCTCGTCGCGCACCAGCAGCGGCGGGTTGACCTCCTCATAGCCATTCACGCTCGTCTGCCGGTCGAGCATAAATTGCGCCAACGCGCGGTGCAGGCGCGCCATGCCGCCCCGCAACGCCGTGAAGCGCGCGCCGGAGAGCGCGGCGCCGCCTTCAAAGTCGAGGCCGAGCGCCGGGCCGAAATCGGCATGATCCTTCGGTGCGAAGTCGAAATTGGCCGGCGTACCCCATTGCGCGACCTCGACATTGGCTGCCTCGTCCTCGCCATCCGGCACGTCATGCGCGGGAAGGTTCGGGATTGCGGCCAGCTTGCCTTGCAGCATGTCGCCGACTTCGCGATCTTCGCCTTCCAGCGCCGGGACGCCGTCCTTCAACGCGGCCACCTCCGCCTTCAGGGCATTGGCCTTATCGACATCCTTTGCCGCCATGGCAGCGCCGATCGCCTTGCTCGCCTCGTTCCGGCGCGCCTGGTTGTTCTGCAATTCGGTCTTGATCGCCCGGCCGCGTGTGTCGAGTGCCAACAATTCGGCGGCCAGCGGCGCCAGCCCTCGGCGGGCCAGCCCCGCGTCGAAGGCTTCGGGATTTTCGCGGATCAAGCGGATGTCGTGCATGGGGCAGCGCTATGCCGCTGCGGGGCGGACGGTGCAACCCTGCGGCGCGCCGTCCGTTGATGTCCCGAACCAAAGGAGACGATGATGCAGATCGATCATGACGCGATGGTGCTGGTCGCGGACGGGCGCAAGATGCTGTTCTTCCGCAACAAGGGCGACGGGACATACCCCAATCTCGAAACAGAATCGGTCAGGGAACAGGACAATCCGTCTCATCTGGATCAGTCGTCGGACAAATCAGGCCAGTCGCGCGGCGTCGGCACGGCGCAGGGCACGATGGGTGAGAATGACCGCCATGTGCTGGAGGAGCAGCGTTTCGCGGCCGAAGCGGCGGACGTCCTGAAGCGCGGTGCGCTCGCGAACGACTATGAGAAGCTCATCATCGTAGCCCCACCCAATGCGTTGGGCGAGATGCGCAAACATTATCACAAGGAGGTATCCAGTCGTCTGGTAGGCGAACTGGCGAAGGACCTGACGAACCATCCCGTTTCGGAGATCGAGCGGATCATTTCCGAGAGCTGAGCCGCATCTACGCGCCGAACGTGAAAAGGGCGGACCCGGTGTAACGGGCCCGCCCTCTTCATGTCTGCCGCCCGGCAGAAATGTCAGGCCGCTTGCGCAGCCTTGTTGCGATCAGCGAAGCGCTTGCGGGCGACGAGTGCAACGGCGGCCGCGCCGAAGAGCAGGACCATCGGCGGCGCGGGAACGTCGGTCCCGCCAGTGCTGCCGCTGGAGCCGCTGCTGCCGCTCGATCCGCTGGTCGAGGAACTGCCCGAGGTGGACGAGCTGCCCGAGGTGGAAGATGATCCGCTGGTGCTGCCGGTCGAACCGAAGCTGGACGATCCACCCGAGGAACTGCCCGAGGAGCTGGACGAACTCGACGACGAGCTGGAGCTGCTGCTTGACGAGGAGCCGGAAGAGCCTGACGATCCCGAAGAGCCGGACGAACCAGAAGAGCCCGACGAGCCACTGCTGCCGTTCGACCCATGACCTCCGTTCGATCCATGGCCTCCGTTGGAGCCGTGTCCGCCATTCGATCCATGGCCCCCGCCATGCCCGTGATCTTTGCCGCCCGATCCGCCAGAACCGCCTGAGCTGCTCGACGAGGATGAGGAAGACGATGACGACGAAGACGAGCTGGAACTGGACGAGGAACTGCTGCTGACGCCGGACGAGGTGGACACGTTGCCGCTCGACGTCGAGACGTTGCCGCTCGACGTGGACACACCGCTCGATGTCGAAACATTGCCACTGGAGGTGCTGACCCCGCCCGTGGATGTCGATACGCCGCCGGTCGAAGTGGACACGCCGCCCGTGGTGGAGCTGGTCGAGCTGCTGATGCCGCCGGTGGAACTGCTGGTCGAGGAAATCACGACCGATCCCCCGCCGCTGCCACCGCCACCGCCGCCGAAGAAGCCGCCGACAAACCCGCCGCCGCCGCCGAAGCCGCCGCCGCCCATCATCACCGGCACGGCGCCGCCGCCACCGGACAGGACCGGCATTTCGGCCGGCTGCATCATCGGAATCGGCGCGGGCAGTGGGATCGGCGCTGCCTGGGTGGTCACGGTGACCGTCGACGGCGCGCAGGCCGTCACGGTGCGGACGACCTTGCGCTTCACGGTGCGAACGGCGTAGCGCTTGCGCGGTGCTGCTTGCTTGGTGCTCTTCGTGCTATAAACCGTCGCCGGACGTGCGGTTTCGGCAACATGCACCGCGCCGCCGCCGATCAGGGCGCCTCCACAGGTGCAAGCGCACAATTTTGCCAGTGCCATTCGAACCGACATAGGATCCACTCTATTGTTGTTGCCCCTCTCCGGTCCCGCTCTGGGAAGCCGGTCGGTAGGCAAGTGCTATCCCTAGAAACGCAAAAGAAAGCGTTAACTGCAACGGCGTTAACCCTGATTATCACTCGGAAGACAAAGGAAAATTTAACGACCGATCAAGCGATATGGTTAATGTCCCACAATGAAACGGGCCGTGGACGCCGCCTTACCGGACGGCCTCGCGAGCAGTTGGCCGGGGAGCTTGTCGCGCCAGTTCCGCTTGGCAGGATGCGGCGCGCGGCCGAAGCCGCTCCGGGTGCAGGTGCGAGCCGCGTCGGGACGGGTAAAGCCCGCTTGTGTCGCCCCGCCACCGTGGCTATTAGGCGCCCACAATCGCCAGTCATGGTGCCCGGAACTTTCAGCGCCGGGATCCTTTCGAGTCGGAGAGCCAGATGGCATCGCTCCATAATGCCGAACGAGACGGGGAAAACCCGCCGAAATCCACCGTAGCACTGCCGCCGGATTATCGCCCCTCGGCAGACGAAGAGTTCATGAATCCCCGCCAGCTGGAATATTTCAGGCAACGGCTGTGGGACTGGAAGAAGCAGATACTGGCCGAGGCCGAAGGTACGCTCGCCGTCCTGCAGAATGAGCCGCTTCGCGAGCCCGACCTCAATGATCGTGCGTCGAGCGAGACGGACTGGTCGATCGAGCTGCGGACCCGTGACCGGCAGCGCAAGCTGATCTCCAAGATCGATGCGGCGCTTCGCCGGATCGAAGAAGGAGAATATGGCTATTGCGAGGTGACGGGCGAGCCGATCTCGCTCGGCCGACTGGAAGCCCGGCCGATCGCCACGATGACCGTCGAAGCGCAGGAACGGCACGAACGCCAGGAAAAGATATCCCGCGACGATTAACCGTTTTTCCATGAAATTCGGGCATCCTGCCATCCTCTAAGTTGGATTGGCGGGTTTGTGAGATGGCTGAAGACGAGCAGATTTCCGATCGGGGGCCGGCACGCACCGCGCCGCGGGACAGCCTGTTTCTGCTGACGACGCTTAGCACCCTGGAAGGTGCACCCCTCGGGAAGGCGCGCGTACGCAACCTGTCTGCTACCGGCCTGATGGCCGATTGCGAGCGAGCCGTGCCAGCTGGCGTTCGGGTCGCGTTTGACCTGCGCGGCGTGGGCCGCATCACGGGATCGGTCGCCTGGTCGCGCGAGGACAAGATCGGCGTCGCATTCGACGAGGAAATCGATCCGCAACTGGCACGCAAGCCAGTCAGCGCGACCGCCAAGCTAGCCGTTCCCGATTATCTGCGCTCGACGCAACTGCGGCGTCGCTGAATTTTACCTGAGTAACGCGGCGCCGTTCGCGCCGGCTGGGTGGGGGGCCGGGGGCTGTGCCGCCCGCCACCCGTCCGGCTCAATTGTGTGCCGAAATCGCCTCCTTCAACCGCAATTTCTGCTTTTTGAGCGATGCGACGAGGATCGCGTCTGGCAAAGGCCGACTTGTCTCTGCCCTGAGTCGCGCGTCAATGCCGGCATGTTTGGCCGATAGAGCTGAAATGTGGCTGTTTTCCATAACGATCTCCTTACGGGGTGATGGACGACGCAGTAGAACATGAAAGGGCGCCGATGTCGCGAGAGGAATCGGGCTTTGCGACGATAGCGGGCAAATTTGCGATGGCTCGCCAGGGCCCGACCCGTTATCACACGACGCGGGCAGCGCGGGGACTGATGGACGGAATGAGCCGGGAAGATATCATGCGCCGTCTGGAAATGCTCCGGGTCGACCATCGCGATCTGGACGCGGCCATCGCCGCGCTGGTCGATGTGGGATCGCCCGACCAGATGCAGGTCGCGCGGCTCAAGAAGCGCAAGCTGCGACTGCGCGACGAGATCGCCATGCTGGAAGACGCGCTGGTCCCCGATATCATCGCCTGAACATCTGTGGTTAATGTTGCGGTAACCGACCCTGAATGGGACAGGGCGCGCAGGGCGACGTCAGGGGCCTGACAAATCCCGTCTTTTATGTCAGCAAGATCAGATGCAGCGCATGACATCCCTCGATCGCGGTCTTCACCGCAGGCTGGTAGACGGCCTCTATGTCGAGGCCATGGTCATGGCCGACGAGGCGCGTTCCTATTTCCACGGCGGTGATGACGAATCCGCCGCGATGGAACCGCTGCGGCGCGTTGCCTTCACCTGCGAATCGCTGAAGGTCACAACCCGGCTGATGCACATCATCGCCTGGCTGCTGAGCCAGCGTGCCTGGCAGCGCGGCGAGATTGCCGAGGACGAACTGGCGCAGGAGAAATATCGGCTGGGCGCTGCTGCCGTCACGGACCCCGCGCTGGTGGCGGAATTTCCGTTCGCCGCCCGAGCGCTCGTCGATGCGAGCCAGGATCTTTACGACCGGGTCGCAAGGCTGCAGGATCGCATGGATATGATGGCCCGTCCCGTCGGCCATGCACCCGCCAGCCCGGCACGAGCGCTGATGGACCGGCTCAGCCTCGCCTTCTGACGGTTTTTCCGTTCATTGACCGACGCGCGGCCGGATCATGGCTGGCGCTCGGCACCTGCCTGGGTCTAGAGGGGTGTCATGTCCCCCGGTTCGCGGATCCGTAGCCAGTCTTTCGGTTGTGCGCGCCTGCTCATGATGGGGCTTTGCGTGGTCGCGATGCCCGCCGTCCGCGCCCAAAATGTGCCGTCGGGCGACACCGCCGGCCAGCCGCTCGATCCGATGGCCGATATCGGCATCGACTGGCCGGAACTCGGAACCA
>JBEVME010000091.1:0-12171 GCA_040508785.1 Sphingobium sp.
GGCTGCGGCCCCCTTGCGTTTTGGCCGGCCATGAAAGGTTCGCGATGCGCCGATTGATCGCTTGCGCCGTCCTCGCCACGCTGGCGGGCTGCGGTCCCTCCTCCGGCGACGGGGTGGGCGGGGTCAGCGCGACCGAGGCGAGCGCGCTCAACGACGCGGCGGCGATGCTCGACGCCCGGTCGGACGCTGCCCGTAGCACGGGCGACGGCCTGAACCCGGCGGCGCGTACGGCCGCGCGGGCTGACCGGGGTCGTACGCCTGCGCCTGCGGACATTCAGGCGAACAGCGCCCAATGAAAAGGGCCGCCCTTTCGGGCGACCCTTCATGCCTGTACCTGATGTAGTCGATCAGCAGTCGCGATCGATCGCGCGGCCAGCCAGTGCGCCGACGCCGGCCCCAATGATCGCACCGGTCGTACCGTCGCCACGGCGGCCATAGCGGTCGCGGCTGCCCTTGCCGACTTCGTTGCCCAGCAGGCCACCGGCGATCGCGCCGATGATGGTGCCGCCCGTGCCGCTGCTACGGCAGCGATAGCGGTCGCCGCGATAACCGCGATACTCGCCCCGATAGCCGCCATTATAGCCGTTATAGGCCCGGTAGTCGCCGCGATAGCCGCGGTTGCCGCGATAGCCGCCGTCGCCGCGATAATGATCGCCGCGCTCATAATAGCGCCCATGGTCGCGCGCCATCGCCGGGGTCGCGCTCACCGCGAGGGTCGAAGCACCGATCGCCAGCGCCGCTCCCAGATTGATAAAGAACTTGGTCTTCATGTCGATGCTCCTTCAATGCAGGCGGCAGGCTGGAGGCCATGCCCTTGTTCATTGCACACCTTATGAGCGATTCGCCTTGAGCCGACCCTGAATGGCACTGTCAGCGGCGGTTCAGCTTGCGGCGACGCTTTTCCCTGTCTCCGATTGCCCTATGGCAGGGTCAATGCGCCGAATCCTGCTCATCTTTCTCCTGGCCGTGATGCTGCTCCCCGCGCCACCGATGAGCAAGCCGGAAAGCCGCGCCGCGACCAGCCTGCTCGTCCGAACCCGCGCGCTGCCTGGCGGTTCCGCGCAGGTCGGCCTGCTGCGGATGGAGGGCGCCTGGATATTGGACAGCGACAATCCCGGCTTCGGCGGCATTTCATCGATGCTGGTCGACGGCGGCGGGCGGATCCTCGCGCTCAGCGATTCAGGGACGCTCATCGGGATCGACATCGCCGGCCCGCCTGGCGCACGCAGCTTCATCGCTCCCCTGCCCGTCCGCCCGCAGGATCGCGACAAGCCCTGGTGGACCTGGGACAGCGAAGCGATGACCCATGACCCCGCGTCCGACCGCTATTGGGTCGGCTTCGAGCTGCAACAGCCGATCTGCCGCTACGCGCCGGGCTTTGCCAGGGTCGAGGCCTGCAGGGCGTGGCCCGAAATATCCGCCTGGCCCAAGACTGGCTCGCTCGAATC
Source organism: Sphingobium sp. (assembly GCA_040508785.1). GTDB lineage: Bacteria > Pseudomonadota > Alphaproteobacteria > Sphingomonadales > Sphingomonadaceae > Sphingobium. The sequence goes on from JBEVME010000091.1 coordinate 1,449, forward strand.
GCTCGCCCGCCTGCCCGACGGCCGGTTCATCGCAATCGCAGAGATGGGCATGACGCGGGAGGGCGATCACGAAACGCTGCTGTTCGCCGGCGATCCCGCGGAAGAGGCCACGCCCGCTCCGCTGCGCCTGCGCTACGCCCCGCCGCGCGGATATCGGCCGACGGATGCGGTGGCGATCGACGATCGGCACCTGCTCGTCCTAAACCGCCGGCTGGCGCTGAGCGACCTGTTCACCGCGACCCTGTCGCTGGTGGATCTACCCGCGCATATGGCGCCCGGCACCCGCCTCACCGGCCGCACCCTCGCGCAGCTGGCGCCGCCGCTGCCGTCCGACAATTTCGAGGCGCTGGCCGTGAGCCACGATCGGGACCGGATCACCGTCTGGATCATGTCCGACGACAATCACGAATTTTTCCAGCGTAGCTTGCTGTTGAAGTTCGCCCTGCCCCGCTCGGCGCTGGCGCGGCAATGACCGGAACGGGATCAGCCCGCGTCCATCGGGACACGGGCTAATTGATGCCGCTACCACATCAGTGGAAAATTCAGGCGACGACCTGCTTCTTGGCCAGTTCGCGCTTCAGGCGCTTGGCCTTCAGCGACAGCTTCTCTTCGCTGGTCTTCATCAGCCAGTTGTCCAGGCCGCCATTATGCTCGACCGAACGCAGCCCGTGAGTCGACACGCGCAGCTTGACGCTCCGCTCCAGACCTTCGGAGATCAGCGAGACATTCTGCAGGTTGGGCAGAAAGACCCGCTTGGTCTTGTTGTTGGCGTGGGACACATTGTGTCCAACCTGGCGGCCCTTGCCGGTCAGTTCGCAGATGCGCGACATGATTCTAAACCTTATCTTCGCGTTCGTTCGGAAAGCGGCGCCGATAACCGCATATCCGCCAGCCGTCAACCCGCAGCCCCGCCGTACGCAACCAAAAGCGCGCTCAGGACGTTATGCTTGCGAAACTGTTTAAGGAGGACGTCATGCGGTTCATCGGAGGGTTGTTGCTGCTGGCATTGATTGTCGTCGGCGTCGGCATCGCGTTCGGCTTCATCGACCTGCACAAGACGCAGGACGGCGCGCTGCCGGAAATCGCCGTCAAGGAAGGCAAGCTGCCGCAATATCAGGCCAATGTCGCAACAATCGACGTCGGCACGGAAACGCGGACGATCGAAGTGCCCAAGGTCGAGGTCAACAAGCCCTGATATTTTCGCGGACGCGCGAACTGCGCTAAGGGGCGGCCATGGCCAGCCCCTTCCCCCTGCCCGCGCCGCTCCGCCGCGCCTTCGAACTTGCGCGCGCGGCGGCACAGGCAGGCGAAGTGCCGATCGGCGCCGTCGTGATTCGCGACGGCCGCATCGTCGGCGAAGGGGAGAATCGCAACCGCCGCGACAATGATCCCACCGCCCATGCCGAAATCGTCGCCATCCGCGCCGCCGCCGCCAGCCTGGGCGATTTCCGCCTGACCGATTGCGACCTGTGGGTCACGCTGGAACCCTGCCCGATGTGTGCCGGCGCCATTGCCCACGCCCGCATCGCGCGGCTCTACTACGCCGTTGCCGATGCCAAGGGCGGTGCTGTCGAAAACGGCCCGCGCCTGTTTGCTCAGCCGCGCTGCCTGCATCGCCCGGACGTCTATGGCGGCCTCGCAGAAGCGGAAGGTTCAGCGCTGCTGCGCGGCTTCTTTGCCGCCCGGCGCTGAATAATCGATGCGATAGAGCGTATAAGGCAGGGTCAGGCCCGTTCGCAGCGTCACCGGCTTCAGCCAGCCCGGCAACGTTCCCCGCATCAGGTCGGCATAGAAGCCGCGGCGGCTGCGCGTCGAATAGATCGTGCCCTCAGGGAAGTTCGGGCAGACCAGCAGGTAGGTCGCCCGGTGCTTCGCCGCGATCGTCCGGAACCTGTCCGTCGGGCCGTCGAAGGCACGGTGGATGTCCAATATGGTAGCTCCATTGCGATGATAGGGCCCGCCCAGCACGCTATGATGCGTGGTCGCGATGATCCGTGGCCCCAGGTCCACCAGCGTGAAGATCGTCGCAGGCGGCAACTGGTCCAGCACCGCCAGCGCCGGCTGTGTACGACAGCGGCCGTTGGCCTGTTTGATCGCAGCGGAGCGCGCCACTGCAGATGGGCGCCACGGACGCGGCTTGTTGCCGCTGATCTCGCCCCATTGCTTGACCGCCCATGGATAGGCGACGGACGCCGACGCCACGCTCGTCGAAAGCGCCGCCGCCCCGATCGCCAGCCACCGCGCCCAGCCGCGCCCGGCAAAGATGAGGTACAGCAGCATCGCCGCCGTCCAGGCCGCGATCGGGATCGCCAGCAGCTGCGCGGCCGGCGCGGCGCGGATCTGCCAGAACAGCATCGCCGTCGACAGCAGCATCATCAGCCCGACGGTCGCGAACGCCCACAGCCCCTCATTGTCCCGCCGCCGGTCCCACAGCGCCCAGACCAACCCCAGCAGCGCCGCGCCCGGCATCGCCAGCAGCGGCACCACCACGCCCTGACCCTGCGCCATGATCGGCTTGGCCTCGCGGATATTGGCCAGCCACAGGCGCTGCAGTTCCGGATCGATCTGATAGGCGCTGCTCAGGCATTGCGGCCAGTTGAGCCAGGCGAAAACCGCCACCGCCCCGCCCACGATCAGCCCCGCACCCAGCCGCTGCCACCAGTTCCGCAGCGGCAGCAGGCAGAGCAGCGCCATGCCGGCAGACGCGGCGGCGAAGATCGACAGCCAGATCGGCGACAGCGCATCGCAGACATAGGCGCGATTGGCGTTGCTCGCGAAGGCCGCGAACATCACCGATATCCCGCCGCCCAGCGACAGCGCATAGGGCAGCATCCGCCGGTCCGCGCCTTCGCGGAACACCCATCGCAGCGCGACCAGGGCGCCGCCGGCGGCCAGATAGACGATCATCTCCATGCCGATCGCGACCGACAGCGCCGTGCTGATTCCCGCGATCACGCCCCCGCGCCGCCGGTTGCTGTCGATCATACCGGCCAGCATCGTCGCCAGCAGTGCCAGCTGCCAGCCATGATGGTCGACCCGCATCGGCGCGAACATGTTGATCGTCCACGGCGCGGCGAACGGTGCCAATGCCGCCAGCAGCCACGCCCAGCGCCGCGTCGCCGCGCCGCTCAGCCGCCGCACCATGAAGCCCAGGCTGAGCATCAGCAGCAGCAGCGGCAACAGCGGTGCGATGGCGCAGGCCATCCGGTCGGCCTGCCCCTGGTCGACGAATGCGCCGAACAGCAGCATCAGCCCCGCGATCGGCAGGTCCACCAGCCGCGACCAGTGGATATTGCCCCCATGCGGCGGATCGAAACGATGCTGGCTAAGGTCGAACCAGCCCTGCCCCGCCAGCCAGTCCTTCACCTGCACATAGCGGATATTGTCGTCCGTATCGCCCAGCACCAGCCAATGCACCGCGCCCCAGCGACTCCACACGAAGCCCACCGCAATGGCGATCCAGATGAGGAAGGTCAGCCATTTCCAGTGCCGGTCGCCCCCCCGGGACAGGGCGGCGACCCAGGGGGCGGCGACAGCGCGATATCGCTCAAGGGGACGGAGAATCATCGTGACGGCCGTAAATGATTTCAGGCTGGCCTACGATAGGCGCTCGACCATGCATGAGAAGGGCAGCAATTTGGTTTGACTCGCCTGGATGCTGCTTGCAGGACACAGCGCGTCCGCGGCTTATGGGTGGAAGATGACGCCTTCAAGAATTGCTAGAATCCTTGCCGCCCCTGGTTCCAATCATAGCCTTCAACTCGTCGTGACACATTCCGGCGCCAATGAACCGCATCGCGGATGGTTGGAGGACGCCAATGGCCGGGTTTGGGGTCGGCTGGAAAACTTCAAGTTCGATTTCATCAATTTCGAGCAGCCTTCCGATGATGAAAAGGCCGCATATCGGCAGTCCGGCACGATAGAGAGCGCGGTTCAGCAGCAAACTTTGCTGTCGCCGTTCGACGCGCGCATCCTTTATAGCGGCGACGTCTTGACGATCGGCGACTATCTGAAGGGTCTGGGCGGCAAGGCGGCCGATGCCAGTATTCAGTTCGCCAGTGACGCGGCGCGGGTGGAACTGCTGTTCCACGCCCATGGCTGGTCCGGCGGTGCCGCGATCGACGTCAATGGGATACGGTTCGACGTCGTCGACCTGTTCAACCAGGAAATTGCCATCGTACGGCGCATATCCATCGACAATCCGACCGGCTTGCCTCTTGCGATCCGCATCACGCCGGCGGAACGCAATCCCGCATCTCAGGGGGGACAGCTGCTTGTCGAAGGCATCGTTGAATATTCCAACGAAATGGTCGCTCCTGCCTATACCCGACCTGAATCAAGCAATCGGGGCGGCGCCTTTCGTCCGCGTTTTTATGAGATCCTGGATTCGCTGGACAAGCAGGCCGTGGTGCTCGACCTCGGTGGCGGTAAGCGCAAGCTGCGAGACCAGCGCTATATCAATCTCGATTATTCCTCCCTGGAAGAACCGCAAATATATGGCGATGGCTGCGCTCTGCCTTTCAAGAACGCGTCGATAGATTTTGTCTACACCGCTGCCGTGCTGGAGCATGTGCGCGATCCTCTGCGCATGGGCAAAGAGATCCATCGCGTCCTCAAGCCCGGAGGCTATGTCCTGGCGAACTCCGCCTTCATGCAGCCGGTACACAGCGAGGGGCAGCACTTCTTCAACCTGACGCCCTATGGCATCGACCTGGTGTTCGAGGATTTCCCGGATCGCAAGGTCTGGTGGGAAACCGCCTTTGCCTACACCATGAAATGGTTCCTGCAATTGAGCCAGGTGCGTAATGTGTCGCCAGAGGATATTGCCGAGTTCCACCGCATCGCCGATTTGATCGACGCGGACATCACGGATGAGCGCGGCATGTATTTCGCGTCCGGCGTATGGCTGGAAGCGCGCAAGCCGCTGGCCTGACCGTGAACGTGACCATGCTGTTGAACCGCCTGTCCCCCGCCCGCCGCGCGCTCTTCTGGCAGATCGTCCGCTATGGCCTGACCGGCCTTTTCGTCACCGCCTGCCAGGCCGCGATCTACTGGACGCTCGCGGCGCCCGTAGGCCTGCACCCGCAACTCGCCAACGGCATCGGCTACGCCTGCGCAGTCGGCATCGGTTATGTCACCCACAGCGCCTTCACCTTTCGCGGCGAGACGGGCGAGAGCGGCCATGCGGCGCGCGGCGTGCGCTTCATCGCCGTGTCGCTCGTCAGCTATGCGCTCAACGCCTTGTGGGTGGGCCTGTGCGTCAGCTGGATGCGCTGGCCCGAATGGTCGCCCATCCCGGCAATGGTCTTCGTGACCCCGGTCGTCGTGTTCGGCCTCAACAAGCGTTGGGTGTTCCGCTGATCCTCAGCCGCCTGCGCCCCCCTTCAGGCGCATATTTTCCTGAAACAGCTCCGTAACCTGCTTGAACACGCCGGTCGCATAATAGTCGAGCAGGGGCATGTCCGTCGCCTTCTTGCCGGACCTGCTTTCGAAATAGGCTATCAGTGCATCCGTTTCGTTGCGAAAGTCGCCGGGCGCGACCTCGGCCGTCGGAAAGCTCACCTTGCTGAAATATGGCGCCAGTTCGGCCTTGGTGGCCTCGTGCTCGGCCGATCCCGGCTCGAAGATGCGCAGCCGGACCGTGTCCCACAGTCCGGCCTGCGCGATGTAGATCATCAGCTTCAGGCAAAAGGGACAACGATGGTTGAGGTAGAGCGTGGGGATGAAGGCTTCAGGCACGGGTCCTCCCGGCGTTTGACCGCTCAAGATATAATCGCCTCGTCGGGCGAGCGAAGCGTAACGATGCAGCGCGCCTCTGGCCTAAACTTGCTGCGGCACTGCATAGTCATGCTGAACGCCAGCAAGACCGTCGAAGGCCTCGCGACGGCGATACAGGCGGACGTCGCCACCCTCTAATGAACGAACCGCGCCACTACGTCCCGGTACGAGCGACTCACCTTCACCTGCGCGCCGCTTTCCAGCACCAGGAAGCATTCGCCGTTGGTATGCGGCTTCACCTGGCGCACCTGGCTCAGATTGACGATGGTCGATCGATGCACCCGCTGGAAATTGCGCGGGTCGAGCCGCTTTTCCAGGTCCTTCATCGTCTCGCGCAGGATCAGGCTGTTGTCGGCGGTATAGATGCACATATAATCGCCCGCCGCGTCGATCCGCTCGATCGAATCGACATCGACGCGGAATATCTGTCCGCGATCCTTGATGTTGATGAGCTTCTCGAAGCGATTGGACAGCGGCGCGTCGTCCTCGCCGCTAAAGTCGGTCATCGCGCCAGGCGCGACTTCTGCCAGCATTTCGCGCAGCTTCTCCACTTCCTGCACCTGTCGCTTTTCCGACAGGCGCTGGCGTACACGATCGAGCGCGTCGGCGAGCCGCCCCTCGTCCACCGGCTTCATCAGATAATCGACGGCCTGTGCCTCGAAGGCACGGATCGCATGATCGGTGTAGGCGGTGACGAAGATGAACAGCGGCGGCTCAACCTCCATCATGCCCTGCACGACCGAAAATCCGTCGAACCCGGGCATCTGGATGTCCAGAAAGACGAGATCCGGCTTGTGGGTCTTGATCGCGCGGATGGCCTCGCGCCCGTTGCTGCAGGTCTCGATGATCTCCACATCGTCATGCGCTTCCAGGCGCAGGCTGAGCCCTTGTACCGCGAGACTTTCGTCGTCCACGAGGATCGTTCTGATTGTCATGCGGCAACTTTCGATGGTTCATCCAGATTAAGCGGCATTTCGATGGTGACTGCAAATCCGCCCGGGGTCGAACGCGTCTCGAACCTCTGTCGTTCCCCGAAGGCCTGAATCAGTCGATCCCGTATATTGGCCAGCCCGACGCCCGTGCCCAGCCCATGCGGCTCGATCCGCCGTGCTGGCGCCTCGCTCAGTCCCGGTCCGGTGTCCGACACGGTGATCCGCACATTGTCGCCGGCGGGCTCCGCCGTCACCGCGATCTCCGCCCCTTCCTCCTTGGGAGTCACCGCATATTTGATGGCATTTTCGACGAGCGGCTGGAGCAGCAGCGATGGCAGCCGTGCGTGGGCTACCGCCGGATCGATAGCGAACACCGGCCGCAATCGCTCCTCGAACCGCATCTTCTCGATGTCGAGATAGAGTTTGAGCGTTTCCACCTCCTGCTCGATCGACACGAGCGCAGTCGGCTCGTTGATCAGCGTATAGCGCAGGAAGGAGGACAGGCGCGACAGCATCTGGTTCGCGCGGTCGGTCTGCTTGAGAAGGACCAGCGTAGAGATGGAGTTGAGCGTGTTGAACAGGAAATGCGGGTTGAGCTGATAACGCAGCATCGCCAGCTGCGCGCTCGACGCCTGGTTCTCCAGATGCAGCAACTGGTCGGCCTGTTCCTCGACCGTCAGGTAGAAGTTGATCGCATAATAGAGCGCCGACCAGGCACCCAGCAACGTCATCGACAGATAGAAGGCGCCCAGGAACAGCTGGACCCCTGCCGTACCACTGTCCCGGTTCTGGGTCGAAAACACCCAGGCGTCGATGAAGGCGACCAGCGCCGCGGCCAGAACCACCGTCAGGATCGATACGCCCCAGGTGACGATCGGCCGCTGCTTGAGCAAAATGCGGAACATGACCGCGATCAGCAGCGTGACCGAATAGCCCGTAACCGTCGATATCATCACCGGAATCAGGCTGGACAGCGGCTGGCCGTTGGCAACGGTCGATGATCCGCGCAGCAGGAACGCGCCTGCCCAGCCGAGCGACTGGAGATTCCAGAAGGCGCGGTTCTTGTCGGCAAAGAAGGGCTGTGGTTGGAAGCGCTGGGACATGGGCGGAACCTAGGCCAATAGGATCGCGGCGCAAGGCGCCGGAAGGCGGCGGGTCACTCGGCGAGCACGTCCTGCACCATCGGCGTGGCCCCGTCCCGGCACAGCCAGACGAGATCGTCGAGGGTCAGCGTCCGACCGTCATGCGCCTGGATGACGACGCCGCGAATGGGTTCGCCGTCGCGCCGATCCGCCAGCACCTGGCAGGTCGGCGGCGCGCATCCCCATTTTTCGCCCCACTGGCGCAGGGCGATCATCACTGGCGCCAGTTCCTCGCCCTTGCGGGTCAGGCGATACTCCACCTTGCGCCGGTCGCACTGCATCGGCTGGCGAACCATGATGCCGTTTTCGACAAGGCGCGACAGTCGGTTCGCCAGGATATTGCGCGCGATCCCCAGGCTCGACTGGAATTCCTCGAAATGGCGGATGCCCGACAGCGCGCCGCGCAGGATCAGGAAAGACCAGCGTTCCCCCATCGCCTCCAGCGCGGCAGGAAGGGCGCACTGTTCCAGGTCCTGGGCAAGGCTCTGCGTCATCATGGCCTATAGATAGTGCAAAGCGGTGATTGTTGCAAAAGGCCGATTTTTTTGTTGCGCCGCAACCGCCTTACCCCACATCGTCAGACCATGCTGCGCCAGTACGAACTCGTCGAACGCGTCAAACGCTACGATCCGCAGGCGGACGAGGCGATGATCAACCGCGCCTATGTCTTTTCCGTCCAGAAACACGGCTCCCAGAAGCGCGCCAGCGGCGATCCCTATTTCAGCCACCCGATCGAGGTGGCGGGCATTTTGACGGATTTCCACCTTGACGACCAGACCATCGTCACCGCGCTGCTGCACGATACGATCGAGGACACGCTGGTCACCTATGCGGAGATAGAGAGCGCGTTCGGTCCCGATGTCGCGCGCATGGTCGACGGCGTGACCAAGCTCTCCAAGATCGAGGCGATGTCCGAAAACGAGAGGGCGGCGGAAAATCTGCGCAAGTTCCTGCTCGCCATGTCGGACGATATCCGGGTGCTGCTGGTCAAGCTCGCCGACCGGCTGCACAATATGCGGACACTGCATTTCATCAAGAACCCGGACAAGCGCCGCCGCATCGCCCGCGAGACGATGGACATCTACGCCCCGCTCGCCGAGCGGATCGGCATGTACGACTTCATGCGCGAGATGCAGCTGCTCGCCTTCCGCGAGATCGAGCCGGAAGCCTATGACAGCGTTACCCGCCGGCTGGAGCAGCTCAAGGAAGGCGGCCATGACAAGGTCGATCGCATCGGCGCCGAACTGCAGCTGCTGCTGGCCGGATCGGGCATCTCGATCACCGTGTCGGGGCGCGAGAAGCACCCCTATTCCATCTGGAAGAAGATGCAGGAACGGCACATCAGCTTCGAACAGCTGACCGACGTCATGGCCTTCCGCGTCATCGCCGACAATGCGGAGGATTGCTACCGCGCGCTGGGCGTCATCCACCGGACCTACAACATGGTGCCAGGCCGGTTCAAGGACTATATCTCCCCCCCCAAGCGCAACGGCTACCAGTCGCTCCACACCACCGTCATCCACCAGGACAATGCGCGCATAGAGGTGCAGATCCGCAGCCGCGACATGCATCATGACGCCGAGCTCGGCCTCGCCGCGCACTGGGCCTACAAGCAGAAGGGCGACGCGAAGGACCTTCAGGCTGCCTGGCTGCGCGACCTCGTGGAAATCCTGGAACAGAGCCAGGATGCCGACGAGCTTCTCGAACATACCCGCATGGCGATGTATCAGGACCGCATCTTCGCCTTCTCCCCCAAGGGCGAGCTGCACCAGTTGCCCAAGGGATCGACCCCGGTCGATTTCGCCTATGCCGTCCACACCTCGCTCGGCAACCAGACGGTGGGCGCCAAGGTCAACGGCCGGGTCGTGCCGCTGCGGACGGTGCTGGAAAATGGCGATCAGGTGGAAATCCTGAAATCGGGCGGTCAGGAGCCGCAGCCCGGCTGGCTGACCTTCGCCGTCACCGGCAAGGCCCGCGCCGCCATCCGCCGCTTCATCCGCCAGAAGCAGCGCGGCGAGGAGATCAAGCTCGGCGAAAAGCTCTACGAGGAAATGGTCAGCCGCTTCTCCCCCGAACTGGCGAGCGAGCTGGGCGACAAGGCGCTCAAGGCCGCGCTCAAGCGGCTGAAGCTGGACGACCGGGCGGCGCTGATGATCGCCATCGCCACCCATCGCCTGCGCGACTGGGAGGTGATGGAGGCGCTGGTGCCCGGATCGACCCGGCACGAGGACATGGCCGAAGCCATGCCGCAACAACACGCGCCCATATCCATATTGGGGCTGACGCCGGGGATCGCCTACCGGCTGGGGGATTGCTGCCATCCGGTGCCGGGCGACCGCATCGTCGGCATCCGGCGCACCGGCGAGCCGATCGACGTGCACACCATCGACTGCCGCTCGCTGGAAGTGGACCAGGACGACGACTGGGTCGACCTGGCCTGGGATGCCAAGTCGCGGGGCGGCACCGCCCGCCTCTCCGTCATCGTCAAGAACCAGCCGGGCGCGCTGGCGGCGGTCGCCAATGTGTTTGGCGCGACCAAGGCGAACATCCTCAACCTGCAACTGGTCAACCGCGACGGCCCGTTCCACACCGACGTCATCGATCTGGAGGTCGCCGACGCCCAGCATCTGAACCGCATCCTCTCGGCCCTGCGCGCGCTCGACATCGTGGTCCAGGCCGACCGGGTTTAAGATTGTTCAGCCATGAAGTATGCTTTGAATGCTTCAGAAATCCTGCATAGACAATATCCGCCGCCCATCGTGCAAGGTGAAATATGACATTTGTAGCTGCGGAGCGCTTCGGTGATCGGATTGTAATCGCAGCCGACACCATGATTTCACACCCCGAGGATTTGGTAGCCGATGTCTTGCC
>JBEVME010000110.1:0-4216 GCA_040508785.1 Sphingobium sp.
CGCTACGCTCGCAATGACGGAGTCAATTTCATGGAAACCAGAGCTGGCGATCCCGCCGCCTTCGCCCGCTTTGATCTGTACCGGGTGCCCTCCCCGGCCTTTGTGGTGGACGAAGCCGCGATCCGGCGGAACCTCTCCATCCTGGCCGATGTGCGCGACCGCGCGGGCATCAAGATTCTTGGCGCGCTCAAGGCCTTCTCCATGTGGTCGCTGGGCGGCGTCGTTGGCGAATATCTCGACGGCGTCTGCGCCTCGGGCCTGTACGAAGCGCGCCTCGGCCGGGAAGAATATCGGGGTGAAGTCGCGACCTATTGCGCCGCCTACAAGCCGCAGGATCTCGCCGAAATCTGCAAGATTTCCGACCATGTCATCTTCAACAGCCCCGGCCAGATCGCGCGGCTCAAGCCCGTGATCGACGCCGCGCGGGCAGAGGGGCACATCTTCGACATCGGCCTGCGCATCAACCCGTTGCACCCGGAAGGCGAGGTGCCGAAATATGATCCATCGGCGCCGCACAGCCGGCTTGGCTTCCCGATCGACCAACTGAAACCCGAGCATCTTGAAGGGGTTGATGGCCTTCATTGCCATAATCTGTGCGAACAGGATTTCCTGCCGCTGGCGCGCACATGGCAGAAAATGGAGCAGTTCGTCATGCCCCATATCCGCGCCCTCAAATGGCTGAACCTGGGCGGCGGCCACCACATCACCCGCGACGATTATCAGCGCGACGATCTGGTGGCCTTCCTGATTTCTCTGAAGGCACGGACGGGGCTGGAGCTTTATCTGGAACCCGGTGAGGCGATGGCGCTGGACGCGGGCATATTGGTGGGCGAGATTCTCGACGTCATCGACAATGGCATGGCCGTCGCCATCACCGATATCAGCGCCACCTGCCACATGCCCGACGTCATCGAAGCCCCATATCGCCCTGCCATGCTGCACGAGGCCGAGGATGGGCCCGTCACGCGGCTGGGCGGCCCGTCCTGCCTGGCGGGCGACGTCATCGGCGACTATCGCGTCCCCGGCGGTGCGCAGCCCGGCGCCAGGATCGCGTTCCTCGACCAGGCGCACTATTCGATGGTGAAGACCAACACGTTCAACGGGGTGCCGTTGCCGGGCATTTGGCTGTGGGATTCGGAATCGGATCAACTGAAGGAAATCAGGCGCTTTTCTTATCAGGACTTCAAGGGCCGGCTTTCCTGATGCATGTTTCGTAACGCTGGAAGCAACAAAATTTACCCCCGCGCTTTACAGGGGGACCCCCTGCGCATATATCGCCCTTCCGCTGCCCCATGGGACTTCCACCGCAAGGCAGCTTATTTCGCCTGAACGACACTGGAGGTCCCTTGAATTGCACAAGCATCCTAGCGCGCTGGGGGTAGCAACCGCCCTCAAACCGGCAGCTCCGGTAACGCTTATCCGCCCGCAGGCAGCCGCCCGCGCCGCCCGGTTTTTCGCTGAGAAATTCCCGGGGCGCTCGCTCTATGCCGTGAAGGCCAACCCCTCGCCGGACCTGCTCCGGACGCTGTGGGACAGCGGAATCACGCATTACGACGTCGCTTCGATCGCCGAAGTGCGGCTCGTTGCGCAGACGCTGCCGGACGCCAAACTGTGCTTCATGCATCCGGTCAAGGCCGAGGAGGCCATTGCCGAGGCCTATCACGTCCATGGTGTGCGCACCTTCTCGCTTGATACGATGGACGAGCTGGAAAAGATCATGCGCGCCTGCGACGACGCGACCGATCTGGAGCTGTGCGTACGCCTGCGCGTGTCGTCCGAGCATAGCGAGCTGAGCCTCGCGTCGAAATTCGGCGCCGAGCTGGGCGAGACCCGCGATCTGCTGATGGCCACCCGCCAGGCGGCGGACGCGCTGGGCATCTGCTTCCATGTCGGCAGCCAGGCCATGACTCCGCTCGCCTATACCGAGGCGATGGAGCGCGTACGCGCGGCGATCGTCGACGCGGCCGTCACGGTCGATATCGTGGATGTCGGTGGCGGCTTCCCGTCGGTCTATCCCGGCATGGAGCCGCCGGCGCTGGAACTCTATTTCGATGCGATCCACCGCGCTTTCGAGAGCCTGCCGGTCAGCTACTCGTCGGAACTGTGGTGCGAGCCGGGCCGCGCCCTGTCGGCCGAGTACAGCTCGATCATCGTTCGGGTCGAGCGGCGGCGCGGCAAGGAACTCTATATCAACGACGGCGCCTATGGCGCGCTGTTCGACGCGGCGCATATCGGCTGGCGCTTCCCGGTCGAGTTGCTGCGCGCGCAGGACAGCGACGAGGAGCTGGAGGGCTTCGCCTTCTATGGCCCGACCTGCGACGATATGGACCATATGGTCGGCCCGTTCATGCTGCCGGCCGACGTGGCCGCGGGCGATTATATCGAGATCGGGATGCTGGGCGCCTATGGCAGCGCGATGCGGACCGGCTTCAATGGTTTCACCTCCGAAACCATGATCGAGGTCTCCGACGAGCCGATGGCCAGCCTGTATGTCGAGCCGGTTCCCGCGCGTCGCAGCGCAACCGTCATAAAGCTGGGCTAGAAGGTCCAAGCTCCCCTTGGGAGAGGGTGCCTGTCCCCCGCCGGCGATACCGGCGGGGGACAATTTTTTGTGCCGGCGGGAATGGCGCGGGCGTGGCCCGGCTGTGCTGACGATATGGGATGATGGTCGGGGAGACAGGATTCGAACCTGCGACATCCTGCTCCCAAAGCAGGCGCGCTACCAGACTGCGCTACTCCCCGTCCCGGCCGCCCTTAGCGGGGATAGGCGGGATGCGTCAACGTGCGATCAGTGGAAGATCAGCCACAGGATCAGGATAACCGGAATCGGAACGCCCAGCAGCCAGAGCAATATGCCTTTTCCCATCACGGCTTCTCCTCGGAACTTGGTTGTCCAGAAGAAACGATCCGCCCTTTGGCAAGGTTCCGCCGGTAAATCGCGCGCTTAGCGAGCCGGTGGCAATGCGCGTCCGGCAGCGGATCGCACGATGTCGGCGGACGTCAGATAATGTTTGCCGGGCGCACCGTCGATCGCAGCCTCCACCAGCAACGCCGCGACCGTCGCGGCCGGATTGATGCGGGCGGCGGCGGGGAGCACAGGCGCGGCAAGACCCAGGAGGCGCCCCATGAACTGCTCCATCGGACGCACTTCCTCCCTAAATCCCCCCAGAAAGCCGGGCCGCGCGATCGTGAGCGAGTTGAAGCCCAGCCCTGCGACAGCGACCTCCAGCTCGCCCTTGGTACGCGGATAGAGAAGCGGAGAGCGGGCATTCGCGCCCGTCGAAGAGGTGAGCGCGAAGCGGGTCGCGCCGCCCTTGCGCACTTGTGTCGCGACGGCGAGTGCGTAGTCATGGTCTATCGCGCGAAAAGCCGCCGCCGATCCGGCCCTTGCCCGCGTGGTGCCTAGCGCGGACAGGGCGCCGTCCACCGACCACCAATCGGCATCGAGCGGCAGGGTGCGATGGTCGGCGATCGGATTGACCAGCCTGGCGTGGGGCGGCAGCGGCCGGCGCGTGGGCGCTACGATCCGCGTCACGCGCGGATCATCCAGCAGCAAAGCCAGCGCATGACCGCCGACCAGTCCCGTCGCGCCCGCCAGAAGGATTGTCGTCATGGCCGCACTATAGCCGTGGACACTGCCGATGGAAGGTCCGTGCGGGGGTCAGGCCGGCCCCGGCTGCGGCCCGCGCACGACCTGTCCCGGCAGCGCGCCCGTCGCCACCCCGTCGCGATAGGTGACCGCCTTCGACAGGATCGTCGCGACGTAGCCGTCGGCCCGCTGCACGATCCGCCTGCCGCCGGCGGGCAGGTCATAGACCGCTTGCGGGCGATGCAGTTTCAGGCCGGCATGGTCGATGATGTTGATATCCGCCTTGTAGCCGGGCGCGATCCGGCCGCGATCGTGGAGGCCAGCCACGCGCGCCGTATCGCTGGTCAGCATACGCACGACGTCGGGCAGCGGCAGGCGCGGCCCGCGCACGCGATCGCGCGCCCAATAGGCCAGCATGGTCGTTGGGAAGCTCGCATCGCAGATGAGGCCGCAATGCGCGCCGCCGTCCCCCAGCCCCAGCCCCAGCACCAGCACCAGCACCAGCACCAGCACCAGCACCAGCACCAGCACCAGCACCAGCACCAGCACCAGCACCAGCACCAGCACCAGCACCAGCGCCAGCTCCAGCTCCAGCTCCGGCTCCTGCTCCTCCCACCAACATGCCTC
>JBEVME010000135.1:0-15928 GCA_040508785.1 Sphingobium sp.
GTGAAGGCTTCGACGGTGACGGCCGGCTCCTGAGCGGCTTCGCCTTCGCGGAAGGAAATGAACTCAGCCATAGAGCGCCTCCTTGAACGGCTTGATGCCGATCCGGCGATAGGTGTCGAGGAAGCGCTCGCCATCTGCCCGTTCCGCCAGATAGATGTCTGTCGCCTTTTCGATCGCATCGACCACGCCATCCTCGGAGAAGCCGGGGCCGACGATCTGGCCGAGCGAGGCGTCCTGTGCGCCCGATCCGCCGAACAGCAGCTGGAAATTCTCCACGCCTTTCCGGTCGACGCCGAGAATGCCGATATGGCCGGCGTGATGGTGACCGCAGGCGTTGATGCAGCCGGAAATCTTGAGCTTGAGTTCCCCCAGATCCTTCTGCCGGTCATTGTCGGCGAAGCGCCGGGCGATCTTCTGCGCCAGCGGGATCGCGCGGGCATTGGCCAGGCTGCAATAATCCAGACCGGGGCAGGCGATGATATCGGTGATGAGGTCCAGATTGGCTTCGGCCAGGCCAGCTTCGTCCAGCGCCTGCCAGATGGCGTACAGGTCGCTCTTGCGGACATGGGGGAGGACCAGATTCTGCGCGTGGGTGACGCGCAATTCGTCCAGGCTGTAGCGCTCGGCAAGATCGGCTGCGAGTTCGATCTGGTCGGCCGATGCATCGCCGGGGATGCCGCCCAGCGGCTTGAGGCTGATATTGACGATCGCGTATCCAGGCGCCTTGTGCGCGGCGACCTGCCGGTCGACCCACAGCGCGAAGGCGGGGTCGGACCGGTCTATCTCGTCCGGCAGGCCAGCCTCATAGCCCGGGTCGGCGAAGAAGGTGCGGATGCGATCGAGCTCCTGGGTCGGCGGGTTAAGGCCGAGCGTCCGCATGTGGGCGAACTCCTCCTCGACCTGACGCCTATACTCTTCGACGCCGATTTCATGGACCAGGATCTTGATCCGCGCCTTGTACTTGTTGTCGCGGCGGCCGTAGCGATTATAGACGCGCAGGCACGCCTCAAGATAAGAGATGATCTCATCTTCGCGCACGAAGTCCCTGATAAGAGGGGCGACCATGGGCGTACGGCCCATGCCGCCGCCAGCATAGACTTCGGCGCCGATGGCACCATCACGCGCCACAAGCTTGATGCCGATATCGTGCAGCCGCATCGCCGCTCGGTCCTCTTCCGCCGCGATCACGGCGATCTTGAACTTGCGTGGCAGATAGGTGAATTCGGGATGGAAGCTGGACCATTGGCGCAGCAGTTCGGCCCAGGGGCGGGGGTCCGCCACCTCGTCCGCCGCGACGCCCGCATATTGGTCCGACGAGATGTTGCGGATGCAGTTGCCGCTGGTCTGGATCGCATGCATTTCGACCGTGGCCAGCTCGGCCAAAATGTCCGGTGCGTCGGCGAGCTTGATCCAGTTGTACTGCAGGTTCTGGCGGGTGGTGAAGTGGCCGTAGCCCTTGTCATATTTGCGCGCGATCTCGCCCAGCTTGCGCATCTGCCGTCCGCTCAGCGTGCCATAGGGAATGGCGACGCGCAGCATATAGGCGTGCAGTTGCAAGTAGAGGCCGTTCATCAGTCGCAGCGGCTTGAACTGGTCCTCGGTCAGCTGGCCGGCCAAGCGGCGCTGGGTCTGATCGCGAAATTCCTCGACGCGGGCGTCGACGATGGACTGGTCGTAGCTGTCGTAGCGATACATGGTCAGATCACCCAGTTGCCGGCTTCGGCATCGTTCGGTTTCAGGGTCAGGTCGGGGCGCACCGTGGGGCCGAGCGCGCGGATGCGGTCCTTGATATGGGCGGGGCGCACGCCTTCGTCGGTCACGCTGGCGTCGATGACATAGGCGCCGACGACGCGCAGCGCGGCTTCTTCGGTCCGGGCGATATCATCGCCCAGCGCGCCGACATCGGCACTGTCGCCGACCTGCCGCGACCAGCCATCGCCCGCCCACCAGATCACGTCGCCGGTGACGAGGTCGTTTCCGGTAAGGATTTTCACGCAATCGTCTCCGCCATCTCGGTCCATTCCACCAGTACGTCGCGAGCGATTGCCTTGCCTGCCACGTCGCCTACCACGATCAGGGCGGGGCTCTGCACCCGTTCGCGCGCAACCATGTCGCCAAGATCGGCGAGCAATGTGCGCAGGGCGCGGGAGTCGCTGCGCGTCCCCTTCTCCAGGATCACGACGGGCAGCGCCGGGGACACGCCGTCGGCCATCAGCTTGTCGGCAATATCCTGCGCGGTCGCCACGCCCATATAGATGACCAGGGTGCGCCCCTTGCCGGCCAGGCCCGACCAGTCCTGATCGGTCAGCCCCTTGCACTGGCCGGCGACGAAGCTGACCGCGCTCGACATGTCGCGATGGGTAAGCGGCAACTGCGCCTGCGCGGCGCAGCCGATGGCGGCGCTGATGCCGGGCACTATCTCGACAGCGATGCCGGCGGCGCGCAGCGCTTCCACCTCCTCGCCGCCGCGTCCGAATATGAAAGGATCGCCGCCCTTGAGCCGCACGACCGCCAGACCGTCGCGGGCCAGGCGGACCAGCAGCGCGTTGATTTCGGACTGGGGAAGCGAGTGACGACTGCGTTGCTTGGCCACCGAGATCAGCCGGGCGGCGGGGTGTGCAAGCTGCAATATCGGATCGGAGACCAGTCCGTCATGCACGATGACGTCCGCCCGGCCGATCAAGCGCGCGCCGCGCACCGTCAGCAGATCGGGATCGCCCGGTCCGGCGCCGACCAGGTGAACGGGAGGATATATGCGGTCCATGTCAGCCCAGATGGCGCGCGGGGGCGCACGGATCAATCCAGAATGCTTTTGCTGCCCCCTAGCAAAAGTTGCAGCCGCGCACGGCCGTTGCGGTCGGGCGCCCGATCAGTCGCCCATCATGCTCGTGTCGATGTCCTTCAGGCCGATGCCGATCGATGCACGCGGCTGTTCGATTTCCGAAGAAACGACCGGATACGCGCAATAATCGGCGGCATAATAGGCGCTGGGGCGGTGATTGCCCGACAGGCCGACGCCGCCGAAGGGCGCGGCCGACGATGCGCCGTTGGTCGGCCGGTTCCAGTTGACGACGCCGGCGCGGATATTGCTCCAGAACTGGTTATATTCTTCGGGCGATCCGCCGATCAGGGACGCCGACAAGCCGTAGCGCGTATTGTTCGCCTCGGCGATGGCGGCCGCGAAATCCGGCACTCTTATCACCTGCAATAGCGGGCCGAACAGTTCGACATCGGGCCGCTCGGCCATGGCGGTCACGTCTATGATGGCCGGCGAAAGGAACGGCCGACCCTTTACGGGACGCAGCATGTGGCGGATCGGTTTTCCGCCGTTGCTCATCAGATAGAGGAAACTTTCGGTCAGGCCGTCGGCCGTCTCATTGTCGATGACCGGACCCATATAAGGTGCCGGATCGGCATGGGGGTGATCCACGATCAGCCGGTCGGATATCTTCTTGACCTCGGCCAGCAGCGTATCGGCCAGGCGGTCCCTGACGATCAGCCGACTGGCGGCCGTACAGCGCTGGCCGGCGGACATGAAGGCGGACTGGACGACCAGCGCGGCTGCGTCGCTGATCTGCGGCGTATCCCAAACGACGATCGGATTGTTGCCGCCCATTTCCAGCGCCAATATCTTGCCCGGCTGCGTCGCGAACTGGCGATTGATGGCAATGCCGGTCGGTGCCGATCCAGTGAACAGGATGCCGCTGACGTCGGGGTGCGCGGCCAGCGTCTTGCCCTCAGCCGGTCCGCCGAGCAGCAGGCGGATCGCGTCGAGCGGCACGCCGGCTTCATGATAGAGGCTCACCAGCAATTCGCCCACCGCCGGGGTCTTCTCGGATGGCTTGAAGACCACAGCGTTGCCGGCGATCAGCGCCGGGACGATATGGCCGTTGGGCAGGTGCGCGGGAAAATTATAAGGTCCGAGCACCGCCATGACGCCATGCGGCTTGTGCCGGATCGACTGGCGCGCGCCCATCGCCGCCTCCAGCCGCTTCTGCCCGGTGCGCTCCGAATAGGCGGCAATCGATATGTCGACCTTGCCCATCACCGCCGCGACCTCTCCCCGCGCGTCCCACAGCGGCTTGCCGGTTTCGCGGGCGATGAGATCGGCCAGCCTGTCCTCGTTGGCGCGCACCACATTGACGAAGCGGCGCATCGTCTCGATCCGGCTGGCGATCGGCTGCGCGGCCCAGCGCGGCCAGGCGCCACGCGCCGCCGCGACGGCTTCTTCGACATCGCCCGTGCTGCCCTGCCACAGCAATGCGCCGGTGGCGGGTTCGGTAGAGGTCAGCGGGGCGGACATGACCGGGCTATGGCGTAAATGCGAAAATTAGGGAAGTGCCTCATGGCGATAGGGGCGGCGATGGCGCCTCCCCCAACGCTTCGCCCATCCGACGAATCGCGGCGACCTTGTCGTGCAGCGGTCGCCAGTCGTCGCGCTGATCAATGGCGGACCAGATTTCTTCGACTTCCTCAATGTGCATCGAACAGGGTGCGTCGTCAGACCAATAGGGATGGTCGCCGCGTGGCGTTCGTGCGTGACCCTCGATCGTCGCCCGGAATGGCGCCCATTCGGGTCTGCCATAGTCGGCGGGATCGCGCGGGAGGCCGCCGCGCCAGTCGAAGAAGAAGCGGTCGATCAACGTTCCGGTGGCTGTCATCGCCTCCACCGCGGCCTGGACCAGTCGGCTGCCGTCCGCGTCGGCCACTATGCCCAGCCGCCAGCAGAAGCGGGCGATCAGCCGTTCGGCATACCGGGCAGGGAAGCATTCCAGCGCCGCGATCAGCGGCTCCGCCGGCACGAGCGGGCGCAACGACGCCGCCAGTTGTGCAACGTCCCAGTGGATCGCTTCGGCCTGGCGCCCAAAGGCGTACAGCCCGTTATGGTCGAAATAGGCGGCAGTGAAGGCCGGGTCCCACAGCGGCGTGAAACGCCACGGGCCATAATCGAAACTCTCGCCGGTGACGTTGATATTGTCGCTGTTTAGCACGCCATGCACGAAGCCGGCGACCATGTAGCTGGCGGCCAGGTCCGCCGCGCGCGCGACGACGAGGTCGAGCAGTTGCGGCGCGGGTTCGTCGGACGGCGTCTGGCCGTAAAGCTGGACCAGCGCATAGCCGACCAGCCTTTCGAGCATCGGCCTGTCGTCGCAATAGGCGACGCGCTGAAAGGTGCCGATACGGATATGCGAATGGCTGAGCCGCACCATCACGGCCCCGCGTGTCGGCGAAGGTTCGTCGTTGCGCTCCAGCGCCTCGCCGGTTTCGATGAGCGACAGCGTCTTGGAGGTATGGACGCCCAGCGCCTCCAGCATTTCGGTCGCCAATATTTCCCGGACGCCGCCCTTCAGCGTCAATCTGCCGTCGCCGAATCGGCTGTAGGGAGTCTGGCCCGATCCCTTGGTGCCCAGGTCCAGCAGCCGGCCGTCGCGGTCGCGCGCCTGCGCGAACAGAAAGCCGCGTCCGTCGCCGATGTCGGGATTATAGTGGCGGAACTGGTGACCGTGGTAACGCAGCGCCAGCGGCTGGGGGAGGGAGCCGGACAGGGGCTCGAAGCGGCCGAAATGGCTGATCCACGCCGAATCGTCCAAGGTGTCCAGCCCGATGGCGGTCGCCCACCGGTCGTTGCGGAATCGAAGGATGGTCTGCGGAAAGTCCGCGGCATCCACGGGATCGCCGATGCCCGGTTGCAGCCGGACGATTTCATTGGCGGGGGCGAATTTGCCGGGTTGCGGGGCTAAGGCCATGGCGTGATATGGGGGCTTGGGGGCAGAGGGATCAAGCGTGACCGATTATGTCGACCGATATTGGTGGTCCGCCGACGGGCTGCGGTTGCATTACCGGGATTATGCCGGTGGCGATGACGGGCGTCCGCCGCTGTTGTGCCTGCCCGGCCTGACCCGCAACGCGCGCGATTTCGAGCCGCTGGCGAACCGCTTGAAGGGTCAATGGCGCCTGATTTGCCCGGACATGCGGGGCCGGGGTGACAGCGCCTTTGCCAAGAACCCGATGAGCTATACGCCGCTGATCTACAAACAGGATGTCGATGCGCTGGTCGCCGACCTCGGCACCGACCGTTTCGTCGCGATCGGCACTTCGCTGGGGGGCATCATCACCATGCTGATCGCAGCGACCCATCGCGACCGGCTGGCGGGAGCGCTGCTCAACGATATCGGCCCGGTGATCGAGCCTGCGGGCCTCGACCGTATCCGTTCCTATGTCGGGGTCAGCCAGTCGCATCCCAGCTGGGTCCATGCGGCGCGGGCGCTGGAGGATGCGAACGGCGAAACCTATCCCGGCTACCGGCTGGAACAATGGCTGGCGATGGCCAAGCGGCTCTATCGGCTGAACAGCGCAGGGCGCATCGTGCTGGACTATGACATGCGCGTCGCCGAGCCGTTCCGCGTGGCCGGCGGCGAAACCGGCGGGGATGTCGATATGTGGCCGGTCATGGCCGCGTTCAGGGCCATGCCTTTCCTGCTGGTCCGTGGCGCGCTGTCGGACATATTGAGCAGCGCCACCGCGGATCGGATGGTGCGTGACGTCGGCGTCGATGCCGCTCTGTGCACGGTGCCCGGGGTAGGGCATGCGCCGGTGCTCGACGAGCCCGAAGCCGCGTCCGCGATCGACGACTTGCTGGAGCGCATCTTGCGTGGTTGAGAACGCGGCGAGGCCGCCCCGGCTGCTCCATCTGCACGGCAGTTTCTCGCTGGGCGGCAAGGAAGCGCGCGCCGTGCGGCTGATGAACCTGTGGCGCGACCGGGCGCATCACACGATCCTCAGCGCGGCTCCAGATGCGATGGGCGCACGCGACGCGATCGCCCCCGATGTTCCGGTCGACTTTCCGGCGGATGCGCCCTCGCTTGCGGGCGCTCCGGGACTGCGCCGCTACCGCGAACTGGCGCGTTATATGGCCGGATTCGACCTGATCCTCAGCTATAACTGGGGATCGATGGACGGGGTGATGGCCCATCGCCTGTTCGGTGGCGGTGGACGCCTGCAGCCGCTCATCCATCATGAGGACGGCTTCAATGCTGACGAGGCCGACGGCCTGAAGACCAGCCGCAACCTCTTCCGCCGCGCCGCGCTGCGACGGGCCCATGCGCTGGTCGTGCCGTCGGTGATGCTGGAGAGGATCGCGCGACAGGTCTGGGGACAGCCAGAGCGCAGGGTGCGGCTGATCCGCAACGGCATAGACGTCGCCCGCTATGCACAACCCCCGGCGCCCGATGCGATCCCCACCCTGCGACGCAGTCCGGGCAAGTTGCTGGTCGGTACGCTCGCCGGCTTGCGTCCGGTCAAGAACCTGCCGCGGCTGGTCCGGGCCGTGGCGCCCCATCGCGACCGGCTGCAACTGGTCATCGTCGGCGAAGGGCCGGAGCGACAGTCCATTGCGCAGGAGGCGGCGGCGTGCGGCCTCGACGATATCTGCCTTGCCGGTTTCCTGGCGGAACCCTGGCGGTTCGTCGGCCTGTTCGACATTTTCGCCCTGTCCTCCGACAGCGAGCAGTTCCCCATCTCCCTGGTCGAGGCGATGGCCGCCGGCGTCCCTGCCGTCTCGACCGACGTAGGGGATGTCGCGGATATGGTCGCGATCGAGAATCGTCCCTTCATCGCGGCCGACGAGCAGGGATTGTCGGACGCGCTGGGCAGGCTGGCCGCCGATGCCGATCTGCGCGGGCGACTGGGCGAGGCCAATGCGCGTCGGGCTGCGCGCGACTTCGACGAAGCGCTGATGGTCGACGCCTATGCGCGCCTTTATGGCGGGGCACTGGCCAGACCGGAAATATTCCGCTAAGGCGCGGGCCTTTGCGGCACCAGTTTTGGCGGGCCATGCCGGTTCGTCAGTTGGTGCGATTTCTGCTACAGGCCATGGATCGGCCTGCGGAGCAGACTGGAGCCTTTTCAGGAGATGTCCTTGTTCAAAGGGTTGAAGCCCATCAACTACGGCGGCCGCGAGGTCTGGCCGCTGGTCGAAGGCGGAAAAGGCGTCGCCGTGTCCAACCATGCCAGCTCTGGCGCATGGGCGGCCGCTGGCGGCATCGGCACGGTTTCGGCGGTCAATGCGGACAGCTATGACAGCTTCGGCAATCCCATCCCGCAAATCTATCACGGCCGCACCCGGCGCGACCGGCATGAAGAGCTGGTCGCCTATGCCATCGACGGCGCCGTCGAGCAGGTGAAGCGCGCGTTTGAGATCGCCGGGGGCAAGGGCGCGATCAATATCAATGTGCTGTGGGAAATGGGCGGCGCGCAGCGCGTGCTGCACGGCGTGCTGGAAAAGACGCGGGGCATGGTGGCGGGCGTCACCTGCGGTGCCGGTATGCCATACAAGCTGAGCGAAATCGCCGCATCCTACGGTGTCTCCTATCTCCCGATCGTCAGTTCGGGCCGTGCCTTTCGTGCGCTGTGGAAGCGGGCCTATTCCAAGGCGGCCGAGTGGCTGGCCGCGGTGGTCTATGAAGACCCCTGGCTGGCGGGCGGGCATAACGGCCTGTCCAATGCCGAAGACCCCAAGGTACCGCAGGACCCCTATCCCCGCGTCAAGGCGCTGCGCGATACGATGCGCGAGGGCGGCATTTCCGACGAGGTGCCGATCATCATGGCGGGCGGCGTCTGGCATTTGAAGGACTGGAACGACTGGATCGACAATCCTGAACTGGGCGCCATCGCGTTCCAGTTCGGCACCCGGCCGCTGCGGACGCAGGAAAGCCCGATTCCGCAGGCATGGAAGGAACGGCTGACCCAGCTGGAGCCGGGCGATATCCTGCTTCATCGCTTCTCGCCGACCGGCTTCTACAGTTCCGCCATTCGCAATCCGTTCCTGCGGTCGCTCGAGTCGCGGTCCGAACGGCAGATTCCCTTCAGCACCGAGCAGGCGGGCGACCATACCCACCAGCTGGACGTAGGCGTGAAGGGCAGGAATTTCTGGGTGACGCTGGGCGACCTGATGCGCGCGCGCGAGTGGGTGGGGCAAGGTTTCGTGTCCGCGCTCAAGACGCCCGATAACACGCTGGTGTTCGTTGGCGTCGAGGAGCGAGACGAAATCCGCAAGGACCAGACCGACTGCATGGGATGCCTCAGCCAGTGCGCCTTTTCGAGCTGGATGGACAGCGAGACCAATTCGACCGGGCGCCTCGCCGATCCGCGCAGCTTCTGCATCCAGAAATCGTTGCAGAATGCGGTGCATGGCGGGTCACTGGACGATAATCTGCTGTTCGCGGGCCACGGCGCGTACAAGTTCAAGCAGGATGCATTCTATTCCAACGGGTTCGTGCCGACGGTCAAGCAGCTCGTCGATCGCATATTGACGGGCGACTGATGGCCGAGATCGACGGGCTGGCCGTGCTGCGCTACGGTACGCCGCATTTCGAAGTGGTCCGATCCGGCCGCTTCGTTCTCTGCGCGGAATCGCAAAGCCGCATCGACCTCGAAGACCTGGTATATTGGAGCGCAGAGTTCCAGGAAGCCTATCGCGGGCCGGAGGAGGCTACGCGCGCCTTTTTGCGCCACCGGGGCCTGGCCGGCTGATCCTGACAGTGCAGAAAATCGGTCGCTGGCTCGCCTGGCGCACAGCGTCGGGGCAATGGCCAATTCCATAAAATCGCCTGTTTCCCTCGCCTCCCTTCATCGTCTACATGTCCGCGCAACGCATGACGCGAATGGAAGGGGACTCATGAAAACCCGCGCAGCCGTAGCCTTTGAAGCCAAGAAGCCGCTGGAGATCGTCGAACTCGATCTGGAGGGGCCCAAGGCGGGCGAGGTCCTGATCGAGATCATGGCGACCGGCATCTGCCATACCGACGCCTACACGCTCGACGGTTTCGACAGCGAGGGCATTTTCCCGTCCGTGCTGGGCCATGAAGGTGCGGGCGTCGTGCGCGAAGTCGGCCCCGGCGTCACCAGCGTGAAGCCGGGCGACCATGTCATCCCGCTCTACACCCCCGAATGCCGCCAGTGCAAAAGCTGCCTGTCTGGCAAGACCAACCTGTGCACCGCGATCCGCGCAACGCAGGGGCAGGGACTGATGCCGGACGGAACGAGCCGCTTTTCCTACAAGGGGCAGACCATCTTCCATTATATGGGTTGCTCGACCTTCTCCAACTTCACCGTGTTGCCCGAGATCGCCGTCGCGAAAATCCGGGAGGACGCGCCGTTCGACAAGAGCTGCTATATCGGCTGCGGCGTGACGACCGGGGTAGGCGCGGTGGTCAATACGGCCAAGGTGACGCCGGGCAGCAACGTCATCGTCTTCGGTCTGGGGGGCATCGGCCTCAACGTGCTGCAGGGCGCGAAGATGGTGGGCGCGGACAAGATCGTCGGCGTCGATATCAATCCCGATCGCGAGGAATGGGGCAAGCGCTTCGGCATGACCCATTTCGTCAATCCGACGCAGGTGGAGGGCGACATCGTCCAGCATCTGGTCGCGCTGACGGACGGCGGGGCGGACTATACGTTCGACTGCACCGGCAACACGACCGTCATGCGCCAGGCGCTGGAGGCGTGCCATCGCGGCTGGGGCGTCTCGACCGTCATCGGCGTGGCCGAGGCGGGCAAGGAGATTTCGACCCGGCCGTTCCAGCTGGTCACGGGTCGCGTCTGGAAGGGCAGCGCCTTCGGCGGCGCCAAGGGCCGGACCGACGTGCCCAGGATCGTCGACTGGTATATGAACGGCAAGATCGAGATCGACCCGATGATCACCCATGTCCTGACGCTGGAAGAGATCAACAAGGGCTTCGACCTGATGCACGCGGGCGAGAGCATCCGCAGCGTCGTTGTATTCTAATAATCGAGAGGAAGAATGAGCATGTTCAGCCATATCATGGTGGGTGCCAACGATATCGATGCGTCCAAGAACTTCTACGACGCGCTGTTCCAGGCGGTCGGCGGCAAGGCCGGCCGGGCCGACCCCAAGGGCCGCGTGATCTACATGCACAATGGCGCGCTGTTCATGCTGAGCAAGCCGATCAACGGCGAACCGGCCTGTTACGCCAATGGCGGCACGATCGGCTTTGCCATGGCGTCGCCGGCGGAAGCCGATGCCTGGCACGCGGCGGGCGTGGCGGCGGGCGGCAAGACCTGCGAAGACCCGCCCGGCGTGCGTGAGAGTGCCGCTGGCCCGCTGTATCTCGCCTATCTGCGCGATCCCGCCGGCAACAAGCTTTGCGCGCTGCACCGCGCAGGTTGAACGCGCTTGGAAACCGTTTCGACCAACCGCGCTTTTGGCGGCACGCAGGGTGTCTATCGCCATGCGTCCGCCGCCACCGGCACCGACATGACCTTCTCGGTCTATGTCCCGCCCCATGCCGACGGTGCCAGGCTGCCGGTGGTCTGGTATCTGTCGGGGCTGACCTGCACCCATGCCAATGCGACGGACAAGGGCGAGTATCGCGCGCTCTGCGCCGAACTGGGCCTGATTTTCGTGGCGCCCGACACCAGCCCGCGCGGCGATGGGGTAGCGGACGATCCCGAGGGGGCATGGGACTTCGGGCTGGGCGCGGGCTTTTACGTCGACGCGACGCAGGCGCCCTATGCGGATCATTATCGCATGTGGTCCTATGTAACGGACGAACTGCCGGCGCTGATCGCGGCGGAATTTCCGGCGGACATGGCGCGGCAGGCGATTATGGGCCATTCGATGGGCGGGCATGGCGCGCTGACTATCGGCCTCACCTTCCCTGACCGGTTCCGCTCGGTTTCAGCCTTCGCGCCGATCGTCGCACCGACGCAGGTGCCTTGGGGGCACAAGGCATTACCCGGCTATCTGGGGCAGGACCCGGCAGCATGGCGGCGGCATGACGCGGTCGCGCTGATCGAGGACGGCGCGCGGGTGCGCGACCTGCTCGTGGACCAGGGCGCGGCAGATTCCTTTCTGGCGGAACAGCTGCGCCCCGAACTGCTGGAGCGCGCCTGCACCGCGGCAGGCATTCCGCTGACGCTGCGGATGCAGCCGGGCTATGACCACAGCTATTATTTCATCTCGACCTTCATGGCAGATCATCTCCGCTGGCACGCCGAGCGGCTGGGGTAAGGTAGAGGCTCGCTGGCTGGGAGCGGGAGAGGCGGTTCATCCGCCCGTGCAGGGCCGGCGGGACAGGCTGGTCGCGCACTCAGTAACGACGGTAACGGGTGAGCGGGTCGGCCAATGCGAAAGCTCGGCTAGCCCACCCTTAAGCAAAACTCCCTTTAACATCTCTACCTGAGAAGTAGATATAGTGGCGAGCCGCGAGGCTCCGCGGCTTTTGAAGGATCAGCTTGCTCCGCGTCATCAACGGCTAAAGCGCACGGTGCCCAAGCGTCCACGCCGGTTTCGTGTTCCGTCGAACAGGAGAAACCGATGACACGCCTCAATGCCCGCCGCCGCCGCGCCCAGCGCAACCAGCCCGCCGCGCAGGTGCATGTTCCGCACTGGTCCTGGGCCCGCAAGGACGCACCGCCGCAGGATCATGCGACGCTTGCGCCCGACGAGTTCTGGTCCCGGCTGGGGCTGTGACCCTCTCGGCCTCGCTCGTTGGCAGTAGCGCAGAGGCCGCGCGTCCCCGCCGACGTTGGCTCACCCCCACCCGGCCTCCCCCTCAACGGGGAGGAGTGCGATCGGTCAAGGGAGACGAATTCAGCGGAAAACGACGGTCTTGCCGCCATTCAACAACACGCGGCGGTCGGCGATCCAGCCGACCGCGCGGGCCAGCACCTGCGCCTCTATGTCGCGGCCGATGCGGATCATGTCTTCTGCAGTGGCGCGATGGTCGACGCGCTCGACCGCCTGTTCGATGATCGGCCCCTCGTCCAGGTCGGCCGTGACGAAATGGGCGGTCGCGCCGATCAGCTTGACGCCCCGCTCATGCGCACGGTGATAGGGCTTCGCGCCCTTGAATCCGGGCAGAAAACTGTGGTGGATGTTGATGCAATTGCCGGCCAGTTGCGTGCTGAGCCCGTCCGACAGCACCTGCATATAACGCGCGAGGACGAGATATTCCGACCGCGTCCGCTCGTAAATGTCGAGCAGCGCGGCCTCCTGAGCCGACTTGTCGCCGTTGGGGGGCAGCTCGTGATAGGGGATGCCATGCCATTCGGTCAGCCGCCGCATGTCGGGATGATTGGACACCACGCCCATGATCTCGACCGGCAGCGTCCCCGTCTGCCAGCGATGCAGCAGGTCCGACAGGCAGTGCGACCCCTTCGACACCGCGATCAACATACGGGGACGCTCTTCGGCGCCGGTCAGGCGCCAGTCCATGCCGAACTGCTCCGCGGTGAGTGCAAAGGCCGCGCGCAACTCGTCCGTGCCACTCATGCGCCGATCGGTCGCCTCGAACGCGACGCGCATGAAGAAGCGCCCGGTTTCCCGGTCCGCATATTGCTGGCTGTCGGTGATGAAGCCGCCGCGATCCGCGAGGAACCGGCTGACTGCAGCGACGATGCCGACGCGGTCGGTGCAGGCGAGCGTGATCACCCAGCTGGCTGGGGAAGGCTGGTTCACGAGAGCGCCTTCATCACATCTTCTTGGGAATGCAGTCCGCACCGGCGGCCTTGATGGCGCCGCACAGGCGTCCGGCTTCAGCGCCACTGGCCAGCGGGCCGGCCTGAAGCCGCGTGACGTTGCCGCCCTTGACGAGATAGGGCTGGAGCCCGGACAGTCCGCCGACGCGCGCGGTCAGCCGCGTCCAGAGTGCGCGGGCCCGCGCATCTTCGCTGAAGGCGCCCAGCTGCACACGCCAGTTGCCCGAGGCGGCACGCCCTGGCGCGGGCGCCGGAGCCGGTTCGCGCGGGGGCGCGACGACGGGCGCCGGTGCCGGCCGCGGGTTCACGACGGAAACCTGCGGCGGTGCCGGCTGAGGCCGGGAAGCGACCGGCGGCGGCACGGGCTGGGGCCGCATGACGGGAGCAGGGGGTGTCTGGATGGTGGACGGCGGAATGTCCGTCGTGCGGATGCCGGACGGCGCGGGTGTCGTCCTTGGGGCGGAAGCGAGCGCGGCGCCCTTTTCCTGGCGCTCCAGCGAGGATGCCATCGCCAGGCCCTGCTTGCGCTGATCCTCCGGGATATATTTGTCCATCTGGGTCAGGCTGGCCGTGGCCTGGG
Source organism: Sphingobium sp. (assembly GCA_040508785.1). Taxonomy (GTDB): domain Bacteria; phylum Pseudomonadota; class Alphaproteobacteria; order Sphingomonadales; family Sphingomonadaceae; genus Sphingobium. The sequence continues at coordinate 14,081 of JBEVME010000135.1, forward strand.
GCAGGCCGGATGCGGCGGCGCGGGTCATCAGCGCATAGGCGCGCACCCAGTCCTTGCCGATCAGGTCGCCATTGAACAGCGCTGTCCCGACGATATATTGCGCGCGCGGTTCGCCGCGCGACGAAGCGCGCTGAAGATAGGGGAGGGCGTTCGCGCGATCGCCCTGCTGGAACATCACCAGGCCCAGATTGTCCTCGGCCCGCTCATGCCCCTGCGCGGCGGCACGGCGATACCAATCCAGCGCCTGGGTCAGATCGGTCGGGGTGCCGCGGCCGAGCTTGTAGGCCTGGCCCAGATTGAACTGCGCGTCCGGATCTCCGGCCTGCGCGAGCGGCCGCCATTCGGCGATCGCCCTTGCATAATCGCCCTGCTGCCAGGCATCGACGCCGGCCTTGACGTCCGCGTGCACCGGCCCCGATACCGAGACGGAGAACATAAGCGCACCCGCCAGCGCCGATGCTTCCCATTTACGCTTCATATATGGCTCCCACCCCGGAAGGACATGACGTCTGGCGACGCCGTGAAGTTGATGACGGTTAGCATAATGTGCATTTGCTTGACACGCCCTTAACCCTGTTGACGATTTGGCAAGCAAACTTCCACGGCAATTAACCAAATTTTAGCTGCGCCCATGGCACTTCCCGGCGGAACTCGTTTTTTCTGGGGGGAATTGCGTGCGAATTCTGGCACTGGCATCGCAGAAGGGCGGATCGGGCAAGACTACGCTGTCGGGGCATCTGGCGGTGCAGGCACAGCTTGCCGGGGCCGGACCCGTGGTGCTGATCGACATAGATCCCCAAGGGTCGCTGGCCGACTGGTGGAACGAGCGCGAGGCGGAAATGCCGGCCTTCGCGCAGACGACCGTCGCCCGTCTTGCCGCTGACCTGGAGGTGCTGCGCCAGCAGGGCTTCAAGCTGGCCGTGATCGACACCCCTCCCGCCATCACCATGGCAATCCAGAGCGTCATATCCGTCGCCGAGCTGATCGTCGTCCCCACACGACCCAGCCCGCATGACCTGCGCGCCGTCGGCGCCACGGTCGACCTGTGCGAACGCGCGGGCAAGCCGCTGATCTTCGTCGTCAACGCCGCCACGCCCAAGGCGCGGATTACCTCCGAAGCCGCCGTAGCGCTTTCGCAGCACGGTACCGTCGCGCCAGTAACGCTTCATCACCGCACCGACTTCGCCGCGTCGATGATCGACGGGCGCACGGTGATGGAGGTCGATCCCAAGGGCCGTTCGGCCGGGGAGGTCGTGATGCTGTGGAGCTATATCTCCGACCGGCTCGAAAAGAATTTCCGCCGCACGGTATTTTCCGTGCCCCAGGGCAGCAGCGGCACCGTCGCCAGCGCCCGTCCCGTCGGCGGTGGCTTCGGCCGCCGCGTCGTCGGCCAATAAGAGGGTAGCGCGATGGCAGAATCCAAGCCGATCGCCTCGCTGACTCCCAACCTGCTCGCGCGAAAGGGCGCGGCGCAGCCGGCGATGCGGCGCCCGATGCTCGGCTTCGGCCGCGCCATGTCCCCTGCGCAGTCGGAGGACCTGGGCTGGAACGACATGGGCTTCGATCAGGCACCCCACGCGCCGGCGGCCGGGCCAGTATCTGTGCCGGTGTCGGCTCCGACGTCCGCAGCGCTGCCGCCGGTCGTGGCCGAGCGCGCGATGCTGGCCGACCGGATCGCAGAGGCGGCACCGGATGTGCCGCAGAAGCCCGCCGCCGTCGCGCGCCGGGCGGCCTTCACGCTGCGGCTGGAGGCCGATCGTCATCTGCGCCTGCGTCTGGCCTGCACCATGCTGGGCCGATCGGCGCAGCAGATCGTGACCGAGGCACTGGACGAATTTCTCAAGGAAC
>JBEVME010000149.1:0-28947 GCA_040508785.1 Sphingobium sp.
TTCTTGTTCTCGTCGACTGCTCAGCGGGGCCGACGGCGCTCCTCACCCTTGCCGCCGGGCCAGGAAGGCGAGCCGCTCGAACAGATGCACGTCCTGCTCGTTCTTGAGCAGCGCGCCGTGCAGGGGCGGTATCAGCTTCTTCGGGTCGCGTTCGCGCAACAACTCCGGCCCGATGTCCTCGACCATCAGGAGCTTGAGCCAGTCCAGCAGTTCGGAGGTCGAGGGCTTCTTCTTCAAGCCCGGCACCTCGCGCACCTCGTAGAACAGCTTCAGCGCCTCCGCGACCAGCCGCTGCTTGATGCCCGGAAAATGCACCTCGATGATCGCCTTCATGGTGTCGACGTCGGGGACGCGGATGTAGTGGAAGAAGCAGCGGCGCAGGAATGCGTCCGGCAGCTCCTTCTCGTTGTTGGAGGTGATGATCACGATCGGCCGCCGCCGCGCCTTCACGGTCTCGCTGGTCTCGTAGACGAAGAACTCCATGCGGTCGAGCTCGAGCAGCAGGTCGTTGGGAAACTCGATATCCGCCTTGTCGATCTCGTCGATCAGCAGGACGGGAAGCTGGGGCGAGGTGAACGCCTCCCACAGCTTGCCCTTGCGGATATAGTTGGAAATGTCGTGCACCCGCTCGTCGCCGAGCTGGCCGTCGCGCAGGCGGGCGACCGCGTCATATTCGTAGAGGCCCTGATGCGCCTTGGTCGTCGACTTGACGTTCCATTCGATCAGCGGCGCGCCGAGCGCCTTGGCGATTTCCTGCGCCAGCACGGTCTTGCCGGTGCCGGGCTCGCCCTTCACCAGCAGCGGGCGGCGCAAAAGCACCGCTGCGTTGACCGCGACCTTCAGGTCATCGGTGGCGACATAATCCTGCGTGCCTTCAAAGCGCATCGTCCGGCCTTCTCTGCCTCGTTCCCGATCGGACTAGGCAATGGCCGGGGCACGCGCAAATCTTTTTGTGCGGTGCAAGGCCGATCAGGGCTGGCGGCTGCGGACGTCGGCGCGGGCGGCGAGCAGGTCCCACAGCCCGCGATGCTGGGTGAGGAGCTGGCGGGAGCCGAACTGGAGCGCGCGGTCGATGCCGTCGTCGCCGCCAATGGCGCGCACCATGTTCAGCGTCGCGGCGCGATCCGGCAGGGTGCAGGGCTGCGGCTCTATGCCGGCGCGGATCGCGGCTGCATCCAGCACGCGGCGCGTGGCGTCCCAGTCCAGTACCAGCGTCGCGGCCGCGCCCATGGCGGTGCCGCGACGGTCGGACTGGGCGAGCATGTCGAGCGCGTGGCGTTGATGGCTGACGGCGGCCTCGCAATCGGCCTGCCCGGCGGTGCTGGGAATCGGCCCGAGCGCGACGGCGACCTGGGTCAGATAGCCGCGCTCGGCCGCGAAGGCGCCGGTCGCCTGAACCAGCCAGTTGCGCGCGCCGTTGTCGGTGGAGCGGGTCGCCGCGTGATCGATGACGCCGGGTTGGCGGCCATGGAGCATACATAGATAATGGACCGCGTCGGCCAGGTCCGACAGGGACAGCGCCGTCGCTCCGCCGCCCGCACCCGCGCGCACGGCATGGCCATGGTTCTGCGTGCCGTCGGCACGGACCAGCGCCTCCATGATCTGCGCAATGTCTTCGCCTCGGCGCAGTGCCGCCACTTCGCTCATCGAATACCCCTGACAATCGGCCCCACCGCGCCAGTCATCCATGATCCTAGCGAAGGGGGGTGAAGAGAGGGTTAAGGTGTCCGGGTCCGCGATCCGCCAAACCGGACAGGGGGCGGTTCAGCCGTCGGGGTCGGGAAGGGGCTGGATTTGCGCCCAGTGCGGACGCTGCCCGTGTGCGAAGATCGTCGGGTCGATCGGGAGCGCGGGGATGGCGTCCGGGGCCGGGCCGTCGTCCGGCGGGTAGTCCGGCGCGAATCGGGGCGTCGGGCGGGAGTCGAGCGGCCGGCGGCCCGCGCGCGGGGTGAAGGTGACGACAGTGCTGCCGGGATCGGCGATCAGCAGCGCGTCCAGCATCAGCGCCGGGTTGAGGCGCCCGGCTGTGACTTCCACCAGGGTGCCCAGGACCGTGATGGCAAATAGTTGCTGCGCGAAGGCATAGGGCAAGCGGATGCAGCCATGGCTGGCGGGATAGCCCGGATTATGGCCGGCATGGAGCGCGATCCCGTCCCAGGTCAGCCGCTGCATGAAGGGCATGGGCGCGTTGGAATAGATGTTGGAGCGGTGGAACTGCCGCTTCTGCAGGATCGGATAATCGCCCGTCGGCGTGCGGTGGCCGGCGCGCCCTGTCGACACGCTGGCGACCGCGATCAGCCGGTCGCCGTCATAGACATGCACCAGCTGCCGCTGGATGCTGATGACCATGTAGATCGGCCCGTCGAAAGGGCCGGCGGCCAGCCAGCGATAGCCGCCGGGCGGGACGTCGCCGGGCAGCCGCGCGGGAATAGCGGGTGCAGCCTTGCGCGCGCGGGTTGCGGCGAGCGAGTCAGTCATAGGGCCTGTCGCGACGAGCGCGATCGGTCCCAACGCGACGATCAGGGCGGATCGGAACCGGGGGAATGGCATTAACCTTTATTAACCACATCGCGCGGGCCGCGCAAACCCATGTCGGCGACCGACGTGGCGCGCCTGGCGGGATGTGTATCTAATTGGGATATCGCGGCTTTCGGCGTCGGCGGGATCGATCTCGCAACGGGGCATCGCAACGGCGCATCTGCGGCGGAAAGCGGATATTTCAGCGCTGCAAGAAGGCGGGGGTGGCGCGCGGCCGGGCCAGCAACTAGGGTGCAGAGCTATAAATTGCGAGGTCGAGATGGAGACGAAAATGGCTTCTGGGAGGGAGAGCGCGAAGTGGGATAGCGGTACTATCTCGCGAGCGTTTGACCGCGCCAGAAGCCATTTTCGTCCCACCCCTTCGGGGCAGGATTGTCCGGGCGCCGTGGCGCGTCGAAGCACTCGAACGGGACAGCCGGCCCGCTCTTCGTGCTTCTCCTCCCACAGCATCCCGGACAATCCCGTCTCGATCCTGGCAATTCATAGGTCTGCACCCTAGGCTCGACCCGGACATGAAGCAGGCTTTGATCGTTCGACATGTGCCGCGCGAGGGCGCGGCAGGCTATCTTCAGCCGATCGAGGCCGCCGGCTATACGATCGAGCGGATCGACGTGGCCGATCCCGCCTTTGCCGCGATCGACCTGCGCGAGCCCGACCTGCTCATCATGATGGGCGGCCCGATGGGGGTGTATGAGCATGACATCCATCCCTGGATCCCGACCCAGATCGAAAAGCTGAGCGCGCGGCTGGCGGCGGACCGGCCGACGATGGGCGTGTGCCTGGGCAGCCAGATGATCGCGGCGGCATTGGGCGCGCCGGTCTATCCCGGCGGGCGGATGGAACTGGGCTTCGCGCCGGTGGCGCTGAGCGAGGCGGGTGCCGCATCCGCGCTGCGGCATCTGGCGGACGTGCCGGTGCTGCACTGGCATAGCGACACGTTCGACCTGCCGCCGGGGGTCGAACTGCTGGCATCCACCGACGCCTATGCGCATCAGGCCTTTCGCCGCGGGCGCAATCTGTTGGCGCTGCAATTCCACGCGGAGATGGGAGAAGACCCGCGCTTCGAGGAGTGGCTGACCCATTTCTGGGCCGACCTGGACGTGGCCCGGCAATGCGGCATCGCGCTGCGGCAGGATCATGACAACTATGGGCCGGCCGCCGTCGCCGCCGGGCGGTCCATGATCGGCGAATGGCTGGCGGGCCTTGACGCGGGATAGCGAGCCGTCCTGCGGTGCGGAGGGAGTGCACACTCGATCCATCGCATCGGCGAATTTTCCTTGTTGCACTGCAACAGGAAATCTGGTCCCTTATGAATGTCGCTGGAACAGGCGCTTAAGGCGTTGGTAACCATGTTGGGCGCATGTTGCGACGATCGACTTCAAGTCGGAGGGCAAGAGCAATGGGCACGAGTGCAAAACCTGCTGACGGGGCGGTAACCCTCGCAGAGCTACGTGAGTTCGCCAGTTTCCCGTCAGCGACGCAGCGCTATATCCGCCGCTCGCTCGATATCGGCCTCCATCGCCGCGACGCGATGAAGCTGTGGTCGCGCGACATGGTGGAAGAGGCGAGCATCCGCGCCCAGGCGCGTGTCTATGGCCGGCTGGACGAGATCAAGTCCCGCGTTCCCGACGACAGCGGCCTGGAGCAGGTGGAGCCCTTCATGGTGCCGCTGGTGACGATTTCCGCCTTCGACCTTGGCCAGGACAGGCTTTGCAGCTTTTCCGCCTACCGTTTCCTGTACGAGCGGCTGATCGGGGCCGGGGCGCGGCCCTGGTTGCCCGGCGCCTTCTGCGCTGCGGCCAGCCTGCCGCACCTGCATCCCGAAAAGCGGCGCAAGCTGCTCCAGTCGATCAGCGAGGCGGCCGCCACGGCAGCGGGCTGGTCGAACCGAGAGCCGACCTTCTACCCCGAATGGGTCGAAAAGGTGGACATGAGCAAGGCCAACTGATCCGGTGGCTGCGCCTTCCGGGGGAGGGCGCAGGACAGAAAAATCCCTCTGCCGCCTGCGGCAGGGGGATTTTTTGTGCGGCCCGCGGTTTGACGCTTCCGCCTAATTCCGCTTCATGAACAATCGTGTCCGAGGCTGAGTCACCCCAAGCGCGCCAAGACGCGCCGACGCCCTTTTCCATCCCGATCTTCCGGACGATCTGGACCGCGAGCCTTGCGTCCAACTTCGGCGGCATGATCCAGTCGGTAGGCGCGGCGTGGATGATGACGTCGCTGTCCGCATCCAGCCAGCTGGTCGCGCTGGTGCCGGCGATGACCACCCTGCCGATCCTGCTGCTCTCGCTCTGGGCCGGGGCGGTCGCCGACAATCTGGACCGGCGCAAGATCATGCTGAGTTGCCAGCTGGCGATGCTGATATTGTCGGCGACGCTGGCGGCCTTCGCCTGGGCGGGGCTGCTGACGCCGCTTTCGCTGCTGGGCTTCACCTTCCTGATCGGCTGCGCGACCGCGATCAACAGCCCGGCCTGGGGCGCGCTGGTCGGCGACATGGTGCCCCGGTCGATGCTGTCGAGCGCGGTCGCCTATAACAGCGTGGGCTTCAACCTGGCCCGCAGCGTCGGCCCGGCGCTGGGCGGGGTGATCGTGGCGGTCGCCGGCGCGGCCGCCGCGTTCGTGACCAATGCGATGAGCTATATCGCACTTGTGACCGTGCTCGCGCGGTGGAAGCCGGACAGTCCGCCCCGCATCCTGCCGCGCGAGCGGCTGAGCGACGCGATGCGCGCGGGCGTGCGCTATGTCGCCATGTCGCCCAAGATCCAGCTGGTGCTGGTGCGCGGCTTCGCCTTTGGCACCGCATCGGCGGCAGCGACGGCGGTGATGCCGCTGGTGGCGCGCGACCTGCTGCACGGCGGGGCGCTGGTATTCGGAGTGCTGAGCGGCGCCTTCGGCGTCGGCGCGGTCGGCGGGGCGGTGGCGACGCGCCGGCTGCGGGGACGGTTCCAGTCCGAAGCGATCGTGCGCGGGGCGGCGCTGGGCCATGCCGCGGGCATGGCCGTCATCGCCCTGTCGCCCTGGCTGGCGCTCGACATCGTCGCCTATATGCTGGCGGGCGCGGGATGGGTGCTGGCGCTGTCGACCTTCAACGTGTCGATCCAGATGGCGGCGCCGCGCTGGGTCGTGGCGAGGGCGCTCGCCTTCTACCAGATGCTGACCTTCGGCGGGATGGCCGGCGGTGCCTGGCTGGCGGGCCTGATCGCGCAGGATCATGGCGTCGCCATGGCGCTGGGGATCGCGACCTTCGCCCAACTGGGCACGGTGATGATCGGCTTCCTGTGGCGGGTGCCGCCGATGGGCGAGGACAATCTGGACCTGCTGGGCAGGTGGCAGGAACCGGAGACCGCCATTCCCGTCGATCCGCTGAGCGGGCCGGTGGTCGTCACCATCCAGTACCGGATCGCCGCAGGATCGGTCATGCCCTTCCTGACGGCGATGAGCGAGCGGCGGCGGATCAGGCGGCGCGACGGCGCGCATGGCTGGTCGCTGCTGCGTGACCTGGGCGACCCGGAGGTGTGGATCGAGCGCTATCATGTGTCGACCTGGCTGGACTATGTCCGCCACAACCAGCGCCGGACCGTGGCGGACGCGGACAACAGCCAGGCGATCCAGCAATTGCATATCGGGCCGGACGCGCCGGTGGTGCACCGGATGCTGGAACGGCAGACCGGATCGCTGCCGATCGGCCGGGGGCTGGACGCGCGCGCGGTGGGCGAGGCGATGACCGACCCGAGCGGATCGGGCTGATACCGACCTGCGATGTGCCGTCAGGGCACCGGCGCCTGAGGCTTCCATCCCGGCAGGTCTTCCGGCGTATCTATATCGTGCAGCACGGCGCCGGTCGTTTCGATCTGGATACCGTGGCTCAGCAGGGCGCGGGCACCCTGGTCGCCCTTCAGCGCGAGCAGTTCGGGGAAATGCTTGCGGCCGATGAAGGCGGGCGGCGAAGACGAGAAACCGTCGGTGCTGGCGACCACGGAGCGGATATCCTCCGCCGCCATGCAGATGCGGTTATAATGGGTCTGGGGCACGTTGGGCATGTCCGCGAGGCAGATGAGGATGCCCCGGATGCGCTGCCGCCCCATCACATGTTCGACCGCGCGCACGATGCTGCCCGATATGCCTTCGTCCGGATGATCGTTGACGATGATGGTATAGCCGCGCCGGTCGAGCTTGCGATGGAGCACGGGCGCGACGGCGATCGGACGGACGACCGCCACCAGCTCTGCGAAGGCGAGCGATGCCACGGTTTCCAGCACATGCGCGGCCATCGGCTTGCCGCGCAGCTCCGCCATCAGCTTGTCGTCCTCGCCGAAGCGCGAAGAGGTGCCGGCGGCCAGCAGGACGGCGGCGATGCGATCAGTGCGCACGCGACGCGGCAGGCCCGCCGGGCCGCTCTCCTAACGTGGCTGACTGGAACATTTCCCGCACAGGCGGGATTTGCCACCGGGGCGGTCTTCTGTCCAGCAGTTGAAAGGGCTGGTTTTGCGGGACCGCCGCCGCCATATGACGAACATCGATAAAAATGGGAGTTGTCTGAACATGGTGCATGACCCCGACGCGGAATCGGTCGGTGAATCGAACAAGCTGCCGGTGCCGGCCGACGTCGCCGATGCCATCCGCACGCTCATCCGCTGGTCAGGCGACGACCCGTCGCGCGAAGGCCTGTTCGAGACGCCCGACCGCGTGGCGCGCGCGTGGCGCGAATATTGCCGGGGCTATGACGACGATCCGGCCTATCATCTTTCGCGCATCTTCCACGAGGTCGGCGGCTATGACGATATCGTGCTGCTGAAGGACATTCCGTTCCAGTCGCATTGCGAACATCATATGGCGCCCATCATCGGCAAGGCGCATATCGCCTATCTGCCGGGCAATTATGTCGTGGGCATATCGAAGCTGGCGCGCGTACTGCACGCCTTCGCCAACCGGCTGCAGGTGCAGGAACGGCTGACGTCCGAAGTCGCCAACTGCATCTGGGAGCATCTCAAGCCCCAGGCGGTGGCGGTGGTGATCGAGGCCACCCATGGCTGCATGACCGGGCGGGGCGTGCGCACGCCCAACGTCATCATGAAGACCAGTCGTATGCTCGGCGTCTTCCGCGACGACCAGAAGGCGCGCGAAGAAGTGCTGCAGCTCATCGATTCGTGACGGAGGAGGGGGGCTCCTATCGGCCGCTCGGGCCGGCGGATCGCGCGGACGGGGACACCGTCGCGCGGCCGCTGCCGCACCGGCGGCTGGCGCTGGTCACCGGCGGGCACCGGCGGCTGGGCGCGGTGATCGCCGCCGCGCTGGCCGAGGCCGGCTTTGCGCTGGCGATCCACGGCAGCCAGGACACGCGGCTCGATTCCGCGCTGGCGCTGACCATGGAGCGGGAAGGGACGGAGTGGCACGGCTTCGTCGCCGACTTTGCCGATCCCGAATCCGCCGAGGAGATGATCGCGGCGGTGGCGGCGCATTTCGGCCGGCCGCCCGACCTGCTGGTCAACGGCGCGGCGATATTCGGGCAGGACCGGCTGGAGGACGTCACCGCCGCCGACCTGATGCGCCATTATGCGGTGAACTGCGCGGCGCCCACGCTGCTGACCAAGGCGTTCGCGCTGGTGCCGGGCGGGGCGGGCGACCGGTGCATCGTCAATATCGTCGACCAGCGGATCGACCATCCCCATGGCGACCAGCTGGCCTATACGCTTTCCAAGCTGGCGCTGGCCGGGCTGACCCGGCTGACCGCCGCCAGTCTGGCGCCCGGCATCCGGGTGAATGCGGTGGCGCCCGGCCTGACCATCGCGACGTCGGACTATGACGACGCCCAGATGGAGCGGCTGGCAGCCATCATGCCGCTGGAGCGGCTGCCCTTGGCGGAGCAGATCGCGCAGGCCGTGCTCTATCTGGCGGGCGCTTCGGCGGTGACGGGGCAGACCCTCTATGTCGACGGCGGCGCCCATATGGTGAGCTTCGACCGGGACTTCATGCACCTGGGGCGCTGAACCGCGTTTTATATTGGCGATGCCGGAACGCGATGCCTATGGCGGCGGCAGCGCATATGAAGGAGTATCGACCATGGCCTATGAAACCATCCTGGTGGAGCAGCGGGACGCCGTCACGCTGATCACGCTCAACCGTCCGCAGGCGCTCAATGCGCTGAACAGCCAGGTTCTGGTCGATCTGGCCGATGCCTTTGCCGCCTATGACGCCGATGCGTCGCAGCGCTGCGCGGTGCTGATCGGCGGCGGTGAAAAGGCCTTCGCGGCGGGCGCCGACATCAAGGAAATGTCGGACAAGGCGGCGGTCGATTTCTTCCTGGAGGACTTCTTTTCGGGCTGGCAGTCCAAGGTGGTGGCGACCCGCAAGCCGTGGATCGCAGCGGTCAACGGCTTCGCGCTGGGCGGCGGGTGCGAGCTGGCGATGATGGCGGACTTCATCATCGCGTCCGAGACCGCCAAGTTCGGGCAGCCCGAAATCAAGCTGGGCGTGGCGCCGGGCATGGGCGGATCGCAACGGCTGACGCGCGCCGTGGGCAAGGCGAAGGCGATGGACATGTGCCTGACAGGGCGGATGATGGGCGCCGAGGAAGCCGAGCGCGCCGGACTTGTGGCGCGGATCGTGCCCGCCGCGCAGCTGCTGGAGAGCGCGCTCAAGACCGCCGCCGAGATCGCCGCGATGCCGCCGGTTGCTGCGCTGGTGAACAAGGAGCTGGTCAATGTCGCGTTCGAAACCGGGCTGGCACAAGGCATCGTGACCGAACGCCGGCTGTTCCAGATATTGACCGCGACGCAGGACAAGGCCGAGGGCATGGCCGCCTTCGTCGAGAAGCGGCCGGGAGTATGGACGGGGCGGTAGGCGCCCATCCCATTGAAATTCCTCAATCCACCACAGGAACTCTCATAAGCCTGTGGTGGATTTTTCATGTCCATTCGTTTCACAATGCAACGCAGGGAATAGCGACCGCGCAGCAGCGCGGCGAGGAGGAGCGCGCGTCCAACCGGCCAGGCCGGACGGCGCGCACTGAACAGGCTGCACGAGCGCGCCGCCAATGGCGCGCCAACAGGGAGTCAGCCGATGCGTCCTACCTCTATCGCCCGCGCCTTGCGCTCCACCGCCGTGCCCGCCCTGTTGTGCGGCGCGCTGTTTTCGGCAGTTCCGGCGATGGCGCAGGCGCCGGCCGCTGACGAAACCGAGATCACCGTCACCGGCCGCCGCATTTCCCAGTCGTCCGAGGCGATCGGCGAGGACAAGACCAGCAATGTCGTCGCCGTGACGCGCGAGGCGCTGCTCTCCGCGCCGTCGGGCGTGTCGGGCCTCAAGATGCTGGAGCAGCTGCCCGGCTTCAACGTCCAGACCGACGGCGCGCTCGGCCTCTACGAATTTGGCAACAGCGTCCAGACGCGCGCGTTCAACCTGGACCAGATCGGCTTCATCGTCGACGGCATCCCGACCGGGCGCAGCGACGCGTTCGGCGGCAGCCCGGTGTTCCGCTATGTCGACAACGAGAATCTTGGCGTTGTAGAGGCGGCCATAGGTGCAGGCGATGTCGGCGCGCCGAGCTATTCGACGCTGGGGCCGATCGTGCGTTACAATTCCATCGCACCGCAGGACGAACTGGGCCTGTTCGTGTCGCAAAGCTTCGGCGACGATGACTTGCGACGCACGTTCATCCGCCTTTCAACCGGTCGCATCGGTCCCTTCAAGGCCTATGTCAGCCGTACGAAACTGGACAGCGATCTTTGGCGCGGCCCCGGATCGGTCGATCGCGAGCATTGGGAAGGCCAGATCCACGCCGATCTGGGCGGCGACAGCTGGGCGCGGTTCAAGTTCGTCTCGAACGACTTTTTCGACTATGATTCCCCGACGATCAACCGTGCCCGGTATAATTGCGTGACAACCAATGCACTGGGCCTGTGCGGGCGGGGTTCCGCATTGTTCGCCAACGTGCCGAACACGACGCCCGGCTTTGCGCCCACTGTCCCCGGCATCTACTATTCCAACGGCAATTACACCGATGTCTACAACCTGGCCATCAACGTGCGAAAGGACAAGCTGTACGGCGCGACCTTCCATGCCGGTATAGCCGATGGCGTTTGGGCGGAATCGACCCTCTACTGGGAAGACAAGAATGGCTATGGCGTGTCGCCCGACGGTTACGGCCCCATCGTGGTGGGATCGCCCACACCGGGCAGCTATTTGCGCAATCTGTACCAGACCCAGGCCGGACTGGCGGTGACCGCGCCCAAAGGCGTGCAATATGGGCTTTCCGGCGTAGGAGGCGATCGTTACGGCATTACATCGAAGCTGCATTGGGAATTTGGTGCCCATAGCGTCGAGACGGGCCTGTGGGCGGAAGTCGACAAATATCACCGTACCCAGGCGCGCTACAACACGGTGGATGGCGCACCCGACAGTGCGCCGAACCTGAACGAACTTGTCTATCTGCGCAGGGATTATCGATCCAAGCGGGATACGTTGCAGATATTCCTGAAGGATACGGTGACGCTGGCCGACGACCGGCTGGTCCTGGACTTGGGATTCAAGGGCCTGATGCTCGACTATGTTCTGCGCGGCTATCGTGATTTTGACGATTATTACCGCCTGGTGGGCGGGGTCGGCATCGCTGGCTGGGGACCGCAGAGCAACACGGCAAGCTATCGGGATTTCTTCCTGCCCATGGCCGGTGTGCTCTACAAGCTGGACGGGCGGACGCAGATTTTCGCGTCCTATGCCGAAAATCTGGCCCTTCCCAAGGGGATGGATGACATTTACGCGGTTACCCGGCCCGGATCGGCCGCTCTCGTGCCGCAGCCGGCGCCGGAACGGTCGAAAAACATGGAGATCGGCATCCGGACCAATCAGAGCGAGATCTATGCGTCGCTCGCCGCCTATTATACGCGGTTCGAAAATCGCATTCAGTCGATCACGACCTTCGTCCCGGGCGGCGGCGCTTCGACCGAAAGCTTCTTTCAGAATGTCGGCAGGGTCAGGGCCTATGGCGTTGAATTTGCGGGCACCTACAAGCCGGCCTTCCTGAATGGCCTGGCCTATGCCAACGTCAACGTGACGTACAACAAGGCCAAGTTCCGCGACAATATTCCCGCATCGACCCCGATTCTGACGGCAGGCAAATATATCCCCGACAGCGCGAAATGGATCGTCAACGGTGGCATAACCGTGGAACCGGCAAGCTGGCTGGTCGGCAATATTTCGGGAAAATATACGTCAAGGCGCTGGTCCACCTTCGCCAATACGCCTGGATCGAGCGTACCCGGCTTCACCGTGTTCAGCGCCTATGTGGACATAGGGGACGGCATCAGCTTCGGCCCGGTCAAGGGCATCAAGGCGCGGATCAATGTCGACAACCTGTTCGACAAGGACACCTTGTCCTACATCTCGGCCCAGCCCACTGGCGACGGCTTGTTCCGTCCATTATCTCCACGCACGTTCCAGTTCACCATTTCGGGAGAGATCTGAGCCATGCATCGGGGGTATTGGGGGGCGGCGCTGCTGGCGTTGCTGCCGGTCGCCGCGCCGGGTCCGGCGTTGGCGGAACCGGTCAGCAAGGCCGATCTGAAGCTGCACCAGTCGCTGCTCACGCTCGACAGCCATCTCGATACGCCCGCTTCGCTCGACCTGCCCGGCTGGTCGATCGGGGCCGAGCATGACGTGCTGCACGACTATACCCAGGTCGACCTGCCCCGTATGAAGAAGGGCGGACTGGATGGCGGCTTCTGGGCGATCTACACGAGCCAGGGGCCGCTGACGGTCGAGGGGTTCCGCAAGGCGCGGGACTTCGCGATCCTGCGCGGGCTTTCCATCCGCGAGATGGTGGCGGCGGACCCGGTCAATTTCGCGCTGGCGCTGGAGGCGAAGGATGCGGTGCCGATCGCGGCGGCGGGCAAGCGCGTCGTCTTTATCTCGATCGAGAATGCCTATCCGCTGGGCGAGGATGTCTCGCTGATGAAGACCTTTTACGACATGGGCGTGCGGGTGTCGGGCTTTGCTCATTTCGCGCACAACCAGTTCGCTGACAGCTCGACCGACCCGTCCAAGAAGCCGCGCTTTGGCGGGCTCAGCCCGCTCGGCAAGGAACTGCTCAAGGAGATGAACCGGCTCGGCATCGTGCCCGACGCGTCGCACAGCAGCGACCAGGTGCTGGACGATCTGCTGGCGCTGTCGACCACGCCGGTGCTGCTCACCCATTCGGGGTGCAAGGCCATCTACGACCATCCGCGCAACATCGACGACGATCATCTCAAAGCGCTGGCGGCCAAGGGCGGGGTGATCCAGATGAACGCCTATGGCGCCTATCTGCGCGCGTCCAAGCCCAATCCGGAGCGGCAGAAGGCGCTCGGCGCGCTGTTTGCGCAGTTGCGCGAGGGCGCCGGGATTTCGGCCGAAAGGCGGGCCGAGCTGCTGGCCAAGCGGCAGGAGATCGACCGGCTCCATCCCGACACGGACCGGCCGACCTTCGACGATTTCCTGGCGCATCTGCTTCATGCGCTGAAGGTGGTCGGGCCCGATCATGTCGGCATCGGCGCCGATTGGGACGGCGGCGGCGGGGTCGTGGGCATGGAGGACGTGCTCGACCTGCCCAAGATCACGGCGGCACTGCGCAAGGCGGGCTATGCGCAGGCCGATATCCAGAAGATCTGGTCGGGCAATGTGCTGCGCGTGCTGGCGGCGGCGGAGGCGGCCAGGACGCCATAGCCGTGTGGCGAACGCGAAGGCCGCGAAAGATGATCGACGCGCTTGCCAGAGGGCGCTAAGGATTCGGCCATGGCCATAGCGACCACCTCCTTCGTCCATGCAGCATGAACCCAAGCGCAAGGGCGGAGGCGCCATCGCCGTTGCCCGCACCGGCTCGCGTGCCACCGAATATCTCGATTTTCTGGCCGCCTGGCTGAAGAAGCCGCGTCAGACCGCGTCGGTGGTCCCCAGCAGCCGCTATCTCGCGCGCCTGATGGTGTCGCACATCGACCCTGCTGGCGGCCGCGTGCTGGAGCTGGGCGGGGGAACCGGCGTCTTCACCCGCGCGATCCTGCAGACTGGGCTGGCACCCGAAAAGCTCGAGGTGGTGGAGATCAATCCCACCTTCGCGCGGAGCCTGCGACGGCAGTTCCCGGCCGTCTCGGTGCTGGAAACGCCCGCGCAGATCGTGTCGACCGCGACCGCAGGGGAGCCGGGGCAATATCAGACGGTGGTGAGCGGCCTGCCGCTGCTGGCGATCGATGCGAGCGTGCATGTCGACATATTGTCGGAGGCGTTCCGCATGTTGCGACCCGGTGGAAGCTTCGTCCAGTTCACCTATTCGCCGCGCCCGCCGGTGCGGGCGGACATATTGGACGCGCTGGGACTGGAAGCGGCGCGCGTCGGCCAGATCGTGCGCAACTTCCCGCCGGCCACCGTCTTCCGCTTTTTCCGCGAGGGCGAATAGCGGCGGTTGTGTGGCGTGGGCGCGGCCCTATCTATGCCCTGCGGCATAAGGGGGCCGACACATGGCGTCGATCATCACCATTTCCGGGCTGACCAAAGTCTATGCGTCGGGATTCGAGGCGCTCAAGGGCGTCGACCTGACCATCGAAGAAGGTGAGATCTTCGCGCTGCTCGGCCCCAATGGCGCGGGCAAGACGACGATGATTTCCATCATCTGCGGCAATGTGCGTGGCACGGGCGGCGCCGTGACTGTCGCGGGCCATGATATCGTGCGCGACTATCGCGCCGCGCGCTCGTCGATCGGGCTGGTGCCGCAGGAACTGTCCACGGACGCGTTCGAGCGGGTGATCGACACGGTGCGCTTTTCGCGCGGACTGTTCGGCAAGCCGCGCAACGACGCGCATATCGAGAAGATATTGCGCGACCTGTCGCTGTGGGAGAAGCGGCATTCGAAGATATTGGAACTGTCCGGCGGCATGAAGCGGCGGGTGATGATCGCCAAGGCGCTGTCCCACGAGCCGCGCATACTGTTCCTGGACGAGCCGACCGCAGGGGTCGATGTCGAGCTGAGGCGCGACATGTGGAAGCTGATCGGCGAACTGCGCCAGACCGGCGTCACCATCATCCTTACCACCCATTATATCGAGGAGGCCGAGGAGATGGCCGATCGGGTCGGCGTCATCAACAAGGGCGAGCTGATCCTGGTCGAGGAGAAGGCGACGCTGATGCAGAAGCTGGGCAAGAAGACGCTGACGGTCGTGCTGGCGGAACCGCTGGCGGCGGTGCCGGCCGAGCTTGCCGAATGGGACGTGTCGCTGAAGGGGGAAGGGCGCGAGATCGAATATCTGTTCGACACCCGCGCCGACCGCACCGGCGTGTCGTCGCTGCTGCGCAAGCTGGGCGACCTCGGCATCGGCTACAAGGACCTCAACACCCAGCAAAGCAGCCTGGAGGACATATTCGTCAGCCTGGTCCATCAGGAGAAGGCGGCATGAGCGACAAACCGGGCGCTTTCAATATCCACGCCGTCTGGGCGATCTACAAGTTCGAGCTGCACCGTTTCATGCGCACGCTGCTGACCGGGCTGCTGGTGCCGGTCATCACCACGTCGCTCTATTTCGTGGTATTCGGCGGGGCGATCGGATCGCGGATGACGCAGATAGACGGCATCGCCTATGCCGCCTATATCGTACCCGGCCTCATCATGCTGTCGATGTTCACCGAGAGCATCTTCAACGCGAGTTTCGGCATCTACATGCCCAAATTCACCGGTACCATATATGAGCTGCTGTCGGCGCCGGTCTCCGCGTTCGAGACGATCCTGGCCTATGTCGGGGCGGCGGCGACCAAATCTTTCAGCGTCGGCATCATCATCTTCGCCACCGCGCATCTGTTCGTCGACCTGCCGGTGGCGCATCCCTTCGCGATGGTCGGGTTCATGATCCTGATCGCCATCAGCTTCTGCCTGTTCGGCTTCATCCTGGGGGTGTGGGCGCAGAGTTTCGAACAGTTGCAAGTCATCCCGCTGCTGGTCATCATGCCGATGACCTTCCTGGGGGGCGCCTTCTATTCGATCCACATGCTGCCCGAACCGTGGCGGACGATTACCCTGTTCAACCCGATCGTCTATCTGGTGTCCGGCTTCCGCTGGACCTTCTTCGAGAAGGGGGATGTCGGCATTGGCTTCAGCATGGCGTTCATCGCCGGGATGCTGGTGGTGTGCCTGGCAGTGATCGCGTGGATATTCCGCACGGGATACCGGCTGAAGAAATAGGCAGGATAGCCGCGCCTGCGATAACGCGCGTTACCCGGATCGCGTCCGGGCGACGGGTCAGGCGGCCGCGCTCTGCGGTTCGATCGCGAACAGGGTCACCCCCTTGTAGCGATCGTCCCCTTCGTCATAGAGACCGTGCATCGGCTCGAAAATCTGGTCGGTAACGGCGATGTCGGACAGGCCGGCCAGCTTGAACGTGCCGAGCTTCAATTCGCGGGGCGGGCGGCCGTCGCGATCGATCGTCACCGCGTCGATGAACATCTCGTCATGACGGGTGTAGAGAATGTGCGGCGCAAGCGTGACGACCATGCGGTTGTAGGTCACGCGAAGGCATTTGTGCAGGGCGATCGCTTCGAAGATCGAGGTGGGGGCAGACATGTCGCTTCCTTAGCAATATCAGCGCGGATTTCAATTCCTTTGTGCGCTGCAGCATCGATGGGCCGGGTTCAGGTCAGGCCGAGCCGATCGCGCAGCGCCCAGCGCACGGTCAGCAGCAGCGCGACCGCGCCGAGCCCCGCCGCGAGCCCGAACCATATGCCAAGGCCGTCAAGACCGAGCGGAAAGGCGAGCAGCGTGCCGATGCCGATGCCCACGATCCAGTAGCCGACCAGCGCAAAGATCATGGGCACGCGGGTGTCCTGAATACCCCGCAGCGCGCCCGCTGCGACCACCTGGGCCGCATCGACCAGCTGGAACAGGGCCGCCACCCAGAGGAAGCCGACGGCGAGCGTTGCGGTGCGGGCATTGGCCGGATCGTCCAGGTCGAGGAAGGCGCCCACCAGCGTCCGCGGGATGAGGACCAGGAGGGTGGCGGCACCCAGCGCGAAGCCGAAGCCGACCAGCAGCGCCAGCCAGCCGGCACGGCCGACGCCCGCACGGTCACCCCGGCCGTGCGCCATGCCGACGCGCACCGTGGCCGCCTGGCCGATGCCCATCGGCACCATGAAGACCAGCGCGGCGACCTGGATGGCGACGGCATGGGCGGCGAGCGAGTCGCGACCGATGAGCCCCATCAGGAAGGCCGAGGCATTGAACACGGTGGTTTCGAAGCCGAGCGTGATCGCGATCGGCAGCCCGAGACGCCAGACGTCGCGCAGCCGCTGGCGATCGGGCGCCCAGAATCGGCCGAGCAGGCGGTAGCGGCGGAAGCGCCGGTCGACGACGATCACGGCCAGCAGGCCAAGAAACAGGAAGCTGGACGACAGCGCGCTGGCGATGCCGACGCCGCGCAGGCCCAGGGCCGGCAGGCCGAACGCGCCGTGGATCAGCGCCCAGCCGGCGGCATAGTTGAAGGGGATCGCGCCGGTCATGACGATCAGGCCCCAGATCGGCCGCTCCAGCGCGGAAATGAAATTGCGCAGCGTCGTGAAGGCGAGGAACGGCAGCAGCGCCCATTGGAGGCCGTGCATCAGCTCCCCGGCCTTTGCGGCCAGCGGCGGCTCCTGTCCCATGGCGAGCAGGATCGCCTCCGCCTGCCAGAGGATGAGCCAGGCGGGGATCGAGAAGATGAGCGCGGCGCGCAGGGTCTGGTGGACGGTGCGGCGCACCTCTCGCACCGAATGGCGGCGGCGGCCGCGCTCAATCGCGATCAGCGGGGCGGCGGCCGCGACGAGGCCCATGCCGAAGATCATGAGGGCGTTGAACAGGTTGATGGCAAGCGAAGCGGCGGCCACGGACTCGGCACCGAGTTGGCCGACCAGCAGCAGGTCGGTCGCAGCGATGCCGGCCCATGCGACATTGCTGGCGATGATCGGCAGCGCGAGGGCGACCAGAGCGCGGGCCTCGATGCGCCAGGGGGAGGGGGACTGGGTCATGATGTCTGCTTCGTCAGTGCGCGCAGCGCTGCGATCCGCCGCTTGAGCTTGCGACGGTCGATGCCTCAGTGCTTCTTCTTGTGGAACAGGTGCAGCGCCGCCACGATCACCGCACCGACGACCGCGCCGACGATCGCCGCGCCCAGCGCGTTGACGAACCAGTCGACCAGACCGCCGATCGCGGGCAGCGCATGAGCGGACAGCTCGGCCGCGTGATGGATGGTGCCGGGGATGAGATCCCAGTGGAATTCGTGCAGGCCGTGAACGATGAGACCGCCCCCGACCCACAGCATCGCGGCGGTGCCGACCACGCTCAATATGCCCATCAGAACCGGCATCGCCCTGACCATCCCGCGCCCCAGCAGGCGGGTCGCCGCACTGCGCCGTTCGGCCAGATGGAGGCCGATATCGTCCATCTTCACGATGAAGCCCACGACGCCATAGACGCCGGCGGTGATGAAGATGGCGACGACCAGGAGGATGATCGCCTGTTCCCACAGCGGTTCGGTGGCGACCGTGCCGAGCGCGATCGCCATGATCTCGCCCGAAAGGATGAAGTCGGTGCGGATCGCGCCGGACACTTTCTGGTTTTCGAGCTCGGTCGAGCTGTGGGTTTCGATGGCCTCCTGCGCGACGTCGTGATCGCCCGCGACCGCCTCGATCATCTTCTCGACCGCTTCGAAGCAGAGGAAGGCGCCGCCCAGCATCAGCAGCGGCGGCAGCAGCCAGGGCGCGAAGGCGCTCATCAGCAGGCAGGCGGGCAGCAGGAAGAACAGCTTGTTGCGCAGCGACCCCTTGGCGATGCGCCAGATGATCGGCAGTTCGCGGTCCGGGGTCAGGCCCATGACATAGTTGGGGGTGACGGCGGTATCGTCGATCACCACGCCGGCCGCCTTTGAGCCGGCCTTGCCCGCCGCCGCCGCGACATCGTCCAGCGAAGAGGCGGCCAGCTTGGCGATGCCCGCTACGTCGTCCAGCAGCGCGATGAGACCCGAAGGCATGTGGCGATTTCCCCTGTTAGAAAGCCCGTGATGGGCGCAGCTTCGCCATAGGGCTGGGGCGGGGCCGGGGCAATGACGAGTTGGATGGCGCGGACGCTGCTTGTGCGGACCTGTTCCGGATCGGCCGGTGCCGCGCTCAGCAGTCGCGCCAGAGCAGCCTATCGGGCTTGCCCTGAACATGGGTCCAGTCGGCGCGGTCGTTGCCGACCGCATCGCGCGTCAGGGCGATTTCGCCCTCCTCGTCGGCGCCCGATGCGGGGGCGGCGCCCTCCGGGTTCCCGGCCGGCGCGACGCTCCAGCGGGTTCGGAGGGCCGCGTCGATCATCGCGCGCCAGTGCCTATCGTCGCCCGCTTCGCGCATCGCGGCGTCAGGCTCCTTCAGGATGGCGAGGATGCTGGCGGCGTCTTCCACCTTCTGGCGCCAGTCCTGGGGATCCCCGGCGGCGAGGTGGCGGGCAAGGCGCTCGATGAGGGTCGCTTGTTCCATGCCGTTGCAACGTCTGCCCGAACGCTGCGTTCCCTGCCGATGAACCCTCTGCGCTTTCGCGCATTGATCCCCGGCAGGCGAGTGAAGGAGACGGACCATGCCCCAGGGTGACAAGGACTCTTATACCGACAAGCAGAAGCGCAAGGCGGCGCATATCGAGCAAGGCTATGAGGATCGCGGCGTTTCCAAGAAGGAAGCAGAAGCGCGGGCCTGGGCCACGGTGAACAAGGAATCGGGCGGCGGCAACAAGTCGGGCTCCGGCCGCGGCAAGCCCGATACCCATGTGTCCGCGCGCAAGGGCGGGCGCAAGGGCGGCGCGGCGGCGGCGAACAGGCCGGCGGCGGATCGATCGGCCGCAGCGAAGAAGGGCTGGGAAACGCGGCGCAAGCGCAACCATGCCTAGCCGGCGCTGGCCCGAACGGCTGTGGCTGGTGCGGCACGGCCAGAGCGCGGGCAATGTCGCGCGCGACGTGGCGATGGGGCAGGCGCTCGACCGAATCCTGCTCGACGGGCGCGACGTGGATATTCCGCTGAGCGATCTCGGGCGCGAGCAGGCGACGGCGCTGGGGCACTGGTTCGCGCAATCGCCGCCGGACGAGCGGCCCGATGTGCTGCTGACATCACCCTATTTGCGGGCGATGGATACGGCAAAGCTGTTTCGCGCGGCCGGCGGATGCGAGCCGGACGAGCCGATCTGCGCCGACGAACGGCTGCGCGAAAAGGAGTTTGGCATATTGGACGGGCTGACCGCGAACGGGATCAGGCGCGAATTTCCCGATCAGGCGGAGTTCCGCCGGCTGCTGGGCAAATTCTATCATCGCCCGCCGGGGGGCGAGAGTTGGTGCGACGTGATCTTCCGGCTGCGCGCGCTGATGGACACGGTGTCGCTGCACCATGCCGGGCAGCACGTCATGATCTTCGCGCATCAGGTCGTGGTGCTGTGCCTGCGCTATGTGATCGAAAATCTGAGCGAGGCGGAGATATTGGCGATCGACCGGGAGGCCGACGTCGCCAACTGCTCGATCACCGAATATCGCCACGACCCGGCGCACGGGCGCGGCGGCGGACTGGTGCTGGCACGCTACAATGTGACCGCGCCCGTCAAGGCGGAGGACGTAGAGGTGACCCGCGCGCCCGACCCGCCCGTCGCGGTGCGCGGATGAGCGCGACGCGCATCGACCGCGACTGGCGCGCGGCCCATCCCCTGCCATCGCCCGATCCGGGAACGGACAAGAACAGCCGGGGGCGCGTGCTGCTGGTCGGCGGCGCGGAGTTCGTGCCCGGCGCGTTGCGGCTGACCGGCGAAGCAGCGCTGCGCGCGGGCGCGGGCAAGCTGCAGATGGCGACGGTGGATAGCGCGGCGCTGGCGCTGGGCGTGCTGGTGCCCGAAGCCGCGATGATCGCGCTGCCCCTGGACGAGGCGGGCGAAATCGCGCCGTCGGCGGCGGAGCGGCTGGAGGAGGCGGTCGCGCGTTGCGACACGCTGATCCTGGGGCCGGGAATGAGCGAGAATGGCGGCACGGCGCCGCTGATGGAGCGATTGCTCAAGGTGCCGCGCCCGGAGTTGACGGTGCTGCTGGACGCGGCGGCGATAACCTGCGCCGACGCGCTGGCTGACGGGATCGCCCGGCATGACGGCCGGGTGGTGATGACGCCGCATCATGGCGAGATGGCGGCGCTGACCGGCGCGCCGATCGAGGATATAGCGGCGGCGCCTGACGCCTTTGCGCGGGAGGTCTCTGCGCGGTTCGGCGTTGTGCTGGTGCTCAAGGCCGGACGCACGGTGATCGCCGCGCCCGATGGTGCGATGCTGGAGTTCGAAAGCGATTGCGTGGGGCTTGCTACCGGCGGATCGGGCGATGTGCTGGCCGGCGTCATCGGCGGACTGCTGGCACGGGGCGTCGCGCCGCTGGCTGCCGCGGGTTGGGGCGTGTGGCTGCATGGCGAGGCCGGGCGGCTGTGCGCGGAGCGCATCGGCCCGATCGGCTTTCTGGCGCGGGATTTGTCGGCATGGGTGCCGGGGTTGATGGCAGGCGCGGGGAGCGACGGCCGGGCTGTTTCCGGCTAGCCGTTGACCTGTCACATTCGATTATCTGATTGACCAGGCTTGCCCACCACTATCGTCAGGCCAGAGCGTCCGACGGGATCGGGACGGACGTGAACGGGCTGGATGCCGGTCAAGCTCGGCATGGGGAAGGGTGATCACGACCAGAAGTGGGCGCACTCAAGCCCTCTCCCGCCTTCGCGGGAGAGGGTTGGGTGAGGGTCTTTCTTCCCTTATATTAGCTGCAGATGTACCCGGTGCGCCGCCAGATCAGCCCTCACGCAAGCCGCCTCCGGCGCGACTCGACCGATGTCGAACGCGCACTATGGGCGGTTCTGCGCAATCGTCAGCTCGAAGGGGTTAAGTTTCGCAGACAGGCCACGATCGGCCCTTTTGTGATCGACTTCCTCTGCGTCGAAACCGCTTTGGCTGTCGAACTGGATGGTGGCCAGCATGATGAAGAGACCGATCGTTCGCGCACTGCGTTCTTGCAGACCCGTGGCTTAACAGTAGTCCGGTTCTGGAATCACGATGTGGTTGAAAATATCGAGGGTGTCGTCGAAACCATTCGCGCAGTCCTTCTCCAGAAGAAGACCCTCACCCAACCCTCTCCCGCGAAAGCGGGAGAGGGCTAAGAAACGCGGACTTCGGCCCCATTGTCGCTATCCGCCAAATATGCGGTCCAAACAAAAAGGCCGCCCCGAACAGGGCGGCCTTCTCATGACTTGAAATGTGGAAAAGCTCAGGCCTCGTCGGCCGGGGCTTCTTCCGTGGCCGAGGCGATCTCGCCGGGTTCGGCATTGGGATCGTAATCCTCGGTGAAGCCCGCCTCGTCCTTTTCGAACAGGTCGGCCATCACGTCCACGCCCTGCGCCTGCAGATCAGCTTCTTCCGGCGAGCGGGCGACGTTCACCTTGATGGTGACGGCCACTTCCGGATGCAGCGCGACCTTGACGTCGAACACGCCCAGATTCTTGATCGGACGTTCCAGCACGACCATCGCCTTGCTGACATTGGTCTTGCCGTCGGCGTGGAGCGCTTCGACGATGTCGCGCACCGCGACCGAGCCGTAGAGCGCGCCGGCGTTCGACGACTGACGGATGAGGACGATCTGCGTGCCGTCCACACCTTCGGCCGCCTGCTGCGCGTCCGTGCGACGGGCAGCATTGTCGGCCTCGATCTTGGCGCGGTTGGCTTCGAACACCTTCTTGTTGGCGTTGTTGGAGCGCAGCGCCTTCTTGTTGGGCAGCAGGAAGTTACGGGCATAGCCGTCCTTCACGGTGACGATGTCACCGATGGCGCCCAGCTTCTCGATCCGTTCGAGGAGAATGATTTCCATGAGATCTACTCCCTTACTTCACGATATAGGGCAGCAGGCCCAGATGACGGGCGCGCTTGATGGCCTGGGCCAGTTCGCGCTGCTTCTTGGCCGAAACGGCCGTGATGCGGCTGGGGACGATCTTGCCGCGCTCGGACACGAAGCCCTGGAGCAGACGGACGTCCTTGTAATCGATCTTCGGCGCATCCTTGGCGGCGAAGGGGCAGCTCTTGCGGCGGCGGAAAAATGGGCGTGCCATGGGTCAGATCCTCCTTATTCGCCGGCAGCGTCTGCGCGGGGGCCGCGATCACCGCGATCGCCACGATCCTCGCGGTCACGGCGCGGGCCGCGATCGCCACGGTCGCCGCGATCACCACGCTCGGAACGCTCCTGCTTGCGCATCATGACCGACGGGCCGGTCTCCAGCTCATCGACCTTGACGGTCATGTAGCGGATGATGTCCTCGTTGATCTGGGTCTGGCGCTCCAGCTCGGCGATCACGCCGCCGGGCGCGTCGATGTTGAGCATGACGTAATGCGCCTTGCGGTTCTTGGCGATCTTGTAGGCCAGGCTGCGCAGACCCCAGGTCTCTACCTTGGTCACCTTGCCCTTATTGTCTTCGACGATCTTGGTGGCGATTTCCGCCAGCGCGTCCACCTGCGCCTGTGCCAGATCCTGGCGCGCAAGGAACACATGCTCGTATTGAGCCATGCTTTCACCTTCATCTTGGCCGATCGCTGACGTGCGCACCATGCGCATCGCCCCTCCGGCTGTCGTTCAGTCTTTCATGCCGCCCGCGAGTCACCCCAGGGCCGGATGAAGCGGCGCCTATGGCGGAAAGGCAGGGGAAAGGCAAGGGCAGTGGTGCCCCAGTCCCGTTCGGGCTGAGCTTGTCGAAGCCTCTTACTTCTTTCTATGGTTGGAAGAAGAAGTAAGGCACTTCGACAAGCTCAGTGCGAACGGTTGAGGGAATTTCGGGCATGGCCGTCGCGATCGCAGCGCTTTCGCTGATCCTTCTCATGGTCGCGGCCTATCGGGGCATGAGCGTCATCATCATGGCGCCGCTCCTGGCGATGCTGGCGGTGGTGCTGACCGATCCCGCCGCGGTGCCCGCCGCCTTTTCGGGCCTCTTCATGGCGCGAGCCGCGAGTTTCCTCCAGCTCTATTTCCCCGTCTTCCTGCTCGGCGCGCTGTTCGGCAAGCTGGTGGAGATTTCGGGCTTTTCGCGGTCGATCGTGTCGGCGGTGATCGGGTTCCTTGGCGCGGGCAGGGCGATCCCGGCGATCATGATCGTCAGTGCGCTACTGACCTATGGCGGCGTGTCCATCTTCGTCGCGGTGTTTGCCGTCTATCCCTTCGCCGCGGAGATGTTCAGGCGCGCCGACATCCCCAAGCGGCTGGTGCCGGCGACGATCGGCCTCGGCGCGCTGACCTTCACCATGGATGCGATGCCGGGCACGCCGCAGATCCAGAATATCATCCCGACCAGCTTTTTCGGCACCACCGCCTGGGCGGCGCCCGTGCTGGGGCTGATCGGCAGCGCTTGCATCGCCGCCGCCGGGCTTGCCTATCTTGGCTGGCGGCGGCGGACTATGCTGGCTGCGGGAGAGGGTTATGGCGCGCCCGAGACATTGGTGAACGAGCCTGCGCAGGGGGAGGACAATGCGGCGATGCCCCACCCGCTGATCGCGCTGCTGCCGCTTGTGGTGGTCGGCCTCGGCAATCTGGCGCTGACCCTGACGATCCCGCGCTGGGTCGCTGGCGACGGGGTTACGCTGTCGCTGGTGGGCATGGCGGAGCCGGTGAGCCTGAAGGTCGCGCAACATGCGGCGCTCTGGGCGGTGGAAGGGGCATTGCTGGTCGGAATTGCGACGATCCTGCTGTTCGCATGGGCGCCGGTGGCGCGGCGCTTTGCCGAGGGATCGAAAGCGGCCGTCGGCGGGGCATTGCTGGCGGGCATGAACACGGCGGTCGAATATGGCTTCGGCGCGGTGATCGCGGCGCTGCCGGGTTTTCTGATCATCAAGCAGGCGTTGAGGGCGGTGCCGGACCCGCTGCTGAACGAGGCCGTCACGGTCACGTCGCTGGCGGGGATCACCGGATCGGCATCGGGCGGCCTGTCAATCGCGCTGGCGGCGATGGCGGAGCAGTTCGCGGCCGCGGGCGCGGCGGCGGGGATTCCGCCCGAGGTGCTGCATCGGGTCGCGTCGATGGCGTCGGGCGGGATGGACAGCCTGCCGCATAATGGCGCGGTCATCACCCTGCTGGCGGTGACGGGCCTGACCCATCGGCAGGCCTATAAGGATATTTTCGCGCTGACTCTTATCAAGACCAGCGCGGTGTTCCTGGTGATCGCGGTCTATTATCTGACCGGGCTGGTCTAGCCGGTCAGGCGACGCGGTGCAGCTGCGCGGAACCAACGAAATGGGCCCGGGTCGACGGTTCGGCGCTGGCGAGCAGGGCGGCGACCGTGTCGGCCAGGCTTCTGGACGGCCGGGCCGGATCGTCGAAGGCCATGGCCCAGTGACCGAATTCCCGCTCGGCAATCTCGCGCTCGCGCAGCTTCACCACGGCGCGGTGCCGCGTATCGACGGCGATGCGCGCGAAGATCCGCTCCACCGCGTCGCGCGGGCCTTCGAGGACCTGCAGGAAGCGTTTGGAATTGAACAGGAGCAGGCCGGTCACGTCGTCCCGGCCGTTGCTGAGCGCGGCGGCCTGCGCGATGGCGCGGCAATCGGTGCTGCTCAGGACGCCGGTCGCGCTGCTGATATACATGATCTGGTAGAGGGGCATGGTCATTTCCCGGATCGCGGTTTCTGTGACCGTCCTGAAGAAAATTATTTAACATCAAGTATTTGATTTCGATCAACCACGGGCGAACGCCCCCGGAGACTGGCTCCGGGGGCGCTGCTTTCCGCGCGGCGGGCGCTTAGTTGATCGCGCCGCCGATGATGGCGCCGATGATGCCGCTGGTGATCGCCACCAGCACCGCGTCGTTCCCCGAACGGACATATTGATAGCCGCGCGGCGGGGCGTTCAGGCGATAATCGCGATAATTGTTGATCACGCGATAATTGGTCGCATAGCGGCGGTCGAAACGCTGGCCCTTGGCCCAGCGGTGCTGCGACTGATAGCCGCGGCGGTTGTCGGCATAGCCGCGCCGGTTGTCGGCATAGCCGCGATGATCGTTGCGGACCACGGTGCGCTGCTGGACGACGGTGCGGCCGTGCCGGTCCTGCTGGACCACGCGCACAGTCTCCCGGTGCGGGGCGGCCTGGGCCTGGCTGGCGACGATCGGGCTGGCGACCATGACGGTGGCGGACAGCGCCATCAGAAACTTCTTCATCATCTCACTGATCCTTGTTCAAATCCGGCGCCGTTGCTGGCGTCGAAAACAGAGATAGGACGCAGTTGTCGCAGGGGTGTGCCGGCGGGGCTGCCAATGTGTCGGCAATTGTATCAGGCGGCGATTTAAGCTGAACGGTGGTTCAGGAACGGCGCTTAACGGGGCGCGACCGGGTTCGGAGCGGGCAAGGGAAAGGCCCCGGACATGCGCCGGGGCCTCATGCCATTCGTTCGATGCGGATCACTCCGAGGCGGGCAGCGGCGTCGCTGTTACCACCATGCGAGCGAGGAGGATCGGGCGGTCCCTGCCTTCCAGCGTGACCGGTTCGGGCGCCCGGGCGCCAGCGAGCGAGGCGAGACCGAGAAGGCCTATGAAGCTGCTGCTGGCGAGCGTGAGGGCGATGGTCTTCATGATTGCGCTTCCCTGTTGCGCCGCCAGGCGCGGCGTCATGGGAAGGCGATAGGCGGAGCGTGTCGCAGGAATATGCCGATGCGCGGCAAAATTGTCGGAAAATGTAACGGCGCAAGCATTCGGATCGAGCGTAAACGCGCGCGATCCGAATGCGGTCCGTCAGAAGCGATAGCCCACGAAGGCGTATGCGGCTGAATAGCCCTTCGCGAACTTGCCGTTGAAGCCGATCCGCAGCAGGTCGGCGCGATTGCGGACCGTGGTGTCGCGCAGGCGGATGCCGAGCGACGCTGAGACGAGGTGGACGTTGCGCGTATACAGATCGTCCCCGAACATGTGCGCGAACATATAGCTGCCGCGCAGCGACATGGATCGGCCCGTCGCCCGCACCTTTAGCGGCAGGTCGTAGGCGAAGCCATTCAGCAGCGTCCAGTTCTCGGTATCGCTGCCGTCGACTTTGCGGTCCATGAACCGGACGCCAACGACCTTGCTGTAGCCGAGCATGTTGCCCATCGTCAGGGTGCCGCGCCCGAGCGAATCGAAGGTCAGCCGGCTGGCGAGGGTCGCGGCGACGACCTGGCCCTTCAGATTGTCATCAGGGGCGTTGGTGTAGCCCCAGGCGATACGCGGTTCCAGCGACCAGCGGCGGCTCATCATATGGGTCAGCGAGACGGCGAGCGAACCCTTGTAGGTCTTGCGACCGCCCATCCGCTGGAACGTCACAGGCGCGTCGATCGACACGAGCGAACGGCCCCCTTCGAAGGCGCGCCAGCTCTTGGCGACGCGCGCGGACAGTTCGAAGCCGTCCTGACGGCTGCTGCTCACCGGGCCGGTCCAGACGCCGACTCCCCAGCTGGACTCGTCGAGTTCACCGCTCAAATTGGGAGTCGGCGTGTCGGCGGCGGCAAGGTCGAGCCCGTCCGTCACCAGTTGGAACTGCTGGCTGATCGGGGAGCCGACAACAGGATTTTCGTAGCCATTCGCAACAGAACAGCCATAAATGGCGGACCGGAAGGCCTGCCCTGAGGCCGGAGCATCAAGGCTGTCGAAGAAATTCGCGCTTGCGTTGTCCCTCCCAGCGATAAAATCGAGATAGCCCTGAAAGCTGTCAGCATAAGAGCCGCTCTGCCATATATAAAATTGATGGTCGTTCCGCGAATGCACTCCGATTCCCAGGCCGGTTTGAGGGTCGAAAGAAAGCGGTTCTGTATCGTTAGCATCAGGCCTGGGAAGGCAGATCAGCGACAATTCAGTGCTGTTATACCCCAGCCCGGACCGGCTTTCCAACTGGAGAGGTACGCCAAGAACATTGAATGCGGCGCCATAATAGGCATTAAAGCCGTTGGTGGGCTGTACTATTTGAGGATAGCGCTGCGCCAGCCCGGTCGGGTTCAGCGGTGCAAGATCGAGGTCAAGACCTTCAAAGTTAAACCGAGTTGTTTCCAGTGCTCCGGTTGTCGGGCTGGTGGCTGTGAAAATAAAGTCGCCAGGATTCGGCACGGTCGGATTTACGATCGCTATCTGGCCATAGGCCGCCTCCAGCGTCATTGACAGTCCAAGGCACATTAAAATTGCTCGAGAAGCCCCCATACCATCCCCCTGTTCACTTTCAGCTATTCAACCTGGAATCGCCCCTCCAGCTGCGCTGCAGCAAACAGATCATATCGAACAGAGCGTTTCAATCGGGAATTACTGAAAATAATTCAAACTGGTGCGTGTCGGATTTTATGGGCGACCCTTCGCCGCATCTCACTCATGCCGCAGCGCGTCGATCGGATTGAGCGCCGCTGCTCTGCGCGCCGGGAAATAGCCGAAAACGACGCCGATCGCCGCCGAGAAGAGGAAGGCGATGAGGTTGGTCTTGAGGTCGAAGATGAAGGGCACCTGCATCAGCGGGGCGATGGCAATGCTGGCGACGAGGGCGAGCAGCAGGCCGATTAGGCCACCGAGGCACGACAGCACGATCGCTTCCACCAGGAATTGCAGCAGCACTTCGCGCGCGACCGCGCCGATGGCGAGGCGGATGCCGATCTCTCGGGTGCGTTCGGTGACCGACACCAGCATGATGTTCATGATGCCGATGCCGCCGACGAGCAGCGATATCGCCGCGACCGCGCCGACGATCTGGGTGAGGATCGTGGTGGTGCCGGTCAGCGTGTCGGAAATCTGCTTGGTGTCGAAGACGTTGAAATTATCGTCCTGGCCCGGTTTGACGCTGCGCCGTTCGCGCATCAACTCTTCCAGGCTGGCCTGCACCGTGGAGGTATCATAGGCGTCGTCGACCGCGACCATGATCTGGCTGATGTCGCGATCGCCGGTGAAGCGGCGCTGGACGAACTTGATCGGCAGAACGACCACATCGTCCTGGTCGCCGAAGCCACCCTGTCCCCGCGTCGCGAGCACGCCGATGATCTGGCAGGACACGCCCTTGATGCGCATCCGCTTGCCGACCGGGTCGGTCCCCTGGAACAGGTTGGTGCGCACGGTATTGCCGATGACGCATACGGGCCGGCCGGCCTCCTCCTCCTCCGGCAGGAACAGGCGGCCGTCGGCGACCTTCCACTGCTGGACTTCGGAATAGGCCGAGGTGGTGCCGTAGACGGTGGTCGACCAGTTATTGCCTTCGTAGATAGCAGTGCCGCTCGACTGGACCACGGGCGCGACGGCGCGAACGCCGGTCAACTGGTTTTCGATCGCAGTGAGGTCGGCGTCCTTGAAGTCGGGCGGACGCGGCCCGCCGCCGCCACGGCCGAAGCCCTGGCCGGGACGCAATTGCAGCACATTGGCGCCCAG
>JBEVME010000014.1:0-9478 GCA_040508785.1 Sphingobium sp.
TCGCCTGGCCGAAGGCGCCGATGCTCTTCGTCGTGACATGGCTGGCGCGGTCGATCGGCGCCGTCGCCGGATCGACATAGGTGGCCACATAGGCCGATCCGGCCGCATTGGTGAATTTGTTGGTGTTGAACGCCTGCGCATTGTCCGACACATTTTCGCGATAATAGAGGGCGCCGACAACGAACTTTACCCGGTCGACGTCCCCTATGGCCTGGACCTCCTGGCTCCACTGATTCTGCTTGAACATGGCCAGGCTGTTGCGCGCGAAGGCGAAGTCGGTGAAGCCCTTGGCGGCCAGCACGGCGGGCGTGGTGGACATGGAATTGGCCGCCGACCCGTTATCGAACTGGCTCTGGCTCAGCTTGCGGTAGGATGTGATAGACTTCAGCAGGATCGAAGGCGCTGCCTGCCATTCCAGCGTCAGGCGATGGCCATGAACCTTGCCCACGCTCGGCTGCTGCGGCACCCCTACATTGGCGGTGCGCACGCGGTCGGGCTGAACGCTCGCGGCAGCGGCCAGTTGGTTGGAGCCTGGCGCGAGCAGGTTGAGATATTGCGAGGTGGACTCGTCCTTCGAGATGTCGAAGCTGTAGTCGGCGCTGAAATCGGGCGAAGGCTTCCACAGCGCTTCGACATGCAGGCCGCGCTTGTCATATTGGTTGAAGCCGTCCGCACCGGCGAGCGGGTTTTTCACCAGCGGGTCGCGGTGCGCGACGACGCCGTCGATCTTGAGCGCGACGTTGGCGAAGGACGGCAGATCGACATGCACCTCGCCCTTGTAGGTGCCGAAACTGCCGATGCTGCCGGTGCCGTTGACATGAAATTCACCGGTCGGCTTCTTCGTGACGATATTGACGGCGCCGCCTTCCGTGTTGCGGCCGAACAGCGTGCCCTGGGGACCTTTCAGCACCTCGATAGCCTCGATGTCGAACAAAGCGGTGCCCAGGCCCTGGGCGCGGCCGAGATAGACGCCGTCAATGTAGACGCCCACGCCCTGGTCGCGCGCGGGTTGGTTGCCGTCCGACAAGACCCCGATCCCGCGAATATTCACGATCAGCGCGCTGTTGCGCGAATAGAAGGGTGCGATCTTGAGCGAAGGGATTGCGCCGTCGCCCAGATCGAGCAGCGAGGTGACGTGCCGGTTGACCAGATCCTCGCTGCGCATGACGGAAATGGAAATCGGTGTTGACTGAAGATTTTCCGGGCGTTTCTGCGCGGTGACGGTGATTTCGGCGAGGCCGCCGGCGTCGCCCAGTTCGGCCGAGCCGACAGGCGCCACGTCCGCCTGAGCGAAGGCGGTAGACGTGGCCAGAGCAATGAGGAGGACGCTTGACGCAGAAGCGGTCAGCGTGCGGCGCACGGTTTTCATCGTTATTCCCCTATGGAAGTCGCGCCCGGTGGTCGGTGCGTCGCAGGGGCCAATGCGCGCCTTATGTTGCCGTCGCGCGAAGGGGCGGTGACAGTTTCATAGCGGATAGGTTGCGCTTTTGCGGCAGCCGACGCTCTTGCCCTCGCGCCCCGCAAGCCCTAGCTGCGCCCGATGCCCGCACCCATCCTCTCCTACGAAAATCTCGGCCTGTCGCAGGGCTCGCACTGGCTGTTCCGCCATCTCGACATCGCCGTGGGCGAGCGGGACCGGCTGGCGCTGATCGGGCGGAACGGGGCGGGGAAGACGACGCTGCTGAAGCTGCTGGCCGGCCTGATCGAGGCGGACGAGGGGACGCGCGCTGCGCGGCCGGGCGCGCGGATCATCATGCTGGAACAGGATCCGGACGTCAGCAGCTTCGCCACGCTGCGTGACTTCGCGCTGGCTGGCCAGTTCGCGCCCGCGCCCCATGAGGTGGAGGCGATCGCCAGTCAGCTGGGGATCGACCTGTCGCGCGAGGCGGCGACGGCGAGCGGCGGCGAGCGGCGGCGGGCGGCGATCGCCCGCGCGCTGGCGAGCGAGCCGGACCTGCTGCTGCTCGATGAGCCGACCAACCATCTCGACATCGACGCCATCGCCTGGCTGGAAGGCTGGCTCGGCCGCTATAGCGGCGCCTTCGTCGTCATCAGCCACGATCGCGCCTTCCTGACCCGGCTGACGCGGCAGACGCTCTGGCTGGACCGGGGCGCGATCCGCCGCAACGAGATCGGCTTCGGCGGTTTCGAGGAGTGGATGGAAGCCGTCTATGCCGAGGAGGCGCGGGCGGCCGAGAAGCTGGACGCAAAGCTCAAGATCGAGGCGCACTGGCTGGAGCGTGGCGTTACGGCGCGGCGCAAGCGCAACCAGGGGCGGCTGGCCAAGCTGTGGGAGATGCGAGCGCAGCGTGCGGCGATGCAGGGGCCGCAGGGCACGGCGCGTCTTGCGGTCGCCGCCGACGACAGCAAGACGAAGAGCGTTATCGCGGCGAGCCACGTCAGCAAGGCGTTCGGCGGACGCCCCATCATCAGCGACCTGACCCTGCGCATCCAGCGTGGCGACCGGATCGGCATCGTCGGCGGCAACGGCGCTGGAAAGACGACGCTGCTCAAGCTCCTGACCGGGGAGCTGGCCCCCGACAGTGGCGAGATGAAGCAGGCGCAGACGCTGGACATGATCTTCATCGACCAGCAGCGGAGCCTGATGCGCGCCGACAGGACGGTGCGCGAGGTGCTCGCCGAGGGCGGCGACTGGATCGACGTGCAGGGCGTGCGCAAGCATGTCCACGGCTATCTCAAGGACTTCCTGTTCGATCCGTCGCTGGCGGAGGCGAAGGTGGGAACGCTGTCGGGCGGCGAACGGTCGCGCCTGCTGTTCGCGCGGGAATTCGCGCGGCCGTCCAACCTGCTGGTGCTGGACGAGCCGACCAACGACCTGGACCTGGAGACGCTCGACCTGTTGCAGGAGGTCATCGCCGACTATGACGGCACCGTCCTGATCGTCAGCCATGATCGCGATTTCCTGGACCGCACCGTGACGGTGACGCTCGGTCTGGACGGGTCGGGAACCGTAGACGTCATCGTCGGCGGCTATGCCGACTGGGTAGCCAAGCGCAGCCCGAAAAATGCGCCGCGCGTGGAAAGGAAGGCCGAGCCGCCGCCTCAACCGCGCACGGCCGCGACGAAGCTCAGCTACAAGGACCAGCGCGAGCTGGAGATGTTGCCCGGACAGATCGAGGCGATCGAGATGGCCATCGCGCGGGACGAGGCGATCCTTGCGGACGCGGACCTTTATACGCGCGATCCCAAGCGGTTCGATGCGCTGATGAAGGCGATCGAGAAGGCGCGGGACGAAAAGGAGGCGGCCGAATTGCGCTGGCTGGAGCTGGCGGAGAAGGCGGAAGCGCTGGGTTCGTGACGCGCTACAGACCTGCCAGCACATAGATAAGGCGGGGCAGGGGCGGTGCGGCCGGCGGCGCGCAGCCACGGGCGAGGCCGACGCCCATCAGGAAGCTGCGCCGCGCTTCGCCGACGCGAACGGCATAGGCCAGCCGACGGTCCGCGTCGTTGGCGCCGCTCACCTCCCGCACCAGCCCGCGAAACGGGATCAATCCGCCGATCATGGAGCGGCCCTGCCCGATCATCCTGTCGCTCAAGTTGCGCCGCATCGGGCCGTAGCCGACGTCGCGAGGCAATATGGCATCGAGCTGATCGACCTCCCACGCCATATGCGTGCAGGTATGGAGGCGATCGAGCGAATAGGGCGTGGACAATATCGCGAGCAGCCTTGGCGGGATGGCCGGCGCCATCAGACGGACGTCGCGCAGCGGCTGGAAGAACATGTCCACAAGGGGATCTCGCGCGCCGTTGGCGAGCGCGGGACAGGACAGCAGGCCGGCATTGCCCGCCACCATCCAGGCCAGTGCCCGAAAATGCCTCCTTTGCCCCATTGGCGCATATTTGCCCGTTGTTAACCATAAGGCGAGTCCGAAGGTTGCAGTGTTTGCAGGGACATGGCGCTCTGATAGCCATGGCGGCGCACGACGGAACAGGAGTGCAGATGATCGAGGACATGCCGCGCATGAGCGAACGCCCGCCACCGCACCACGCCGTCCATTATATCAACCGCGCCGGCTGGCTGCGCGCGGCGGTGCTGGGCGCCAATGACGGCATCGTGTCCACCGCCAGCCTGCTCGCTGGCGTGGCTGCGGCCGGCGCGCAGGGTGGTGCCATCCTGCTGTCCGGCATGGCGGCGCTTGTGGCTGGCGCCATGTCGATGGCCGCCGGCGAATATGTGTCGGTGAGCGCGCAGGCGGATACCGAACGCGCCGACCTGGCCAAGGAGCGGCGCGCGATCGGCGAGCAGCCCGAGGAGGAGTTTATGGAACTGCGCGACATCTACGTCGATCGCGGCCTGTCGCCCGCGCTGGCCGCACAGGTAGCGGGCCAGTTGATGGCGGCCGACGCGCTGGGCGCCCATGCCCGCGACGAACTGGGCATATCCGAGGCCAGCAGCGCGCGCCCGCTGCAGGCGGCGTTGACTTCGGCCGCCAGCTTCGCGTTGGGCGCAACGCCGCCGGTGCTGGTCGCCGCTTTCACCCCGCGTGCACTGACTCTGCCCCTCATCCTGATTGCGTCGCTGCTGTGCCTCGTGCTGCTCGGCATCACCGGGGCCCGCCTGGGTGGCGCGCGGCCGGGCCGGTCGATCGTGCGGACCTTGTTCTGGGGCGCGCTGGCGATGGTGGCGACGGCGGCGGCGGGCAGGCTTTTCGGCGCGGCATTATGATGGCAATGTCCGGCCCACGGATCCCAAGGAGAGAAGCATGACCGCAATTCAGGATATTCCGCTCAAGACCATCACGGGTGCCGACGCGTCGCTCGCCGATTATGCCGGCAAGGTGGTGCTGGCGGTCAACGTCGCGTCGAAATGCGGCCTGACCCCGCAATATGAAGGGCTGGAGAAGCTCTATGGCGCCTACAAGGACGAGGGACTGGTTGTCGCAGGCTTCCCCGCCAATGATTTCGGCGCGCAGGAGCCGGGCACGAACGACGAGATCGCGGCGTTTTGCACGACAAACTTCGGCGTCGATTTTCCGATGTTCGAGAAGATCGTGGTGACTGGCCCGCAAAAGCATCCGCTCTACGCGGCGCTGACCAGCGCTGCGCCGAGCGCGACCGGCAATGGCGGAGCATTCCGCGATCGGCTGAAGGGCTATGGCTTGACGCCGACCGAAGAACCCGAGGTGCTGTGGAATTTCGAGAAGTTCCTCATCGCCAAGGACGGCTCGGTCGCAGCGCGCTTCGCGCCCGACACCGCGCCAGACGATGCCGCGCTGGTAGCCGCGATAGAAAGCGAGCTGGCCAAGTGAGAGGGGCGGCGGCAACCCTGGCAGCGCTGCTCATGAGCATCGCTCCGGGTCCAGCCGCCGCAAGACCCCTTACGCCGACCGGCAGGCGCTGCGCGCGCTCTGCCGCGAGCTGGTCGAGACCGTTACCGCCCTGGCCGCCGCCAGTTGCAGCGGCTGCCTGCTCGGCTCCGTCCCGATCCGCAACAATGCCATCGATCGTCTGGCAAACACGCTGGCGAAGGTGCTGGTCAATGCGTAACAGGATTGCGCTTACGGCGCTGGTCCTTCTGGCCTGTCCCGCCCAGGCGGCGCTCAGTCTGTCGGAGCGCATGGCTATCGCCAGCGTCGAGCGTGGATATGAGCCTGCGGTCCTGCTGCTGGAACGGCTGGTCAACCAGAATAGCGGATCGATGAACCTGGCCGGCGTCAAGGCGGTCGCCGACATGCTGCGGCCGGAGTTCGAGGCGCTCGGCTTCACCGTGACCTGGCAGCCCATGGGCCCGGCCAAGCGCGCCGGACACTTGATCGCGCAGCATAAGGGCAAGGCGGGCACCAAGCGGATGCTGCTGATCGGCCATCTGGATACCGTGTTCGAGGCTGATTCCTCTTTCCAGACATTCGAGCGCTATGGCGACAGGGCGGCCGGCCCCGGCGTTGGCGACGACAAGGGCGGCGTCGTGACGATGCTGCTGGCGTTGAAGGCGATGCAGGCGGCGGGCACGTTGAAGGGCGCCAATATCGAAATAGTGCTGACCGGTGACGAGGAGGATGCGGGCGATCCCCTGGAGTTTGCCCGAGCGGACCTGATCGCGGCAGGCAGGCGCGCGGACGTGGCGCTCGATTTCGAGGGGCTCGCGCAGGAGGAGGGGAGGGATATGGGTTCCATTTCCCGCCGCTCCTCCAACGGCTGGACGCTGACCGTCACTGGCATGTCGGGGCATAGTTCGCGCATTTTTTCGCCGGCGTTCGGCGATGGCGCGATCTACGAGCTGGCTAGAATATTGACCGCCTTTCGCGACCAACTGCCCGAGCCGGACCTGACGTTCAACGTGGGTCTGACCGGTGGCGGGCAGAGCGCCGATTTGGACAGGGATGGCGTACGGATCGCCGTGTCTGGCAAGACCAACATCATTCCCTCCATCGCGGTCGCCAAGGGCGATTTCCGCACGCTCAGCCCGCAGCAGACCGATCGCGTGAAGGCGAAGATGCGGGCGATCGCGGGGCAGGGCACGCTGCGCGGCACGTCCGCCGCCATCGCCTTCGATCCGGGGGGCTATCCGCCCATGGCGCCGACACCCGGCAACAAGGCGCTGCTGGCGCAGCTCAACATCATCAACGCCGACCTGGGTCTGCCGGCAATGCCCGTCCTCGATCCGCTGAAGCGCGGCGCGGGCGATATCAGCTTCGTGGCGGCGGACGTGGACGGACTGGTCGGGCTTGGCCTTGCCTCGACGGGCGACCACAGCGCGGCAGAAACTGCGGACCTCGCCAGCATGAAGCGGCAGGCCAAGCGCGCGGCATTGTTGATGGGCCGGCTGTCCCTTCAGCGCAGCGCGCGGGCGCGCTGACTCAGGCCGGGGGCGCGGCTGTTGTGCCCGATTCGATGATACGGCGCATCACGGCCAGCCGCTCCTGACCTATGGATGACGCCAGTTCATAATCCCCGGCCAGGATCGCCCGGATCAGGTCAGAGCGGAGACGGACGAAAGTTTCGGCACGGCCCGGCTTCACGGGCATGTCGACGTCGAGCACGGCATTGCCGCTATAATTGAAGATCAGCAGCATCAGCCGCAGCACTTCGTTCCCGGACATCCGCGCGAGCAGATCGCCAAATGCTTGTTCCTGTTCCCACCCTTCCGCATGTGATTGCGGCGAGCGGTCGAGATAGGTCGCCAGCTCGGCCCGCATCGCCTCGTCCCGACACAGCGTCGCGCCGCGATGCAGCAGGTCGGACAGCGAACGCGTCACCTCGAAGGAGTGGCGCACATGCACGCCATGGGCGGCCAGGTAGGCGCCCGCTGTGGCGACCGCGACGTCGATACTGGGACGACGGACATAATAGCCCCCCGCTATCCCGCGCTTGATACGCAGCAGTTCCTCGAACTCCAGGATGCGACCGGCCTGACGCAAGGTCGGCGCGCTGACGCCAAGCTTCTCCGCCAGTGCCTCCTCCGACCCCAGGAACGCGTCGTCGCGCGCGGTTATCGCGATCCGGCGCAGCACGTCGGCGGCGCGGGTGACCGCGGACTCGGTCGAGATGCTGGCGATCTT
The DNA here is from genome assembly GCA_040508785.1 of Sphingobium sp. Taxonomy (GTDB): domain Bacteria; phylum Pseudomonadota; class Alphaproteobacteria; order Sphingomonadales; family Sphingomonadaceae; genus Sphingobium. The sequence continues at coordinate 7,521 of JBEVME010000014.1, forward strand.
GGACAAGGCTCCCGTCATGATCTGGTCCTGTTTGATTTTCCGCGCACAGACAAGCAGCAAATTTATCCATAAATCCATAAACCATTGGTGGTTTAGCTGCCAGCCTGTTAAAGGCCTGCAAAATGATGATGGGAGGGGACTGAAAGATGAGGTTTTTCACACGGGCGATCGCCATGGCCGCGACCGCCGGCACGGTTCTGATGCCGGTAGCCGCTTCGGCGCGCGAGGCAGCGGTCGTCGCCGTCGAAACCGGCAAGGTGGCGGGCGAAGCGAAGGACGACCAGGTCGTCTGGCTTGGCATACCCTATGCCGCTCCCCCCACGGGCCAATTGCGGTGGAAGGCGCCCCGGCCGGCGGCCCCCTGGGCCGGCGTGCGGCAGGCGGTCTCCTACGGCGCCAGCTGTCCGCAGCCTGACAGTCCGTTCAGGCTGGCTGGCGGGACTCAGGCCGAAGACTGCCTGTTCATCAATATCTGGGCGCCCAAGGGCTATCGGGGGCGTAAGCTGCCGGTCATGGTCTCGATCCACGGCGGCGCCTATGTCATCGGCTCGGGCAATCTGGAGGACACGACCAGCTTCACACGCGATGGCGTCATCATGGTCAGCATGAACTACCGTCTCGGCCGGCTGGGACAGTTCGGGCATCCGGCGCTGACCGCTGAAGATCCGAACGGGGCGCTCGGCAGCTACATGCTGATGGACCAGATCGCCGCGCTCCAGTGGGTTCAGCGCAACATTGCCGGCTTCGGCGGCGATCCCCGCAAGGTGACGATCTTCGGTTGTTCGGCGGGGGGCACCTACACCAATCTGCTGATGGGTTCGCCCAAGGCGCGCGGCCTGTTCCACGGCGCCATCGCGCAGTCGGACCCGTTCAGCACGCCCTGGCCGCGGCTGGCGCGCACGGGCCGGACGATCGGCGGATCGGCCGAGGATCTGGGCGCGCGCTATATCGCGTCGGTCGGCCTCCCCGATGCCACCGCTGCGGACCTGCGCGCTCTGCCCGTCGGCAAGTTGATCAGTCCGCTCGCATCCAACGCGACCGACCGGATCGGCCCGGTAGTGGACGGCCAATATGCGCTGCAAGGCGTCGATGCGTTCGAGCCGGGCAATGTCGCCCATGTGCCCTACGTCAACTCGATCAACAGCTGGGAAGGCATATTGGCGCAGATGTTCGATACCGGTGGTGCGACGGCGATCGGCAATCTGGGGCCAGAGAAGGACAAGGTGCTGGCGCTGTACACGCCCGAGCAGCGGGCCAACCCTGCCTGGCTCGCCTCGCACGTCATGGACGACACCGGCTTTCGCGCACCCCAGCGCGTAGCGGCGCGCGGCTCCGTCAAGGCCGGCAACCCGACATGGGCGCTCTATTTCGATTATGTCGCCGAGGCCGCGCGGGCGCAAAGCCCGATGGGTTCGGCACATTGTTCCGACGCGGGATATGTCTTCGAAAGGCCCGGCAGCATGATGGGCAAGATCGTGCCGACCGAGGCGGACATGAAGGTCGCCCGGACCATGCACGCCTATTATGTGAACTTTGCCAAGACCGGCAATCCCAACGGGTCGGGGCTGCCGCAATGGCCGCAATATGGCGCGTCGGAAACGCTGATGGAGGTGCGCAAGGACGGCTTCGTTCCTGCGGTCAATCCGGATGCGGAGCGCATGAAAGTCCTGGTCCCCGTCGTCAATGCGGTGGGCCGGGGCATAGGTCTGGGTGGCCCGGTGCCGACCGCGCCGACCGCTCCGACTATGCCGCCGCCCCCCGCGACTGGGGATATGACCGTGGACATGCCACTGGAGACATTGGCCGCGAACGCGCAGGCCAGGGCCATACTGGAAAAGCATGTCCCCACGATCACGACCAACGCGATGTTCCCGCAATATAAGGGCATGAGCCTGAAGCAGCTCGCCGGCATGTCCGGCGGCAAGATCACGCCCGAATTGATCGACGCGGTCGCAGCC
>JBEVME010000035.1:0-5821 GCA_040508785.1 Sphingobium sp.
TGCCCTGATCGGGGTCGCTCATCGGCTGCGCGGCCTGGGGGTTTTCGAAATCAGCGTCGCTGCCGCCCAGCTGACTTTCGAACAGGTCACCCAGATCGATGCCCTTGCGATCAAGCCCGGTCACGCGCTTCAGAACTTCGCGGTTGGTCAGCACGGTGATGACGTCAAACAGGCGGCTGATCTCGTCGGAAGCCAGCGTCGTGTCATCGCCGCGTTCCAGATTGCGGCCCAGGTTGCGGATCGCCCGTTCGAGTTCGGACGCGACTTTTTTCTCGTCGATCTGCAGGTTCGGGCCAAGATCGGGCACCAGCAGTTCGGGCACGTGGACCGAGACATCAAGCTGGGTCTTGCCTTCGCCGTCCTGCTTGAAGCGCATCAGGATATTGGAACCGACCGCGTCTTCGGTCGAAGGAATGTGAAACAGCAGCGCGTGCTTTTCGGGATGGGTCACCACCACGCGCTTGAACGGCACGCCCAGGTCGATCAGCGGCGAGTCGTAGTTGGTCAGGGAGCTGAACGGCGCATAGACCTTGTCCGCCGAACGGGCGATGGTCAGGCTGTATTCCCTGTCACCGGAAGCCAGCCCCGAGCACGCGGTGAGCGCGCAGGCCAGCATCAATGACAGTACAAGTCGGCGCATCGTCTCAGCCCTTTAAATCCACTGAGCGGGTCCTAGCGGCCATTCCTTAAACTTCGGTCACTGTCCCCTTCACCCTTGCCCCTCGGGGTGAAAGAGCCTAGATGGTCGAGGTTACGGCCGCTCCGCAAGGGGCGGCCCTTATTGTTTCCGTCGGAGAAAACCCGTGACCCAGCCCACTCCGCTGATGCCGCATGCCACCGCGTCGTGGCTTGTCGACGTTACCTCGCTCACCTTCGAGCAGATTGCCGAATTCTGCGGCCTGCATATCCTGGAAGTGCAGGCGATGGCCGACGATCTGGCCAGCAGCAAGTACACCGGGCGCGATCCCGTTCGCGCCGGCGAACTGACCATGGCCGAGATCGAGCGCGGCCAGGCCGATGCGACTTATGCGTTGAAGATGCAGAAGGCGCCGGTCAATGTCAGCCGCACCAAGGGGCCGCGCTATACGCCGGTTTCGAAGCGCCAGGACAAGCCGGACGGCATTGCCTGGATCCTGCGCAACCACCCCGAAATCTCGGACGCGCAGGTCGGCAAGCTGATCGGCACCACGCGCAACACCATCGCCGCGATCCGCGATCGCAGCCACTGGAACATCGCCAATATCCAGCCCAAGGATCCCGTCACGCTGGGCCTGTGCTCGCAGCGCGAGCTGGACGCCATTGTCGCACGGGCAGCGAAGAAGGCCGGCATCGTCGATGACGGTCTGGACGATGTGCGTCTGGGCGATGATCGCGAGGCCCTGATCGAGGAACTGCGCGCAGAACGCCAGGCTGCTGCCCAGGCAGTCAACGCTGCTGCGCAGGAAGCCGAAGTCGCCGCCTGGCTCGAAGCCAAGCGCGCCGCGGAGGCTGCCGGCGAGGCGTGATCGCCGGCTGACGTTGCGGCATCTGGCCGCCGGATCGGGCCATCCCTGCAGGCCTTCGTTCTGGCGGGTTGCCCTTCCGGCGGGGAGAGTCCAGATTGCCGTCATGAATGGCAAAAAAGGCCCGGTAACGGGCGAGTGGGAGATCTGGCGCGAGCGGTATGCGCATCCCTGCGCCTGGGATCAGCAGTTTTTACCCCTGTCGATGCCCGATCTGTTCGCGGCCAGCGTGGCCCTGCATCCCCATGCGCCGCTCGCCGACTTTTATGGCCGGCACTTCAGCTATCGCCAGACGATGGACGAGGCCCGCGCTTTCGCGGCGGGCCTGCAGGCGCAGGGTATCGCCAAGGGTGATCGCGTCGGCCTGTTCCTGCCCAACGTGCCGATCTACGTACCCGCCTATTTCGGCGCGATGATCGCCGGCGCCACGGTCGTCAACTTCTCGCCGCTTTACACCGCCGACGAACTGGAAGCGCAAGTCGCTGATTCGGGCGCGCGTCTGCTGGTGACGCTCGATGTTCCGGCGCTACTGCCCACCGCCTTGACCGTGCTGCGCGATTCGGCGCTTGAGCGGCTGGTGGTGGGCCGGCTGTCCGCGATGCTGCCCTTTGCGCAAAGCATCGGCCTGCGCCTGTTCCGCCGCAGCGATACGGTGGCGATCCCGGCCGCACCGGATGTGGTGGAATGGTCGGCCATGCTGTCCACCGCGCAGCCTGCACCGGTCGCGATAGATCCGCTGAGCGATCTTGCCCTGCTGCAGTATACCGGCGGGACAACGGGCACGCCCAAGGGCGCGATGCTCACGCACCAGAACCTTTCGGCCAACGCCCGGCAGATCGCGGCGATCGATCCGCATACCAACGATCGCGACGTGATGGTGGGGGTGCTGCCGTTCTTCCATGTTTTCGCCAATGCCTGCGTGCTGAACCGTACCGTGCTCAACGGCGGCTGCATCGCCATGCTGCCGCGCTTTCAGGCCGGGCAGACGCTGAAGGCGCTGGCCCGCACCGGCGCCACGACGATGCCCGGCGTGCCGACCATGTTCCAGGCGCTGCTTGAGCATCCCGATATCGGGCGCACCGATTTCTCGTCGCTGCGGGCCTGTATCTCGGGCGGGGCGCCGCTGGCCGCGCCGCTCAAGCAGCGGTTCGAAGAGGTGACCGGGGCAACGCTGATCGAGGGCTATGGCCTGACAGAGACCGCCGGAGTCGTCGCCGCCAATCCTTATGAAGGCGATGAGCGGCCGGGCACGATCGGCCATCCGCTGCCCGGCACGCATATCCGCCTGCTCGACAAGGAAGACCCCGCCCGCGATGCGCTGCCCGGCGAACCGGGCGAACTGGCGATTCGCGGACCGCAGGTCATGCAGGGGTACTGGAACCGGCCCGATGCGGCGGCCAATGCCTTTGCGCTGCGCGGCGACGAACGCTGGCTGCGTACCGGAGACATCGCCGCGATTGATGCGGAGGGCTATATCCGCATCGTCGATCGCAGCAAGGACATGATCGCGGTAGGCGGCTTCAAGGTGTTCCCCAGTCAGGTCGAGGCGGTGCTGCTGCAGCATCCCGCGGTCAGCGAAGCGCTGGTGATCGGTGTTCCCGAATCCTATCACGGCGAGATGCCGCGTGCCTTCGTGACTTTGCATGGTGACGCCGAGGAGAGCGGCGAAACGCTCGCGGCGTGGCTCAACGACCGGTTGGGCAAGCATGAGCGCGTCGACCGTGTGGTGCTGCGCGAAAGCCTGCCGCGGACGATGGTTGGCAAGCTGGACCGCAAGGCGCTGCGCGCGGAAGTGGCGGCGGACTGAGCCGACTTCAAGCGGGTCGTCACTGTAACCCGTTTCAGGGGCCATCGTGCCGCGACAGCCTCGCTTCAGTGCGGGCTGACGGTCTATGCGATCAGTTCGAGGAACTCGCCAGAATCAGGTGCGATTCGCCCGGCTCCACAGTGGTGTCCGTCACCGCTATGCGGGGCGAGAGGCGGCCGTCGACTTGCGCTCCCTGCTCGATCGTCAGGGCTTCGTAGTGAACATCGCCATGAATCCGTGCGGTGCGCAGGATCACCAGTTCGCGCGCGGTGATCTGCCCACGGACGGTGCCGGCCAGGCGCGCGGAATCGGTTTTGACCGCGCCGATGATCTCGCTGCTGTCGCCCTGCACCAGGGAAGCGCAGGTAATATCGCCTTCCACCCGGCCGTCGATGTGCAGATCCGCCGAAGCGGTGATATCGCCCTTGATCGCGGTGTCGGCGCCGAGAACGGAAAAGGTGGAACCGGAGGTCACGGTATTATCGCCCCCCGGTCGCGCCGAAATCGCGCGCTTCTTCGAGAACATGGGGCGCTGACTCCAGGAAAGGTCGCGGATTGACGGGCCGGTCGTTGACGCGGACTTCGAAATGCAGGTGGGGACCGGTCGAGCGACCGGTGCTGCCGATCGCGCCGATCACCGCGCCGGCGCTGACCGGCTGGCCGATGCGGGCGCGGAATGCCGACATGTGGGCATAGCGGGTCATCAGGCCATTGCCGTGATCGATCTCTATGCAGTTGCCATAGCCCTGGCGGATGCCGGCGAAGCTGACCACGCCCTTGGCCGCTGCATAGATCGGCGCGCCGACGGGGCCACGGAAATCGAGACCGGCGTGGAATGCCGCGCCGCCGGTGAACGGATCGGAGCGATAGCCGAAGCCCGAGGAAATGAATTCCAGGCTGGCGGGCAGGACTTGCGGAATACCGGCCAGGCCGCGTTCCAGCACGTTCATGCGCTCAAGGCTCAGGCCCAGGCGCTCGAACCGGGGGTCCAGCGTCCCATTCGCGCCGGTGGCGAGCTTGATGAGCGGGCCGCCCTGCGCGCTGTCGTCATTGAGCTTGGCCACCATCGCAGTCGGATTGAGGCCCAGCGAACGAATCGCTTGCGAAGCCCTGGAAGAGCGGCGATCGGCCAGGCGGGTCATCGCCTCGACGAACGCGAGTTGCCGCGCCTCGATCCGGGCCAGACCGCCGGCTTCGGGTATAGCGGCGCTGACTTTCCTGACGGTGCGGGCGGCTTCGCTGCTGCTGTCCGAAACGGTTTCGCCGGCAGCGGTCGTCGTCGGCAGTTCGCCGACATTGGCCTCTATCATCTTCTCGATGAAATCCTGGCGCTTATCCAGGTCCGAAGCGATCGCGCGCATGTCCTTGCGATACGCGGAAACACGGCTTTCGGCGGTAGCGACACTGGCCTCGCGATCGAGCAGGGCCAGACGATCGCGCGTGGCCGCGTATTGGGTGATGGCCATCGTCGCCATCGTAATCAGCCAGACGAGCAGCAAAACAGCGACAATGGACGCGGCCCCAATCTGGAGTCGCGACGAAATCTTGATGAATCGGACGCGACCCTGAGAGCGCATGAAGAATTCACGCTCTGGAAAGAGGGTCAGCAAGCGGGTTTTCAAGCCGCCGCTGGCGATAGCTTTCAAGACTGCCCCTTGTGTTGCTTGTTTTTGCATTGCCGTTTTTTTCTACGGTCGCGCGGTTAGCAGGAAGGAATTAGCGGCGCGAATCCGTCTTACGGAATCGCGCTGAGTTGAAGGTTGGGGGCGACGAACCGTTGCGCGACGGGGAACCATTAAGATTCCGGCCGTTAACGCTTAGCTACCCGAGTCGCCGCAACAGGCGTTTGGCTGCCTTGCCAGATGGTTAGGGAAACGTGACATCGCCGGTGCGCACTGCTAGTCGGTTTGCCATGTCCTTACAGATTTCAGCAATGGAAACGCCCGAAGTGTTGATCGAACGGCTGGCCCGTGCCGGCCGTATCGCCCAGCGCCAGCTGGCCCAGATCCCCGATGCGATGAAGGCCGCCGCGTTGCGCGCTGCCGCGCAGGCGCTGCGCGACGATGCGCCGGCGATTCTGGCCGCGAACGCCCGCGATGTTGCGGCGGGCGAGGTGAATGGGCTGACTCCGGCGCTGCTGGACAGGCTCCGGCTCGATTCGGGCCGTCTGGCCGGGATCGCCGACGCCGTCGATCAGGTGGCTGCGCTGCCCGATCCCGTCGGGGCGGTGATCGACAGCAGCGAGCGTCCCAATGGCCTGCGGCTGTCGCGCGTGCGGGTGCCGATCGGGCTGATCGGGATCATCTATGAAAGCCGGCCCAATGTGACGGCTGACGCGGCCGCATTGTGCCTGCGTTCTGGCAATGCCGTCCTGCTGCGCGGCGGCAGCGAGGCGGTGCATTCCAACCACGCGATCCATGCGGCGCTGGTGCGCGGGCTGGAGGCCAGCGGCGTGCCCGCCGATGCGGTGCAGCTTCTGCCCACACAGGATCGCGCAGCGGTGGGCGCGATG
>JBEVME010000039.1:0-26354 GCA_040508785.1 Sphingobium sp.
GCCACGCGCCGCGCGGATGCGTGGCGCATGGCGGCTACCCATGCCGTTGCCTGGATCGATGGCGTTCATGGCGTGTCTCTGCCCTAAGCCGCCTCGATCATCAATCGTCCTTCATGCGCCGCGAAGCCTCCAATGCGCGCGCACGCGCCGCTCGATGATCGATGCGCTTGGGCGGATAGCTGCGGGGCCGCATGCCCCAGCTGTCGGGATCGTGGATGTGCGCGTCGGGCAGGTGCGCGAGTTCGGGCACCCATCGGCGAATATAGCCCGCCGCGTCGAATTTTTCCGACTGGGTGAGCGGCGCCATGATGCGGGTGAACAGATTGGCATCGACGCCGCTGCCTGCCACCCACTGCCAATTGACGCTGTTATTGGCGTAGTCCGCATCCACGAGCGTATCCCAGAACCACCGGGCACCATGCTGCCAGTCGATCAGCAGATGCTTGATGAGGAAGCTGGCGGCGATCATGCGGACGCGATTGTGCATCCAGCCGGTCGTCCAGAGTTGGCGCATACCGGCGTCGACAATCGGATAGCCTGTGACACCCCGTTTCCATGCCGCGAAATCGCCCTCGGCCTCGCGCAGGTCGCGCCAGCCGAGGCGATCGAAAGCGGGACGCGCGTTCCGGTCACCATAATGGGGATTGGCGACGATCTGGGTATGCGCATAGTCGCGCCATGCCAGTTCCTTGAGAAAGCTGGTGGTGTCGCCGCCAGCGTCCGCGATACGGTGCCACACATGAGCCGGCGATACTTCGCCGAAATGCAGATGGGGTGACAGGCGGGACGTGCCCTCCTGCGACGGCAGGTTACGCCGCTCATCATAGTGAGCCGCTTCGTCCAGGAACAGTTCGACGCGCTCGCGCGCCGCGTCTTCGCCGGGCGTCCAATCCTGCGCAAAGCCGGCAGCCCAGTCGGGCGCGCGAGGCAGCAGGTTCCAGTCGGCAAGCGATTCGCTGTCGGGCCAACGGTGCGGCGCGCCCAAGCTCGCCGGTGCCGGTGCCGGCTCCGGTGGCGGCATGACATCGCGCAGCGCCCGCCAGAAGGGCGTGTAGATGCGGTAGAGGCCGCCGCCCCCCGTGCTGACAGTGCCGGGCGGCAACAGCAACATGCCCTCGTGCAGGACAAGGTCGAGCATATGGGCCAGCTTGTCTTCGGCCTTCATCCACCACGGCTCGTAATGCGCCAGCGCGTGAACCCGGCGGGTGCCGAGCGACGCGGCGAGACGGCCGATCTCCTCCACGCAATCGCCCCGACGCAGGATCAGGCGCGATGCCCGTGCGCGCAGGGCCGCATCGAGCGCGCTGAGGCTGTGGTGCAGCCACCAGCGGCTCGCACCACCCATGGTCCATGGCCCCGGAGCGTTGTCGTCCAAGACATAGACCGGCACGATCGGGCCCTCCTGGGCGGCCGCGACAAGCGCTGCCTGATCTGACAGGCGCAGATCCTGCCGGAGCCAGAGGATTACGGATTGGGACATGGCCTACTCAATGCCAGCGAAGCCGCCGCGTTCCAACCGGAAGCTTGTGGCGCAAAGAACACTAACCGCCCGATAAGCGATTCGGATCATGGACGAGGCGCCCGCCGCCGCCTATCCTGGCTCCGACGCGATGATAACGGGTCGGTGTGCAAACCAATCTTGCAAGGATGTGACAGGCCTACATGCCTCAGGAAGCTGAACTGCCCTACCGGCCCTGTGTCGGGATCATGCTGGTGAACATGGATGGAAAGGTCTTCGTCGGGCAACGGCTCGATAACAAGGTCGAGGCCTGGCAGATGCCCCAGGGCGGGATCGATCCCGATGAGGATGCAAAGGCGGCGGCGCTGCGCGAGCTCGGCGAGGAAACCGGCATAGGTCCGGGTCATGTTGAGATCATCGCCAAGGCGAAGGACGAGCACTTCTACGACCTGCCGCCTGATCTGGTGGGGCAGCTCTGGGGCGGGCGCTATCGTGGCCAGCGGCAATATTGGTATCTTGCCCGCTTCCTGGGAACGGACGCCGATATCGACATCCAGACCGAGCATCCCGAGTTCCGCGACTGGAAGTGGATCGCGCCCGACCAGCTTCCCGAAGTGATCGTGCCGTTCAAGCGCAAGCTTTATCGCGACGTACTGCAGGAATTTCGCGATCTTATCTGATCGATGGTGGCTGTCGGGGCTTAAATTCGTCCTGCGGTTGGTTATGACAGGATCGATGCGCTATCCCTTTCTCCTCCCGCTTTGTGCGCTTGCCGCTGTGCCCGCGCACGCGCAGGACGTTCCGCTCCTCCCGCCCGCCGTGCGCGAGATGGTCGAGGCGGCGATCGCCAACGGCAGCGAGACGGAGATCGCCACGGTCGCCAAGATCGCCAAGCAGACCAACCCGGGCTCCGCCGATGAAATCCAGAAGATGGTCAACAGCTGGAAGGACCGGACCAAGGCCACGCATGAAGCCGTGATCCGCGAAGCCCGCTTCACCGAGTTGTGGACCGGACGCTTCGAGGCAGGCGGCTTCCGGTCGACCGGATCGACAAGCGAAATAGGGCTGACGGCCAATGCTGTCGTCAAACGCAGCGGCCTGCAATGGTCGCACAAGCTGACCGCCAGCGTCGATTATCGCCGCGCCAACGGGATCGTGTCGCGCGAACGCTATCTGGCCGGCTACGAGCCGCGCTACGAATTCGATTCGCGCGGGTTCGCCTATGGCCTTGCCCAGTTCGAGCGCGACACGTCGATCGGCTATGACGAGCGCTATACGGCGTCCGCGGGCATCGGCTATAAGTTGATCGTCAGCGATCCGCTCGACCTCGCCGTGGATGCCGGCCCATCGGTGCGCCATGTCCGCTATGTTGCGGGCTATGGCGAAACCAAGCTCGGCGCGCGCGCATCGATGGACCTGGCATGGCGTATATCCCCCACATTGACGATGCGACAGGTCGGGTCGGCCTATGCGGAAAGCCGTGTCTACACGCTCAACTCGCTGACCAGCCTGGAAACCAAGGTGGGATCGCGCTGGTCCGTCGCGCTGTCCTACAATATCCAGTATGAATCCGAGCGGCTGCTGGCTGCGAGCGAGCTCGACACGTTGAGCCGCCTCACCCTAACCTATGATTTCTGAGCCGGGGGTGGAGCGCCCTTCGGCGCTCTGATAGACAAAGGCCATGAAAGCGATTTCGCCCGCGGAGCAGGCCGTTCTGGACCGAGCGGGCGATGCCCCCATGCTGGACCAGGTCCTGCGCTGGTCAGCGATCAATAGCGGCTCGCGCAACCTTTCCGGCCTCGCGGACATGGCAGGCCAGCTCGGTGACGCCTTCGCTGGCCTCCCTGGCGAACTGCGCCTCATCCAGCCCGACCCTGTCGATGCGGTGCTGCCCGACGGGCGGGTCACGCCGGTGGCGCACGGCGCGCATCTCCTCGTGAGCGTACGGCCCGACGCGCCCGCACGGATGCTGCTGACGGGGCATATGGACACCGTGTTCGCGGCCGACCACCCGTTTCAACGACCGGGTGTGGTAGACGCAGGTCTGCTCGGCGGACCCGGCGTTGCCGACATGAAGGGCGGGATTGCCCTGATGCTCTCCGCGGTCATGGCATTCGAGACATCGCCCGGTGCGGCGGGCCTTGGCTATGACGTCGTCATCAACAGCGATGAGGAGGTTGGCTCACCTTCCTCCGCTGCCCTGTTGCGCGCGGTCTCGGCCGGAAAACTCGCCGCCTTCACCTACGAACCGGCCTTGCCCGACGGCACGCTGGCAGGCGCGCGGCCGGGCAGCGGCAATTTCTCGATGATCGTCACGGGACGCAGCGCCCATGCCGGCCGCAATCCCGAAGACGGCCGCAACGCCCTGCTCGCCGCCGCCGATCTGGCGTTGCGGCTCAAGGCCGGCAGCGGTGGCGGCTTTACCTGCAATCCCGCCAGGATAGATGGCGGTGGCCCCAACAACATGGTGCCCGGTCACGCCATCCTGCGCGTCAATTTCCGCCCGCAACGCGCAGCAGACGAGGCCGCCGCCCGCCAGCTCATCACAGCGTCGATCGCCGCCGTGGAATCGGACCATGATGTGGGCATTCAGCTCCATGGCGAGTTCGGGCGCCCGCCCAAGCCGGTCGATCCGGGCGCGGAACGTCTGTTTGCGCTCGTCGGCCGATGCGGCGCCGATCTTGGCCTGACGATCGCCCGGCGGGACACAGGCGGGGTTTGTGACGGCAATAATATCGCCGCGTGCGGGATCCCGGTGGTGGACACGATGGGCGCGCGCGGCGGCGCCATCCACAGCGACCAGGAATTTCTCGTGGTGGACAGTCTGGCTGAACGCGCCAGATTGTCCGCGCTGGCGATGCTGCGGATCGCCGCCGGACAGAGGGCATGACATGACATTCCTGATGCGCACAGCCCGTCCCGATGATCTCCAGACCCTGTACGAGATGGCCAAGCTCACTGGAGGCGGCTTCACCAACCTGCCCGCCGACCGAAAGGCGCTGGCGGCCAAGCTGGATCGCACGGAGGCAGCGCTCGCCCGTCAGGAGGACGGCGTGCTGGACGAACTCATCGTCATGGTGCTGGAAAACCGCGCGACAGGGCAGGTGCGTGGTACGTGCCAGATATTCAGCACGGTGGGCCAGAGCTGGCCCTTCTATTCCTATCGCCTGGGCATATTGACCCAGCATAGCCGCGAGTTGGGGCGAACCTTCCGCGCCGAGATGCTGTCGCTCACCACCGACCTGGAAGGATCGGCCGAGGTCGGCGGCCTATTTCTTCACCCGCGCGAGCGCGCCGAGGGGCTTGGCCTGCTGCTGGCGCGCAGCCGCTATCTCTACATCCGCGCCCATCGCGCACGCTTTGGCGACCGGGTGATCGCCGAACTGCGCGGGGTGATCGACGAAGCGGGGGGCTCGCCCTTTTGGGACGGGCTTGCGGGCCGCTTCTTCGGCATGAGCTTCCAGGAGGCGGACGAATTCAATGCTGTTATGGGCAACCAGTTCATCGCCGACCTGATGCCCAAGACGCCGATCTACATCGCCATGCTGACCGACCATGCGCGCGCGGTAATCGGCCTGCCCCACCCCAATGGGCGAGCGGCGATGCGGATGCTGGAGACGGAAGGCTTCACCAACGCGGGCTATGTCGACATTTTCGATGGCGGTCCGACGATGGTCGGGCAGATCGATTCACTGGCGACCATCGCCGGCGCCAGGGACGTGACGGTGAGCGCCATTCATGCGAGCGGCGGGGCCCGAATGCTGGTCGCGGCCGGGCAACTCGCAGATTATCGCTGCGCTTATGGCCTCGTCGAGGAGCGCTCCGACGGGAGCGTGTCGCTGGACGCAGCGTCGGCAGCGCTGGTCGCGGTAAGCGCGGGCGATCGCATAACGGTGGCAGGCCGCTGATGTCGGTGCGCGAAATCAATTTCGACGGCATCATCGGGCCAAGCCATAATTATGCCGGGCTGAGCCTGGGCAATCTGGCGTCGGCGCGCAACGCGGGAGAAGCGTCCCATCCGCGCGCGGCGGCGTTGCAGGGCATCGAAAAGATGCGGGCGAACCTTCGCCTGGGGCTGACACAGGGCATATTGCTGCCGCACTGGCGGCCAGACGTCAGCTGGCTGCAATCGCTGGGGACGAACGTGTCTGATGCGGAGCCGCATATCCGCGCTGCCGCTTTCTCCGCCTCCGCCATGTGGGCGGCCAATGCGGCGACGGTCTCCCCTGCAAGCGATTCGGCGGACGGGCTCACCCACCTTACAGTCGCCAACCTCGTGACGATGCCGCATCGCAGCCACGAGTGGCAGCAGACGCTGGCGCAGTTGAAGGTCGCCTTCGCTGCGCGCTCTGTCTTCGCCGTCCATGCCCCCGTCCCACCGCCCTTCGGCGACGAGGGCGCGGCCAATCATATGCGCCTGACCGAACGCCACGAAATGCCGGGGGTCGAAGTCTTCGTCTATGGCGCGGCCGGCGGAGCCTTTCCCGCGCGCCAGCAACTGGAGGCGAGCAAGGCGGTGGCCCGGCTCCACCGTCTGGCGCCTGAGCGGACATTGTTCGTGCGCCAGGCGGACGAGGCGATCGCCGCCGGCGCCTTCCACAATGACGTCGTGGCGGTGGCGAACGAGCATGTCCTCTTCGCCCATGAGCAAGCGTTCGCCGACAGGGACGTCTTCTATGCCGATCTTCGCAGCTTGCTGCCGTCGGTGGAGATCATAGAGGTGCCGGCAAACGCGGTGAGCCTGGCTGACGCCATCGAAAGCTATCTGTTCAACGCGCAGCTGGTGACCCTGCCGTGCGGCGGAATGGCGCTGGTGCTGCCCACCGAGGCTCAGGAGCGACCCCGCGTCTGGCAATGGCTGGAGGCCATGGTCGCGGGCAACGGACCGATCCGCGCTCTGCTGCCGGTCGACGTGCGGCAGTCCATGGCCAATGGCGGCGGACCAGCCTGTCTGCGCCTGCGCGTCGTGGCTGACCCCGACGACATCGATCCTCGCTTCCTGGTCGACGAGGCGCGGCTGGACGCGATCGCCGCGGTTGTCGAGCGCCACTGGCCCGAAAGCATCCTGCCCGAGGCGCTGAGCGACACCCGCCTGATCGGCCGGATCGAACAATCATGGTTAACGCTTGTTGACCATTTGCAGCTTTCGCGCGACTTAGTTCCCTAGCGGCCCACCAATCGCCGCCTTGGGGTCAGGATGGGACGGATCAAGCGCCTCTTCACCATAAAGACCAAGTTCGAGGCATTCCTGGTCATTTATGCCCTCGCGCTGGGCGCGACCGAGCGCGGACTTGTCTATATGCACCAATATCCAGGCGCCGGCGGCCAATTGCTGGCGCTCGCCTGTACGGGCGCCGTGTTCATGGCCGGGGGCAAGGTCATCGACGCACTGGACCTGCAGCGCCGCGCCGAAGGCTAAGCCGTCCGAAGCCGCCGGATCGGACCAAGTCCAGGATTCGCAAGCCTCCCCTGCCCGCTATTCTCGCTCCCTGAACGAAACGGGGAGCGATCCATATGCACGATTACAGCCAGCGCGGACCCAGCGTCGCGGCGGCGGAACTGGTCCGCAACTTCGCCCATTGGCGCGAGGTCGGCGCGCAGGAGCCGGTCATGGTGACCCATCACGGCCGCCAGACCCATGTGTTCATGGGCTTGGAGCGCTTCCAGACCATGGCCGCTCCGCTGGAACAGGCGCCGCGCGACCGAACCCGCGAACTCGCCGAGCGGCTGCACCAGGGGGTCATTCTGTGCCGGGCCGATCTGGGCATCGATTTTGTCAACAGCGTGGCGCTATCGATGACCAAGCGCTGGGATCGGCACCTTGAGGGGCAGCCGCTCTGGGAAGCATTGCCTGAACTGGCGGGCGCGCTGACGGAGGCGCATATCCGCCATAGTCTGGCGTCCGGCGAACCCAGCGCGGCCGATATTCCCTCGCCCTTCCGCAGCGACAGCTGGCTGCATTTCGAAACCTTCCCTTTTGCCGAGGGCGTCGCGCTGCTGCTGCGGGACATCACGACTGAAATGCAGCGCCACCGGCTGGCGGACGTCAAGAGCGCCATTCTGAAGGCGATGGGGGTGCATGGCGGGGTAGGTTATGTCCGGATGTCCAGTCGCGGTCTCATCGAGATAGCGGACGCCACATTCTGCGCGATGGTCGGGCTGCCCGAGGACCGCCTGAACGGGGTCGGTCTGCCCGACCTGGTCGAATTGCCGCACCGGCCTGAGCTGCGCGAGGAGATGGAGCGGGTGCTGCGCGGCGAAGGGGATCGTCGCATATCGGTTGGCCTGCTTACCAATGCAGGCACTATTCTCCCCATCGATGCCGCGCTGGCGCAGCTGCGCGGCACCTATGGCAATGAAGGCGCGGTGGCCGTGATCACCGCCAGCCAGCGCGGCGCCCCCTCCCTTGCCGCCAGTCGTGCCGCATAATGCCGTAAAGTCGTGTCCGAATTGGAGCGATCGCGCAGGGAATGCGCAAGCCTTCGGTGCTGGGACATCTCGGGCAGCGCGATCGCGGCGATAAGGATGCGCGAAACACACATATCCACATCGGTCGGCTCCTACCCGTCCTTGACCGGCCGCTGGCTAAGCTGGGCGCCATGAAACCTATAGATGCAAGGCGTTCGAGCGCTGAACGGGGACCGCTGAAGCTCGACGGTCGCGGCAGTGTGGTCGTGGAAGCGGCTTTCGCCATACCAATGCTGGTGGTGCTGCTGTGCGCCATGCTGGCCTATGGCAGCTGGTTCATGACGGCGCACAGCCTGCAACAGGCGGCAAATGAAGCTGCGCGGGCGGCCCTAGCCGGCCTCGACAGCACGGAGCGCCGCGCACTCGTCGATCAAAGCGTCGCGGCCAGCGGCGCCAACAGCCTGTTTACCGGGACGCGGACCATCGGCGTTTCCACGACCGAAAGCGCTGGCTATTATTCTGTGACGCTGCGCTACGACCTGGCGAGTGTCCCTGTGTTCGCGGCATCGCCCTTCCCCCTGCCCGCGACCATCCTCCAGCGCAGCGCCGTCGTTCGGATCGGAGCCTGAGACGATGGGCTGGCGCGGCCTTGGGAAGGACCGACGGGGCGGCGTGGCGGTGCTGCTCGGCGGGTCGCTGTTCGCCCTTGCCGGGACCGCCGCAGTCACCGTCGATCTTGGCTCGGTCTATCTTGCCAAGCGCCAGCTTCAGGGTGTGGCGGACGCGGCCGCGCTCGCCGCCAGCAGCGGAGGACGCACCGCAGCGCAGGCCATGGTCGACCGCTATGGCTTGCCGCAAGTTCAGTTGCTTGCGGTCGACAGCGGTCATTATGCCCCCGACTCAACCCTGCAACCGGAGCAGCGGTTTCTGGCCGGCGATCCGCGCGCCACGGCGAGCCGGATCGAGCTCGAGCAGCGGGTGCCGCTTTTCTTTGCGCGGTTGCTGACCGGTCAGGATTCGCTGCCGGTTCGCGCGCGGGCGACGGCCGCGCGCGTGGATTCCGCCGCCTTCTCGATCGGGACGGGACTTGCTTCCATCAGCGACGGTCTGCCCAACAAGCTGCTCTCGGCGCTGGCAGGGACCGAACTGAACCTGTCGGTGATGGACTGTCAGGGGCTGGCCAGTCTGGACATCGATCTGCTCGGCTTCGCCGACGCCCTGCGCGTGCGTACGGGTCATGGCGACGACGCCTATGGCGCACTGTTCGATCGGCCGATCCCGATATCGGATCTGCTGGCCGCCATGGGCGACAGCGCCGGTGCGAGTCCCACGGTGGCGGTGTTCCGCGCGATCGCCCCGCGCCTCGGATCGCGCAGCATACGCCTGAGCGACATAATCGATCTGGGTCCGATGCGTGGCGCGGGCAGCGCGGCTGGTCAGCCGGCGCTGCTGATCGATGCGCTGACGATGCTGCGTATGGTGCTGAGCCCGCCGTCCGGGACGGCCGTGCCGATGGACCTGCGCCTCGCCATTCCCGGATTGGCCAGCACCCGGCTGCTGCTGGTGACTGGCCCCGGCGCGAGCGAATCACCGATGATGACGGTGACGGCGGCGCGCGATGTGGTGGTGCGCACCGCGCAGACGCGCATCTACCTGGAGAGCACGGTCGCCGGCGCACTGTCCGGGCTGTTGACGCTCCGGGTGCCGCTCTATGTCGAGCTTGCCAGCGCCGAGGCGCGGCTGTCTGCCATCGATTGCACGGCCGGATCAGCCGGCAGCGGCGTCGGCCTGTCGGTGACACCGTCCATCGGCACCGTAGCGCTGGCCGACATTGATATGGACGCGGTGACGGACTTCACCACCGCCGCCCATCCGCAGCCGGCCTTGCTAGGGCAGACGATTGGCGTCCGGGTCACCGGATTCGCAACGGTCCCGTTGGGAGGACAGTCGCCGCAAAGCGTTCACTTCACACCGTCCGAGATCGCGGCGAACGAGTGGAAGCGCGTCAGCACGGGCGACCTGACCCAGGGCGTCGCGGGCGGCATTGCCGGCCGGACCCAGATCCAGGTTTCCGTCCTGGGCCTTGGCATCGGCACCAGCGGCATCGCGCCAGCAGTCGGCGCCCTGCTGGGATCGATCGCGCCGCTGCTCGACAATGTCCTCAACGGCGTGACAGCGGTGATGGGGGTGCGCGTAGGTTCCGCGGACGTCCGGGTTCACGCCATGCGCTGCGGCAGTCCAGCTATTGTCGCCTGACGCGCTGCGCAGCTGGCGAAGGCAGAATTTGGGGAAATGGTGCACCCGGAGCGATTCGAACGCCCGACCCTCAGATTCGTAGTCTGATGCTCTATCCAGCTGAGCTACGGGTGCATTGGAATGGCGCGGATATACACGGGGGTCAGGTCTGGCAACCCCTTTTTCGCCTTTTCCGCCAACGCGATCGGCCGACGGCCTTGAGTGGCCGCAACTTTGCCCGGTTCCAACCGTTACGGACGGGGAAAGGATGCCCGTATGAGCTTCACGATAAACGAAATCGCACTGCTGGTCGTAGCGCTGCTGATCGGCCTGGTGCTGGGCGCGATGATGGGCGGCGGGGGCAAATACAAGCGCCGCTGGCGAGACGAGGAGCGCGCGCACAAGCTGGCCATCAAGGATCGGGACATGCGGTTGGACGCTGCGAACAAGCGGATCGCCGAACTCGAGCGGGGAACCGGGCCGATCGGCGCCGGCACCGCGGCTGCGGTGGCGGGCGCGGTGCATGGACGCGACGACCTTACGCGCATTCGCACCGTTTCGAGCGCGGACGAGATCGCGCTCAATGAGGCCGGCTATCATCGTTACCGCCAGATCGCGACGCTGAGCGAAGAGCAGCAGGCGACGCTGGAAGCACGTCTGGGCCTGAAACCCGGTGTGATCGCGCGCGACGAATGGCGTGATCAGGCGCGGCTGCTGGACGATCGCAAGGATGACGAACATGCGCGGCTCTACGACCGGCGCAAGACGCCGGTCTAGCGTGGCTGAGGGCGAGGGATCGTACCCCTCGCCGCTTCATCCCCTGTTGGCGAGCGCCGCCTGGGCCGCCGCCAGCCGGGCTATTGGCACACGATAGGGCGAAGCCGAGACATAATCGAGTCCGGTCTTCTCGCAAAAGGCGATGGACGCGGGATCGCCACCATGCTCGCCGCATATGCCGAGCTTGATATCCGGGCGGGTCTTTCGCCCCCGTTCCACGGCAATCTCGATCAGCTCGCCCACACCCTCGACATCGATGCTCACGAAAGGATCGCGGGCGAAGATGCCCTTGTCCACATATTGGGTCAGGAAGCGACCGGCATCGTCGCGGCTGATGCCGATCGTCGTCTGGGTGAGGTCGTTGGTTCCAAAGGAGAAGAATTCGCCGATCTCGGAGATTTCCCCCGCTTTCAAAGCCGCGCGCGGCAATTCGATCATGGTGCCGACCAGATATTCGACCGTCGCACCCTGCTCCTCGAACACCTCGGCCGCGACGCGATCGACGATCGCCTTCATTAGTTCCAGCTCTTTGCGGGTCGCGACCAGCGGGATCATGACTTCCGGAATCGGCGCCTTGCCCGAACGCTGCTTGATGAGCAGCGCGGCCTCGAAGATGGCGCGGGCCTGCATCTCGTAGATTTCCGGATAGGTTACGCCCAGGCGACAACCGCGATGTCCGAGCATCGGATTGAACTCATGCAGTTCCGACGCGCGGCGCTTCAGCGTGTCGACGCTAACCCCGGCCGCCTTCGCCACTTCTTCGAACTCCGCTTCACCATGGGGCAGGAATTCGTGCAGCGGCGGATCGAGCAGCCGGATGGTGACCGGCAGGCCCGCCATGACCATGAAGATCTCCGCGAAATCGTCACGCTGTTCGGGCAGCAGCTTGTCCAGGGCGGCGCGGCGGCCCTTCTCGCTGTCGGCCAGGATCATCTCGCGCACGGCGGTGATCCGCGCAGCGTCGAAGAACATATGTTCGGTGCGGCAGAGGCCCACCCCTTCCGCACCGAATTCGCGCGCGACCTTGCAGTCCTGCGGGGTTTCGGCGTTGGCCCGGACCTTGAGGCGGCGAACCTTGTCTGCCCAGACCATCAGGATGCCGAAGTCGCCGGCCAGCTCCGGCTGCACTGTAGGCACTTCGCCTGCCATCACTTCACCGGTCGAACCGTCGATCGTCAGGATGTCGCCCTCTTTCAGTTCGCGCGATCCGATGCGCAGCAGCCGCGCCTTGCTGTCGATCGACAGGCTTCCGGCCCCCGAAACGCAGGGACGGCCCATGCCGCGCGCGACGACGGCAGCGTGCGACGTCATGCCGCCGCGTGCGGTGAGAATACCCTTGGCCGCGTGCATCCCGTGGATATCCTCGGGGCTCGTCTCCACCCGGACGAGGATGACCGAATCGCCCAGCTCATTGCGGCGCTCCGCAGTATCGGCGTCAAACACGACCGCACCGGAAGCCGCGCCGGGCGATGCCGGCAGGCCCTTGGTCAGCACGTCGCGCGGCGCCTTTGGATCCAGTGTCGGATGGAGCAGCTGGTCGAGCGCGGACGGGTCGACACGAGCGACGGCCTCCTCCTGAGAGATCAGCCCCTCGTTCGCCATTTCGACCGCGATCTTGAGCGCGGCCTTGGCGGTGCGCTTGCCCGACCGGGTCTGGAGCATCCACAGCTTGCCCTGCTGCACCGTGAATTCGATGTCCTGCATGTCGCGATAGTGGGTTTCGAGGATGCGGAATACCTCGGCCAGCTCCGCATAGGTATCGGGCATCGCTTCTTCCATCGACAGCGGCTTTGCCCCCGCCCGCTCGCGCGCGGCTTTGGTGAGATATTGGGGCGTACGGATACCGGCGACGACATCCTCGCCCTGCGCATTGATCAGATATTCGCCATAGTAGACATTTTCCCCGGTGGCGGGATCGCGCGTGAAAGCGACGCCGGTGGCCGACGTATCGCCCATGTTGCCGAATACCATCGCCTGCACGTTGACGGCGGTGCCCCATTCGCCGGGGATGGAATTGAGGCGGCGATAGACCTTCGCGCGATCGGACTGCCACGACCCGAATACCGCGCTGATCGCGCCCCATAGCTGGTCGTGCACGTCCTGCGGGAAGGGCTTGTTCCACAGCTTGGCGACCAGTTCCTTATATTCGGCCACCAGCGCCTGCCAGTCCTCCGCGGTCATTTCCGTATCGAGCAGATAGCCCTGATCTTCCTTGGCGATCTCCAGCGCTTCCTCGAACGCGCCGTGGTCCAGCTCCAGCACGACGTCGGAATACATCTGGATGAAGCGGCGGTAGCTGTCCCAGGCGAAGCGCGCGTCGCCCGACACCGTCGCCAGCCCCGCAACGGTCTCGTCGTTGAGGCCAAGGTTCAGCACCGTGTCCATCATGCCCGGCATCGACGCGCGCGCGCCGGAACGTACGGAGACCAGCAGCGGATCGGCCGCGTCGCCAAACCGCTTGCCCGTGATCCCCTCGATATGGGCGATGCCGTTCGCCACCTCGGCGGTCAGGCTTTCGGGATAGACGCCGCCATCGTCATAATAGCGGGTGCACATCTCCGTCGTAATGGTGAAGCCCGGCGGAACCGGCAGGCCGATGGAAGCCATGCCGTCCAGATTGGCGCCCTTGCCGCCCAGAAGGTTGCGGTCGCCCTGCCCGCCATCGTCGATCCCGCCGCCGAAACGGTAAACATAGCGCGTGGCGGTGCTGGTCATGCTGGCCTCTTCCATCGTCATCGGGGGCTGTCTCCTCGGGGGCAGCACGTTTAGGATATTTGTGCACTGCAGCAAAGAGATTCTTATCTCGGCGGGACGCCGTCAGCCTCATTCCGTCTTAAGTTCGTACATGTTGCGGCGATCCGGAAAACACTATTACGTCAGCCGGCAATTTTCGAAAAGTCAGCTACGGCATGAACGGCATCCCTCACGCGCGTCAGCAGGGCATGGCGCGCGGTGCGTTTGGCCGGGTCCGCATCATTGACCGTCACTGCTTCAAAGAAGGCGTCGATAGGCTGGCGAAGCGACGCGAGCGCGGCCATCGCGCCCTCGAAATCCTCGGCCGCGACCGCCTGCGCCGCACGGGGTTCCGCCACGTCGAGCGCCGCGATCAGGGCAGCTTCGGCGGGTTCGGGGGTGTAGGACAGCGCTAATTCGCCCTCCCCCTTGAAGGGGAGGGTTGGGTGGGGGTGTGCAACGTCGAGGGGCAGACGCTCGCCTGCGGCTCGCTCCCCCTCACCCCAGCCCTCTCCCCGTCGGGGAGAGGGAGTCTCCATCGCTTCCTTCTTGAGTATGTTCGCGGCCCGCTTGTAGCCGGCCAGCAGGTTCGCTCCGTCGTCCGTGGCGACGAAGCTTTGCAGCGCTTTCACGCGCGCGAGCAGGCGGACGAGGTCGTCCTCGCCGCCCAGCGCAAACACCGCGTCGATCAGGTCATGGCGGACGCCGGCTTCCTTCTGCTGGACTTTTAGGCGGTCAGTCATAAAGTCAGCCAAGCGCTGTGGCGCGGCCAAGATGGGCTCCTGCAACGCTCGAAGCTTCTCACTAGCGCTCCAGTCCAAACCTGCCGGAGGAGGAAATGCAGTTTGAGCTGCATTCAGAGCAGATTTGGGGAGCAGGCTGACTCGCAATAGCTGTTGAAATGCAGCATCTTCTTTTTGCGACTGCATTCTGCCCATCGCAACGCCGAGATTACTTATTCCTTCAATCATGGCCGCAACGAGTGAAAATCGTAGATCGCTCTTAATGGCGAGGGAAATGACGCCCAAAGCCGCTCTGCGGAGGGCGAACGGATCGCGAGAGCCTGACGGCAATTCACCGATGGCGAAAAAGCCAAATAGCGTATCTAGCTTGTCCGCCAGCGACACCGCCAACGTGACCGGCGCGGTCGGCACTTCATCGCCCTGCCCGACCGGCTTGTAATGGTCGCCGATGGCCTCTGCCACTTCGTCCGGCAGGCCCTCTGCGCGGGCGTAATAGCCTCCCATCAGGCCCTGCAACTCGGGGAACTCGCCGACCATTTCGGTAACCAGATCGGCTTTGGCGAGGCGTACGGCCTGTTCGACGAGGTTAGCGTTCGCGCCCTTGACGATCCCCTCTTCCACTAGCCAGCGAGCCAGCTCTGCCACCCGCTCGACCTTGTCGGCTACCGTGCCCAGCTTTTCGTGGAAGGTGATGCGCGACAGCTTTTCGGCGTGCGCCTCCAGCTTCGTCTTCTTGTCCTGTTCCCAGAAGAAGCGGGCATCCGAAAGCCGCGCGGCGAGCACCTTGCGGTTGCCGGCGATGATGGCCGCGCCGCCATCCTTCGCCTCGATATTGGCGGTGCAGATGAAGGCTGGGGCGAGCTTGCCCTGCCCGTCCCGCAGCACGAAATATTTCTGGTTGATGCGCAGCGTCAGCTGGATGACTTCGGGCGGCACCTCCAGGAAGGCGGGATCGAAATCGCCCAGCAGCGGCACCGGCCATTCGGTAAGGCCGGCATTTTCCGCGATCAGCCCCTTGTCCTCGATGACGGTATAGCCCTTCGCGGCGGCGGCTTCGTTCGCCTTCGCCGCGATGATCGCCTGGCGCTCGGGATGGCTGACGATGACGTGGCAGGCGCGCAGTTTCTCGACATAGTCGTGCGCGCCGCCGATCGTGATCTCGCCCGGATGATGGAAGCGGTGGCCGAGCGTGGCGTAACCGCTTTTCGTGCCTTCGATCTCGATATCGACCAGCTCTTCGCCCAGGATCGCGACGATGCCCTGCATCGGTCGGACCCAGCGCAGGCTTTCGGTGGTCTGGGAGGCGGCGCCCCAGCGCATCGATTTGGGCCAGGGAAAGGCGCGCACGACGGCGGGGATCGCTTCGGCAAGCACGGTCGCGGTGGCGCGGCCGGGCTTTTCGATGACAGCGAACAGCACGCCGTCGCGTTCGACCAGTTGCTCGCGGGTCAGACCCGTGGAGCGCAGGAAGCCGGCCAGCGCCTGTTCGGGCGCGTTGGCGCGGGGTCCCTTGCGCTCCTCGCTGACCGCAGGGGTTTCCAGCGGCAGTCCGCGCGCGATCAGCGCGAGGCGGCGGGGCGTGACGAAGCTTTCGATGGTCGCGGGGGTGAGCCCGGCCTTGCCCAGTTCGTCGGCGAACAGGCGCGCGAGGTCATCGCTGGCCTTCAACTGCATACGCGCGGGGATTTCCTCGCAGCGTAGTTCGAGGAGGAAGTCGGTCATCAAAAATCCTCCCCGGCACGGGGAGGGGGACCGCCCGCAGGGTGGTGGAGGGGGCTAGCCGCAAGCAACGCGATCTGATCGGCGACCGAGTCTGCGTCTTTCATGATGTCGGATGCTGCAATCCTGACAACCTGATACCCGTTCTGCTTCATATATGCGTCTCGATGCACATCATGGTGCGGCTGGTCGCCGCGATTGTGGATTTCGCCATCTACTTCGACCACCAGCTTCAAGGCGCTGCAGTAGAAGTCTGCAACATAGCCGCCGATCGGGTGCTGGCGGCGAAATTTAAGGCCGGTGCCCTTGCCGCGCAGCCTTTGCCAGAGCAGCACTTGGGGCGGGCTCATCTCGCTACGAAGGCGGCGGGCTGCGTACACAATCGGACGCTGCGCGGGAGGATAGCCCCCTCCACCATGCTTCGCATGGTCCCCCTCCCCGTTCCGGGGAGGATTCATTGGCCCCACCCATTGCTTCGCATCCACGCTTCGCAGCTGCCCTTTGCCATGTCGCGGACCTGGCCCATGTAGCTGGCGCGTTCCTGCACACTGATGACGCCGCGCGCCTGGAGCAGGTTGAACGTGTGGCTGGCCTTGATCGCCTGTTCGAAAGCGGCGAGCGGCACGTCGTTGGCGATGCACTGTTCCCATTCCGACCGACAGTCCTTGAACCAGCGGAACAGCTTTTCAGTGTCGGCGACCTCGAAATTCCATTTCGACATCTGCCTCTCGTTTTCGAGGAACACATCGCCATAGCTGACCCCGGCATCGTTGAAGCGCAGGTCATAGACGTTGTCGACGCCCTGGATATACATGGCGAGCCGTTCCAGGCCGTAGGTCAATTCGCCCGCGACGGGCTTGCAATCGAACCCGCCCATCTGCTGGAAATAGGTGTATTGCGACACTTCCATGCCGTCGCACCAGACTTCCCAGCCAAGGCCCCAGGCGCCGAGCGTCGGGCTTTCCCAGTCGTCCTCGACGAAGCGGATATCGTGGACCAGCGGGTCGATGCCGATTTCCACCAGCGACCCCAGATACAGGTCCTGAAGGTCCGGCGGGCTGGGCTTCATGATGACCTGATACTGGTAATAATGCTGGAGCCGGTTGGGGTTTTCGCCATAGCGGCCGTCCGTGGGCCGGCGGCTGGGCTGGACATAGGCGGCGTTCCACGCATCCGGGCCGAGCGCGCGCAGGGTGGTGGCGGGGTGGAAGGTGCCAGCGCCGACTTCCATGTCCAGGGGCTGCAGGATCACGCAGCCGCGCCTGCTCCAATAAGCGTGCAGCGTCAGGATCATGTCCTGGAAGGATAAGCTGTTGCCCTCTGCCACCGGCGGCCCTTCGGAAAATGCGGAATATAGCAAGGCGCGCATTGGCGCAGCGGGGGTGAAGGGTCAAGGGATCGGCCCGATGAAATGGGTTAAGGGCCTTGCCGTTGGCCGTCCGCGACCGCATGTCATGGCCAACTTCACGGAGATGCGCTGGGAATGAAATCGCCCCTATCGCGCTGGCTGGTCGCCAGCCTGCTGCTGCTGGCCGGATGCGCCCCACGCCCCGCCCGCGTGCCGGCCCCACCGCCGGTCGCGGTCACCCCGGCGCTGTGGCAGGTGAAGGATGCCGACACGACCATCTACCTGTTCGGCACCGTCCATGTGCTGAAACCGGGCACCGAATGGCTGCGCCCCGGCGTCAAGGCCGCGTTCGGCAAGGCGGACGAACTGGTGCTGGAGATCATCGAGCCGGAGGACGCGAACCAGATGGCGGCCGCGATGGCGACGCGGGCGATCGCGACCGACGGAATGAAGCTGTCAGACCGGTTGGAGCCTGCCGCGCGCGAGAAATATCAGGCGGCGATGACCGCCAACGGCCTGCCCTGGGCGTCGTTCGAGGGCTTCAATCCGTGGATGGCGGGCATGGCCCTGTCGGTCGCGCCGCTGGAACGGCTGGGTTACAAGGCGGAGCTGGGTGTCGAGAAGACGCTGTCGGGCGCGGCCAGGGCTGCGGGCAAGCGGATCGGCGCGCTGGAGACGGTGGAGCAGCAGATCGGCTATTTCGCGGCGCTGCCGGTGGAGCAGCAGGTCACATTCCTGACCGTCACCGTCGATGGCCTGCCGCAGGTGGAAACCGAGTTCGCGACCCTGATCGACCATTGGCAGAAGGGGGAGCCGGACGCGCTGGCGGCCGAGATGAACGAATCGCTGGAGGCGACGCCGGAGCTGGCCGACATGCTGCTGACGAAGCGCAATGCGGCCTGGGCGCTATGGATCAAGGCACGACTGGACAAGCCGGGGACCGTTTTCATCGCGGTGGGCGCGGGCCATCTGGCGGGCAGGAACAGCGTGCAGGATCAGCTGAGCGCGCTGGGCGTGGCGTCGGCGCGGGTGTCGGAGTGATGATAAGTTCATCCGTTGGGGCTGAGCCTGTCGAAGCCTCGCCCTTCTCTTCCTGGCGTTTGGAACGAAAGAAAGTCCCTTCGACTGGTTCGGGGCGGACGGGGTCTGGGGGTTGGGCCTCCCGCTTGCTCGCCCTCCTTGGCGTCGTCCTGCTCGCCGCCTGCGCGAAGGAGGCGCCGCCTCCCCCGCCGGCGCAGGGTGGGCCGGCGCTGTGGGAGGTGAAGCGCGGGGAGCTGAACGGCTGGCTGTTTGGGACGATCCATGTGCTGCCCAAGGCTACCGCGTGGCGCACGCCCGCGATCGCGCAGGCGATGGACCAGGCGGATGCGCTGGTGATCGAGGCGGCGGATATCCAGGACGAGCAGAAGACTCTCGGCATTTTCGAGAGGATGGCGCGCAGCCCCGGCCTTCCTCCGCTCGACGCGCGTGTGCCGGTCAATGAACGCGATGTGCTGGACAAGGTCGCCAGCGAAGGCGGAACCAGCGCGCAGATGCTGTCCGGCTATGAAAGCTGGGCGGCGGCGATGCTGTTGTCGGCAGCGATGCAGCAGAAGCTGGCGATCAGCCAGGAGGACGGCGTAGAGCCGGCGCTGATCGCGACGTTCAAGAAAGCGCGGAAACCGATCGGCGGGCTGGAGACGGTGGAGCGGCAGTTCGCCGCCTTCGACACGTTGCCCGAGGACAGCCAGCGGGCATTGCTGGTCCAGACGCTGCACGAGGCCAAGGGGATGGAGGCGCTGTATGGCCGCATCCTCAAGGCCTGGCTGAAAGGCGACATGGCCGCGATCGCCAAGGAGGACGAGTTGGGCGACCAGCCAGACCCGCTGGTGGAGGAAGCGGTGCTGATCGCGCGTAACCGCGACTGGGTAAAGGCGATGGGCGAGATGAAAGGTCGGCCGTTCATCGCGGTGGGCGCCGGACATCTGACGGGGCGCGAGAATCTGATCGGGCTGCTGCAGGCGCGCGGGTTCACGGTTACGCGGGTGCAGTAGCGCGGGTTGCATTCCGGCGCTTTTCTGCTAGAGGCGCCGCTTCCCGCGATGGTCATCCCTGGAGGCGTGGCGGGATTTTTGCACACTATGCTTTTGGAGACACGCAATGAGCGAGCAGCTTATTCTGTCGGCCGAGGCACGCGATCGGGCAGGCAAGGGAGCCTCCCGCGCTCTCCGCCGTGAGGGCCGCGTACCCGCCGTCATCTATGGAATGAACGAAGAACCCCAGTCGATCCATGTCGAGGAAAAGCTCCTCAACAAGCTGCTCGGCACCGGCCACTTCTTCAATTCGGTCGTCATGGTCGAAGTCGGCGGCAAGTCCGTGCGCACCCTGCCCAAGGACGTTGCCTTCCATCCCGTGACAGACCGTCCGCTGCACGCCGACTTCCTGCGCGTGTCGGAACATGCCTCCGTCCACGTCAACGTGCCGGTGCGCTTCGAGAACGAAGAAGCCTCGCCCGGCCTCAAGAAGGGTGGCGTGCTCAACATCGTGCTGCACGACGTCGAACTGATCGTCGACGCAGCCGAGATTCCCGACGACATCGTCATCGACCTGACCGGCTATGACGTGGGCGATTCGATCCATGTCGGCGCGGCGAAGCTACCCAAGGGCGCCAAGTTCGCCGATGCGAGCGACTTCACCTTCGCCACCATCGTTGCGCCGTCCGCGCTGAAGAGCAGCGAAGGCGATGCGGCAGAAGGTGAAGCGGAGGCATAAGCCTTTCCGCTACACGCTGCTACAGACCCCGTTCGGGCCGAGCCTGTCGAAGCTGCTTCCTTCCCGTCAGGAGAAGTGAGGTTGTTCGGCAGGCTCGGTACGAACGGGGTCTGTGCTTTTGGGAGGCATTGCGATGCAGATCTGGGCTGGCCTTGGCAATCCGGGCCCCGAATATGCGATGCACCGGCACAATGTCGGTTTCATGGTCGCGGATGTCATCGCGGACCTGTATCGATTCTCCGCGCCCAGGAAGCAGTTCCAGGGCTGGATGCAGGAGGGTCGCATCGGCCCCGAGAAGATCATCCTGCTGAAACCCGCGACCTTCATGAACGAAAGCGGGCGCGCGATCCGTGCGGCGATGGATTTCCACAAGCTGGCGCCTGAAGACGTCACCGTCTTCCACGACGAACTCGACCTGGCGCCTATGAAGGTCAAGGTGAAGCGCGGCGGCGGCAATGCCGGGCATAACGGCCTGCGCTCCGCCGACGCGCATATCGGCAATGATTTCCGCCGGGTGCGGATCGGCATCGGCCATCCTGGGCACAAGGACCGGGTGCACGGTTATGTCCTTGGCAACTATCACAAGAGTGAGGTGGACGCCTTGTCCGACATGCTGGGCGCGATCGGCGCGGAAGCGGAGTGGCTGGCGAAGGGCGACGATGCGCGGTTCATGAACGAGGTAGCATTGCGGCTGACAGACTGATCCGCGCGCTCGAACTGGCGATCAGATTACGGCCTGAATCTGTCGCGTTGGGTCGTTATCGCGAAGAAGCAAGCTCAGCCAAGAGCCGAACTGGCGGCCAACCTGCACTCCACTCCGACCTGCTGAAAGCGTTGCGCACACCGTCAGACCCTGCGGTCACCGGCCCGGTCGAAGCTCGCGCCGCCGGCAACGGCCTTCGCGGGCGGGGGAGAACAAAATCACCTGCAAAGCGTTGATCGCTCATGGACCCAGCCGCAGGCCTTTTCCTGATACTGCTCGGATGCAGCGACGACCTGTCGGACTGCCGGCGGATACCCGCTGAGCCGACGGTCTATGTATCGGCTACAAGCTGCCAGGGCGACCACGAGACGGCACTGCTGTCCAAGACGGCCATAACGGCAGATTATCCGACCATCATTGCGGATTGCGTGACGGGCCAGCAACTGGCCTCGCTGAGCGACAAGCCAGTGGATTTCAGGCGAATGAAGGCCGAGCGGGCGGCGGGCCGCGATCATCGTTAACTTGGCTATCGCAGTCAGCATGGCGCGACCGATCCAGGAGCCGGCCGAATGCCTATCGGCAATTTGCCCGTAACGATGAAGCCCATATTGTCCGGCGCGGAGGGGTAGGCCATAGAGCCCACAAGCCCTTCGACGCCGGAGATAGCCGCGTGATCCAGTCCATCGCCACGAAGCCGTTTAACGATCAGAAACCGGGCACGTCGGGCCTGCGCCAAAAGGTACGGGTGTTCGCCCAGCCCCATTATGCCGAAAATTTCATCCAGTCGGTATTCGACAGCCTGGAAGGATTCGCCCGGCAGACGATCGTGATCGGCGGCGATGGGCGCTACCTCAATCGCGAGGTTATCCAGACCGCACTGCGCATGGCCGCCGCCAACGGTTTCGGCCGGGCCATCGTCGGTCGGAGCGGCATATTGTCGACGCCCGCCGCCAGCCACATGATCCGCGCGAATGGCGCGTTCGGTGGGCTGGTACTGTCAGCCAGCCATAATCCCGGTGGGCCGGACGAGGATTTCGGGATCAAATATAACATCGCGAACGGCGGCCCCGCGCCCGAGAAGGTGACGGACGCGATCACGGCCAACACGCTGAAGATCGCCTCCTACAAAACGCTGGACAGCGCTGACGTCGACATCGACACGCTCGGCACGACCGACCTGGAGGGCATGACCATCGACATCGTCGACCCAGTCGAAGCCTATGCCGACCTCATGGAAACGCTGTTCGACTTTGGCGCGATCCGCGCACTGATCGCTGACGGTTTCACCATGGCGTTCGATTCGATGAGCGCGGTCACCGGCCCCTATGCGACCGAGATATTCGAGAAGCGGCTGGGCCTTCCCGCCGGCACCGTGCGGAACGGCACCCCCTTGCCCGACTTCGGCCACCATCATCCCGACCCGAACCTGGTCCACGCCAGGCAGCTGTACGACGACCTGATGGCGGCCGACGCGCCCGATTTCGGCGCGGCCTCGGACGGCGACGGGGACCGCAACCTCGTCATCGGCCGACATTGCTATGTGACGCCAGCGGATTCGCTCGCGGTGCTGGCGGCCAACGCGCATCTGGCGCCGGGCTATGGGGCCGGCCTCAAGGGCATCGCGCGATCCATGCCAACCAGCGGCGCGGCCGATCGGGTGGCGGAAAAGCTGGGAATCCCGCTTTACGAAACGCCGACAGGGTGGAAATTCTTCGGCAATCTGCTTGACGCCGGCATGGCTACGATCTGCGGCGAGGAAAGCGCGGGCACCGGATCGGACCATGTCCGTGAGAAGGACGGCATCTGGGCGGTGCTGCTGTGGCTGAACATATTGGCGGTTCGCAGACAAAGTGTCGCGGACATCATGCGCGAGCATTGGGCCACCTATGGACGCAATTACTACGCCAGGCACGATTATGAAGCGATCGCGAAGGACAAGGCCGACGCGTTGATGGCGGCGCTGCGGGCGAAGCTGGCGAGCCTGCCGGGGACCGCCAACAGCGGCGGCACGGTCAAGAGCGCGGACGACTTCGCCTATACCGACCCGACCGATGGTTCGATCAGCACAAAGCAGGGGGTCCGTGTGCTGTTCCAGGATGGATCGCGCGTGGTGTTCCGCCTCTCGGGCACCGGAACGGAGGGCGCGACCCTGCGCGTCTATATCGAACGCTATGTGGATGCGGCTGGCGACCTGGCGCTGCAGACGGGCCGCGCACTGGCCCCGCTGGAGGCCGCCGCACAGGAGCTGGCCGATATTGCAGGCTATACGGGCATGGACAGGCCAAGCGTTATCACCTGAGCGCGCGCATTCAAGCTGCCAGCGTTTTGCTTCTCTGCGTCGTCAGCATCTCAGCCATGGGCGCGAACTGGGTTCCTGAGAGCGCCGCCCGCAAGGCGGGCCAGTTGGCGACGGCGGAGGCGGGATCGGGCAGCGCCCGCTCCATCGGCGGTCGCCAGCCGGACGGGGGAATGTCTATCCCCAGCACCGCGCGGATATAGTCGGCTGCCAAGGGCGTCAGTGCGCTGTCATCGAACGTCTTTTCATAGTCCATGTCTAGTGTCGCGGCAAAGCCGCGAAACCACTGGTTATGCATGTGCATCAGCCGTTGGGCCTGCTCCATGGCCGCGATCGCACGGGCGGGATCGACCGTGACGCGCTTTGCCGCTGGCCTTTCGCCAGGGTCGAAATGATATCGGCCCCGCGCCTGGGCCACCAGGTCCGACAGCCATCGCGCCAGCAGATTCTGGCGCTTCATGTGGATGATCGCAGCGCCGCGCTTGCGCAGCATGGCGATCAGCGCCGGTTCCTCACCCGGCGCCGCATAGATGCCGTTAAGATGATGCCAGCTGTTATATTTGATATCGATGACGGTCCATTGCGGCGCGTCGGCCAGCAAATGGTCGAGATAGGCGTCCAGGATGGTCACCTGATTGTCGAGGCTGGGATGGAGCAGGGCACGGTTCCTGCCGATCAGCCGCGCGCGAAAGGTGAAGAAATTGGCGTCCGGATCAAGGTGGAGCCGTGCGAAGTCGGGATGATCTGCACGCTTACGGGCAGCGTGGAATATCTCGCCCCTCCGCACGACGCCCGGCGCCGACGAGAGGACGTGCGACAGCGCCGTGGTGCCCGAGCGCTGCAACGCGGAAATGACGATAAGCTTTGACATGACGGTTCCTCCATGTCGCCGCCCTCTCCCGATCGGCGTCGGCACAAGCTTGCGCCGGAGTTTTGCAATTCCATGACAGCACTGGCGTTCGAACACATTTTTCCCTACCGGGCGGCTTTGCGAGACAGAGCGGGTTGAAGGAAAATGGGTTTTCGTTGCGGTATCGTCGGCCTCCCCAATGTGGGCAAGTCCACCCTGTTCAACGCGCTGACCGAGACGCAGGCGGCGCAGGCGGCGAATTATCCTTTCTGCACGATCGAGCCCAATGAAGGACGGGTCGCCGTGCCCGATCCCCGGCTCGACACGATCGCGAAAATCGGCGGCAGCGCCAAGATCATCGAGACTCAGCTTGCCTTCGTGGACATTGCGGGCCTGGTGCGGGGCGCGTCCAAGGGTGAGGGGCTGGGCAACCAGTTCCTGGCGAATATTCGGGAGACCGACGCCATCGTTCATGTGCTGCGCTGCTTCGAGGACGGCGACATCACGCATGTCGAGGGCAAGGTGGATCCCATCGCCGATGCGGACACGGTAGAAACCGAGCTGATGCTGGCAGACCTCGAAAGCCTCGAAAAGCGGGTGCCCAACTTCGCCAAGAAGGCGGCGCAGGGCGACAAGGAGGCAAAGATCGCCGCATCCGTCCTAGGGCAGGCGCTGGAGCTGTTGCGCGAAGGCAAGCCTGCGCGGCTGACCAAGCCCCGCGACGAGGAAGAGGCGCGGGTGTTCGCGCAGGCGCAGCTGCTGACGGCGAAGCCGGTCCTCTATGTCTGCAATGTCGAGGAGGACAGCGCGTCGAGTGGCAACGCCCACAGCGCGCGCGTGTTCGAGAAGGCGGCGGCCGAAGGTGCCAAAGCTGTGATCGTCTCCGCCGCCATAGAGTCTGAGCTGGTGACGATGCCGGTCGAGGAGCGGGGCGAATATCTCGAAGCCCTGGGCCTTGAGGAAGCGGGCCTAGCGCGGATCATCCGGGCGGGCTACGAACTGCTCGGGCTCATCACTTTCTTCACCGTGGGTCCAAAGGAAGCGCGCGCCTGGACGGTGCATAAGGGGTCGAAGGCGCCCCAGGCCGCGGGCGCCATCCATACCGACTTCGAAAAGGGGTTCATCCGCGCGGAGACCATGGCTTATGCCGACTATGTCCAGTTCAACGGCGAGGCGGGTGCCAAGGAGGCGGGCAAGTGGCGGTCCGAAGGCAAGGACTATGTGACACAGGACGGTGATATCATGCTGTTCCGGTTCAATGTCTGAACGGCCCTCGCCAGTCTCGAGCATCAGGCCGGCGCAGCGCAAGATCGCCTTTCCTCCAAGTGTCGACGAGCGTACCCGCGTGCTGCTGCTGGGCAGCTTGCCGGGTGATGCCTCGATCGCGCGGGGGGAATATTATGCCCATCGCGGCAATGCCTTCTGGGACCTGATCGGTCAGGTTCTCGGCGAGGATCTGCGCGGGCAGCCCTATGCAATGCGGTTGAAGCGCCTGCGGGCTCGCGGCGTCGGCCTGTGGGACGTTATCGAGAGCGCGGAGCGGCTTGGCAGCCTGGACAACGCTATCAGGAGCCCGGCGATGCGCGATCTGGCGGCTTTCGCGGATCGCTTGCCGGCGCTTGCGGCGATCGGCTTCAACGGCAAGACGGCCGCGCTGCACGGACGCCGGCAACTGGGGCAGCGGCCAGGCGTGGCGATGGTCGATCTGCCCTCGTCCAGCGGCGCCCATGCAGGCATGAGCCGGGCGGCAAAGCTGGACGCGTGGCGGGCTTTAGCCGACTATCTGCCATGATCGATCTGACAGAAGGGGATGACGCGGGGCATCGGCTGCGTTATTCTTCCCCCATGCGGTTTCTGTTCGCCCTGCTGATCGCCTGCCTGTCGCTGCCGGCCGTGGCTGCGCAACCCTGTGCGCCGGTGGTGCCGGCCAACATGGTGACAGGCATGGCGCACCATGGGCCTGACGGCCAGCTTCCCGTGCGCGGCCATGACTGCATCGGCTGCATCGCGCCGATCGACGGGCTTAGCCGGCCGATGGCACCGTTCACTGTCGCTATCATGGCGCCGGGTATCGTCCGCAATGATCGGGACTTCGCGCGGGTCCGCAATTGTCCCGCGACTCCCCCGCCCAAGCCGCTCGCCTGATCCGGTCGGAGCGCCACGCGCTCTACCATTTCCAACAAATCAGGACAAATGATGAAACGCTTATTATCAGGCGTCGCGGCGATACTCGCGACGATGACGATCGCGCCCCTGCGCGCGCAGGACATGGACCATGTTCAGATGGGGCATGGGACGACGGATCATGGGCAGGCTGGACATGACGGCAGCT
>JBEVME010000058.1:0-7518 GCA_040508785.1 Sphingobium sp.
CCCATCGCCGTCGATCGTGATCGCTAGGCGTCGGACGCCCGGCCCGCGCCGACCGGCGCGCGTAACCCCGCACCGCCCTTTTGCGCCAATGCCTGCTTCAGCGCCTCGGGACGGGGCGCGATCAGGAAGCCGAAGCTGACGGTGCCTGCCTTCGTCTCCACTGCATGATGGAGCCGATGCGCCTGCACGATCCGCTTCATGTAGCGCGAGCGGGCGACATAGCGATGGCTGAGGCGCCGGTGGACGATGATGTCGTGGAAGCCCAGATATATGGCGCCATAGGCAGCGATGCCCGCGCCGACAGCGGTCGCCCAATCGCCCCACCCCCATTGCACTCCGCCCAGCAGCAGCAGGATGGACGGCATGGCAAAGATCACGAAATAGAGGTCGTTTGCTTCCCACAGGCCGGGCCGCGCGCGGTGATGGCTGGCGTGCAGGAACCAGCCTGGCCCATGCATGACCCACCGGTGCATGGCGTAGGCGAAGCCCTCCATTGCGGCGACGGTGACCAGGAACAGCAGGAGCAGGGCAGTCGGCATATGAATGTGCCTATAGCGCGCGGCCCCCGGTCAGGCAAAGAAAAGGCCGCGACCCCATGGGGATCGCGGCCTCTATTCCTGTTCTGTCCGAAAGGATCAGAAAGCGGCGGTCAGCGAGAAGACAACCGCGCCATCGGCACCGTTTGCCTCCTTGTTCACCTTCTGGTCGGTGTTCACATAGGATACGCCGAAGGTCAGGATCTTGTAGGTCGCCGTGGCGCCGACCGAATAGTCGAGGACGTCATGGTCATAAGGCGTGTAACCACCCGGGAACGCGTCGCTGACGGCATAGCCTACGTGGGCGTTCAGGCCGAACGGCGTGTTGGGGATGGCGATGCTCGGCTCGGCGTGGAAGTAAATCGCCGAAGCTTTCCTGCCGGTGGTGACGCCAAGCACGTTATCGCGGGCCAGCAGCGCATTCTGCTTCCATGCGAAGTTGACGCCGACCTTTGCCGTGACCGGACCGATAGCGCCGATGACGTTCACATAAGGCTCGAAGAAGTCGGTCGCTTCCGACGTCTTGTTGGGATAGAGATAGTAGAGCACGCCGGCATCGACGGTCACGCCGGGCGACACTTCGGTGCTGTAGCCGGCGAACAGATCGATTTCGGTGTTGCTCGGGCCGTACAGATTGACACTGGAACCCCAGGTGCCGACGTAGAAGCCGCTCTCATGCGTGGCGGTGATGCCACCTTGAACAGCAGCGTTTTCCAGATTCTGCGTGAAGCCGCGGAAACGATAGTCGGACACGAGGCCAACCGACCCGGTGATCTTGACACCATCGCTCGGCTCGTCCTGCGCCATGGCGGGCGCGGCGGCGGAAGCGAGAAGAAGGGCCGAAAGGCCAATGACGGACTTGCGCATAATATTCCCCTTGATGGACCGCATTAGTCCCACCTGCGTCAGGCACCATGCCTCTGTCCCGCAGTGGGTCGGGCCGAGTTGCCGTAACGGGACCCCAATGCGCCGGGCCGCCGCAGCGCACAAGATTTTATTGCCCTTGCGCGTGTTTTGCCCTGCTATTGTTGCCGTCTTGCAACAAAGCTGGCGAAATTGTGGCAAACTCCAAGTTAGGCCACGGCTGTAGCGCCATATTTCAATGGCATAGACTTTCTCGCGAGCGCGAAGACTTCATGTGCGATGATTTGACGCAGCGCAGTAGGGAGGAACGCCGATGTTGCATTCCGGTAGAGAGCCGTTCCGCCGAGGGCCTCATCCGCGCACGCTACGGAAGCGGGCAAGGCCCGCGTCGATATCGGCGATGAGGTCGACCGGGTCCTCCAAACCGATGCTCAGGCGCACTAGAGGCCCTTCCGCCTGCCAGCTGGTGGCGGTCCGGTAGCGGGCCGGATCAACCGGCAGCGCCAGACTTTCAAAGCCGCCCCAGCTGTAGCCGATGCCGAAATGGGCGAGGCCGTCGATCAGGGCTGCGCGCGCCGCCTCGGTGCCGCCATCCAGGACGAAGCCGAACAGGCCGCTGGATCCGGAAAAGTCGCGCTGCCACAGCGCATGGCCAGGACATTCCGGCAACGCGGGGTGGAGGACGCGGGCGACGCCGGGCTGGCCCTTGAGCCAGCGGGCGACAGCGAGCGCGCTCGCCTCATGCTGTTTCAGCCGCACGCCCAGCGTCCGCAAGCCACGCGATGCCAGCCAGGCGTCGTCCGGGCTGGTCATCTGGCCCATCGTCCAGGCGGTCTGCCGGATGGCCGGAAAAAGCGCCTCGCTGGCGGTCACCGATCCCAGCATCACGTCGCTATGCCCGACGCTATCTTTGGTACAGGCAAGGATGCTGATGTCGACGCCATGGCCGAGCGCCGCGAAGAAAAAGGGCGTGGCCCAGGTATTATCGATCAGGGTGACGATGCCGCGTTCGCGGGCGATCCGGGTAATGGCGGGCACGTCCTGCACCTCGAAGGTCAGGCTGCCGGGGCTTTCGAGGAAGATCGCCCGGGTGCTGTCGGTGATGAGGTCGGCGATAGCTTCGCCGGCGCAGGGGTCGTAATAGTCCGTTTCGATACCCAGCGGACGCAGCATGTTGGTGCAGAAGGCGCGGGTCGGGTCATAGGCGCTGTCCACCATCAGCAGCCGGTCGCCGGGCCTGAGCACCGCCAGCAGGGCGCAGGCGATCGCCGCGACGCCCGACGGATAGAACATCGTGCCACCCGCGCCCGGCTCCATCTCCGTCAGCGCATCGGCCAGGCTCCAGGCCGTGGGCGTGCCCTTCCGGCCGTAAAAGAGCCGCTCGTGCGTGTCTGTGGTGGCCGCGCGCAGATGCGCGACGTCGTCGTACAGGATGGTCGAGGCGCGCCACACCGGCGGATTGACGATGCCGCCCGGCTGACCCGGAATGCCCGTCCATTCCGCGCGGCGCCCGGCCTGGGCCAGCCGGGTCAGGGGTGCGCGCGCTTCGCGGCCTTCCTTGTCGTTTTCGCTCATCGCACAGCTCTTAAGGCGACGGTGTACGCGGGGGAAGGCCCTTAGCGCACCAGGTCTAGCGCCGTGGCGCGGCAACCGGGATTGCGGAACTGGCGAGGGCCAAGATCGAGGCGCAGGGGAGAGAGGCGGTCGGTCGGCGGGTCCTGCTCCTGCCCGACGACGAACGCACGCGCGGTACGGCCCGCGCCGCCAGTTCCTTCCCCGGCCCATCGATAATCCGCGTCGAAGCCGATGAGCGGCACCAGCAATTGCCGGTCGCCGGCCTGGGTCGGTACGATATCGCCCCCGGCGATGCGCAATTCCCCGGCGAGGCGATGACTTTCGCCCGGCGCGATCATGGGCAGCGCATGGATGGGCACGCCGGCCTCGCGCGCCAGGAAGCCGGCTAGCACCGCCTGCTGCGAGGCGTCGGCGCCGGTGATGAGGCCGCGAATGATGACCTCTTCCGCCGCGATCGTGCCCCGGTTCTCCACGACCAGCGCATAACCGATAGTCGCGCCGGCGAGCGACAGACGAGCAGTTTGCACTTCCAGCGTGAGGGCGATGCGGGGCCGTTCGCTCGGAGGCTGAGCTATCGGCGGCTTAGGCCGGAGGCCTGCCGACGGCTGGGCAGGCGCTGTGGGCGATAGAGCCGGATCGGGAGCAATGTCCGGTGCCGCCTCCGCTGGCCCCGGTCGTTTGCGACGGCGTGTCAAAAGGATCGCGCCGGCGAGCGTCGCCAGCGCTGCCAACGCGGCGAAGAGCCACGGGAAGACAGGCGACGCGGGCGGCGCGGGGTCGGCCGTCGCGGCGGGCGGCGCTGCCGCAGGCTCCGGTGGGGCAGCGATGGGGACCGGCTGCGGGACAGGCTGGGGTGCTGGAGTGGACGCCGGGACCGGCACCGTTGCCGGAGCAGAGCGTGACGGCAGGGTGCGCGGCGCCGATACGGGGGATTCAGGGGCCGGCACCGTGGCGGCGCGCGGCACGGGTGTCAGGGTCGGAGCGACCACTGGGGGCGATGCCGACGTGCCGGCGGAAGGCGAGGCAGAGTCGCGGGGCACGTCTATTTCAGGGCCCTGCCGTTCGGGGCCGACCGGCCGGGCGCCGCTGGGCGGCAGGGTGAAGACCGGCGCGGCGCCATTGCCCGCAGCGTCCTGCGCTGTGGCCGGCGCGGCGGCGAGCAGGGACGGGACCGTGATGAACAGGGCGGAGCGAAGGAACGCCATGCTCCAAGGCCATGGCGGGAGGGCGTGAACGCCCGATGAACGACGTTGTGGGAAGCGCTGGATACATGACATTGCCGGTCGCTTCGCGTAGAGGCCGCGCCATGACCCAAACGCCCTCCCCGCTCCATCTCGGGCGCACCAGTACGCTTCCGGCCCGGCCGGAAGACGCGGTGCTGGACTATGTGCCCAATCCGCGCCCGGCGCGCCCCTACCTCGTTCGCTTTACGGCGCCCGAGTTCACGTCGCTCTGCCCGGTCACCGGCCAGCCCGATTTTGCGCATCTGGTAATTGATTACGCTCCCGCCGCCACGATCGTCGAATCCAAGTCGCTGAAGCTGTTTCTCAGCGCCTTCCGCAACCACGCCGCCTTCCACGAGGATTGCACCGTCGGCATCGGCGAGCGGCTGGTGGCGGAGATGGCGCCGATCTGGCTGCGTATCGGCGGTTACTGGTATCCGCGCGGCGGAATGCCGATCGACGTGTTCTGGCAATCGGGCGAACCGCCAGCCGGCCTGTGGCTGCCGCCGCAGGATGTTCCGGGCTATCGCGGGCGCGGCTAAGCAGTCCGCTTCCGATCAACGGGCCATGCAGTTCGACGGACGACATGGGCGATCGCAGGGAACTCTTGGAGTGACGGCGGGATTGTGACAATCCGTGGCGCATTGTGGACGACCCGGTGCGGTCGCCCTGCCAAGCTGTCGGAGAATTCCCCCATGACCATTGCCAAGATGCTGCTCGCGGCCGTCGCGCCGCTGGCGCTCGCTGCCCCGCTTCATGCCCAGGTAGCTGCGCCCGCGACCCCCTCTGGCCCCGCCCCGGGTATCACCACGCAGCTGCCGCGCGGCGCAGCTCCGAGCCATTATGCGATCACGGTCACGCCCGACGCGCCCAACCTGAAGTTCACCGGCAAGGTCGCGATCGACCTGACCGTGAGCGCCCCGCTGCCCGTACTGGTGCTGAACGCCGCCGACCTGACCTTCACCACCGTCACCCTCAAGCCCGCCAAGGGCAAGGCCATCACTGGCACCGCTAAAGTCGATGCAGCGGCACAGACCGTGTCCTTCGACTTCGGCAAGCCGCTCGCACCCGGCAGCTATGTGCTGACCATCGACTATGCCGGCATCATAGCGACCCAGGCGAACGGCCTGTTCGCGCTCGACTACACAGACAATGCCGGTGCCGCGAAGCGCGCCCTGTTCACCCAGTTCGAAGCGCCCGACGCGCGCCGCTTCGTGCCCAGCTTCGACGAGCCGAGCTACAAGGCGACCTTCGACCTCAGCGCCATCGTCCCCACCGGCCAGATGGCGGTTGGCAACATGCCCGTGAAGACCTCCAGGGATCTGGGCAGCGGCAAGACCCAGGTGACGTTCGACACGTCGCCCAAAATGTCGTCCTATCTCCTGTTCTTCGGCCTCGGCGAGCTGGATCGCGCGACCAAGATGGCTGGCGCGACCGAGGTCGGCGTCGTCACCGGCAAGGGCAATACCGGCAAGGCGCAGCTGGCGCTCGACGCCTCGGCGGAGATCCTGCCCTATTTCAATGATTATTTCGGTGTGCCCTTCCCGCTGCCCAAGCTCGACAATGTCGCCGGCCCCGGCCAGAGCCAGTTCTTTAGCGCGATGGAAAATTGGGGCGCGATCTTCACCTTCGAGCGCGCATTGCTGGTCGATCCGAAATTCACGTCCGAGGGGACGCGCCGCCGCATCTACGAGATCGTCGCGCATGAAATGGCGCACCAGTGGTTCGGCGACCTCGTCACCATGGCCTGGTGGGACGACCTGTGGCTGAACGAGGGCTTCGCCAGCTGGAT
Organism: Sphingobium sp.; assembly: GCA_040508785.1. Lineage (GTDB taxonomy): Bacteria > Pseudomonadota > Alphaproteobacteria > Sphingomonadales > Sphingomonadaceae > Sphingobium. Next base: position 5,991 of record JBEVME010000058.1, read on the forward strand.
GGCGACCAAGGTCACCGACAAGCTGAAGCCCGAATGGGAAGCGCTGCTGGGCCGGGTCGACGGGCGCGAGGCGGCCATGGCGCTCGATTCGCTGGCGACGACGCACCCGATCGTCCAGAAGATCAATACGGTGGACGAGACGAACCAGGCGTTCGACGACATCACCTATCAGAAGGGCGAGGCCGTCATCACCATGCTGGAAGGCTATGCCGGCGAGGATGTGTGGCGCAGTGGCATCCGCGCCTACATGAAAGCTCACGCCTATGGGAACACCGTGACGGACGACCTGTGGAATGCGGTCGAGGGCGCGGGCGCCAAGGGCCTCGCCACCATCGCGCGGGATTACACGAGCCAGCCCGGCATCCCGCTGGTCAAAGTGGAGAGCGCGACCTGCAACGGTGGCAGCACCGTCCTGACGCTGAGCCAGGGGGAATTCAGCCGCGACCAGAAGGATAAGGCCCCGCTCAGCTGGCATGTTCCGGTATTGGCCCAGACCGTGGGCGGCGCGCCGCAGCGGCTGATCCTGGAAGGCAAGGGCCAGATGACGCTGCCGGGTTGCGGCGCCTATGTCGTCAATGTCGGGCAGTCGGGCTATTATCGCTCGCTCTATCCCGATGCCAATGTGAAGGCGCTGACCAAGGACTTCACCAGGCTCGCGCCCATCGACCAGAACGGCCTGCTCGCCGACAACTGGGCGCTGGGACTGGGCGGCTACCAGCCGATCGGCCTGTCGCTCGACCTGATCGACGCGGTGCCGGCGACGGCCAGCCCGGCCGTTCTGTCCGAAGTGCCCGGCTACCTGCTCGGCACCTGGCAGATGTTCGAAGGCGACAATGCGCAGCGCACGAAGATCGCCGCTTATGCGTCCGCCAAGCTGCTGCCGGCGCTCAAGGCGATCGGCTATGATATCAAGCCGGGAGAAGGGCCGCAGGTCCCGGTGTTGAGGGCGACGTTGGTCGGTACGCTTGGCGCGATGGGCGACAAGGACGTCGTGGCCGAAGCCAACCGCCGCTTCGCCGCGCTGGCGACGGACCCGACGGCGCTGGACGGTCCGCTCAAGACCAGCTGGCTGTCGATCATCGCATCTAATGCCGACCAGGCTACCTGGGACAAGATCCGTACCCTAGCCAATGGAGCGAAGACCGACCTGGAGAAGAGCCAGCTGTTCGGAATGCTGGGCGCCGCCAAGGATGACAAGCTGGCGATGAAGGCCCTGGAACTCGCCATGACCGCCGAGCCGGGCAAGACGACGAGCGCGGCGATCATCGGCGCGGTCAGCCGCGAACACAGCATGTTGGCCGTCGATTTCGCGCTGGCCCATCGCCCGCAGATCGAGGCGATGATCGACGTGTCCGCCCGCTCGCAATATCTGGCGCGGCTGGGTGGCAATTCGGCCGATCCGGCGATGGTGACCAAGCTGGACGCCTATGCGACCCAGTATCTGACGCCGGAATCGCGCAAGGTGGTCGATCGCGCCATCTCCGCGATCAAGACCCGCATCGAGACGCGGGCACGGCTGAAGCCGGCG
>JBEVME010000092.1:0-11244 GCA_040508785.1 Sphingobium sp.
ACAAGATGATCTCGGGCCTCACCGGCGGCATCGAGATGCTGTTCAAGAAAAACAAGATCGACTGGATCAAGGGGCTGGCGAGCTTCACCGGCCCGAACACGGTCGTGGTAGACGGCAAGTCCGTGACCGCGAAGAACATCGTCATCGCGACGGGCTCTTCGGTGACACCGCTGCCGGGTGTCGAGGTGGACAATGCGGGCGGCAGGATCGTCGATTCGACCGGCGCGCTGGAATTCGACAAGGTGCCGGGGCATCTGGTGGTCATCGGCGGCGGCGTGATCGGGCTGGAACTGGGATCGGTGTGGCGGCGCGTCGGTGCCAAGGTCACCTGCGTCGAGTTTCTCGACCAGATCCTGCCCGGCATGGACGGCGACGTCCGCAAGGAAGCCAACAAGATATTCCGCAAGCAGGGCATTGAGTTCAAGCTAGGCACCAAGGTGACCAAGGCGGTCGCGGGCAAGAAGGGCGTGACCCTGACGGTCGAGCCCGCCGCCGGTGGTGCCGCCGAGACGATCGATGCGGACGCCGTGCTGGTATCCATCGGTCGCCGTCCGAACACGGAGGGGCTTGGTCTCGACAAGATCGGGCTGGAGCTCAACAAGCGCGGCCAGATAGAGACGGATCACGACTTCGCGACCAAGGTGCCGGGCGTCTGGGCGATCGGCGATGTCATTCCCGGCCCGATGCTGGCGCACAAGGCGGAGGATGAGGGCATTGCGGTCGCGGAGAATATCGCCGGCCTGACCGGCATCGTGAACCATGATGTCATCCCGAGTGTGGTCTATACCTCGCCGGAGATCGCCGGCGTCGGCCTCACCGAGGAAGCCGCCAAGGAACGGGGCGCGGTCAAGGTCGGCAAGTTCCCGATGCTGGGCAACAGCCGCGCCAAGACCAATCATGAGCCCGACGGGTTCGTGAAAGTGATCGCGGACGCCGAGACAGACAAGGTGCTAGGTGTGTGGATCATCGCGTCGGTCGCCGGCACGATGATCGCCCAGGCCGCGCAGGCGATGGAATTCGGCGCGTCGAGCGAGGATATCGCCTACACTTGCCACGCGCATCCGACCCATAGCGAGGCGATCAAGGAAGCCGCGATGGCAGTGACGGGCAAGCCAATCCACGTCTGAAGCGCCTATAATGTGCCAGCACATGACCTGCCCTGATCTAAGTCATATTTTTGTCGTTTCTCTATCGACTCTGATCGTCACACAATTACGATCTTGACAATATGATGACAGCTTCAGGGGTGAGCTGGTGGCGGAAGCAGCACAAGGTGGAGACCGACACTTTTCCGAGGGCGAGCATTGCTGCGACGACGACGATCATGGTTCGACCCCGGCCCGTAGTACGGCGATCAGTTTGCTCGGACTGGGCGGCTGCACCATCTTCGAGTTGGGCGAGCGACTGCAGGAATTCGTAAGTCCGCGACATTATTGGCGTCACAATATCGTATGCGACATGAGCGCGGAGATTGATGTCTCCTCCTTCGCCCTGGGTCATGATGCTGCGCTTCGTGTCCTCGACAAGCATGGCAGGAAGTTCCATCGCCGCGTCATAGACGCCGGCCAGTTCGACATATTGCTGCTGGAATGCTCCTCAGACTTCATGTTTTCCTATCTGAAACTGGGCGACGCCATCCTTCCGGATATTCGCAACGGGCTATTCCAGGAGGGGTGGCAGGACATTAGCTTCGATGCGGTTCCCGCGCTGCGCGATGCACAACCACTTAGGCCCGATCAGCCGCAATATTGGGACCTGTGGAAGCACGGCTTCGCCCGGCTGTACCAGGAATCGCTTGCCCGCCTGTTACGCGACGGCAAGCAGGTGCTGTTCGTCAAGCGGTTGCTATGTGCTCATTTTATCGAGGAAGATGGACATCACGCATTCGATACCTCCAAAGCAAACGACAGCAACGCAATATTGCGCGAGATTTTCGATTTCGTGGAGGGTTTTCCCGGCATAACACTGATCGATGCGCCCGAAGAACTGCATTACTCGTCACCCTACGCGCCCTGGAGCGGGCCCTGGGAAGCGCATCCGGAAATGGAATTCTACGATCAGGTTGGGGAATCGATCCTGCGCAAATGCGCCGGCGACCACGTCGCCGGGGAATTCCGGAAACGCAGGCATTCGGCACGCATCCATGCGCGCGTCGCCATGACCGCTAGCCATGGACGATTGGTCCAGTCCCATGGCGTGTTGGTCCTGCAAAATCAGGAGCAGGAGCGGCAGATCGCGGCGCAGGCCCTGCAGATCGACCAGCGAACGGCCGAAGTCCTAGCGACCAGGAAGGAACTGGGCGACTGCAAGGACATGCTGCGGTCAGCAATGGCCGATCGGGAGCAGCTGGCCGCGCGCGTCGCTCTGCTTCAGAAGCGCTACGCCCCAGTGCGCGCAGCATACAAGCTGCTGACCTTCTCCCGATTGCGGCGATATTTAAGACGGCGACGCGAGGGCATCAGTACGGCGATGCTGACCGCGGGCGTGGTCACGCCTATCGTGCAGATGACGGCATTGGTTGCAGGGGCGCTATCGGAGTCTTTGAACATCTCTGCCGCCACTGCCCTATAGGCCGGCTTGCCATCCCCGCAGCAGCGGCGCCAGCTCGTCGAAATGGTGGATCACCGCGTCGGCGTCGAGGTCCTCCACCGGTCCGTCCAGGAAACCGAAGCTTACGGCGATACTGGCTATTCCTGCGTTGCGCGCCCCGGCAATGTCGTTGATCGTGTCGCCGATGAAGATGGTCCGGCCGCCGCCAGCCCGCTCGATCATCGCCAATATGGGTGCGGGATCAGGCTTGGCGACCCCGACGGTGTCGCCGCCCACAATGCTGGCGAAGCGGTCCGCCAGGCCTATCTGCTGCATCAGCGGAATGGTGAAGCGCTCCGCTTTATTGGTGCAGATGGCGAGTTTGACGCCCGCGCCAGTCAGCGCATCCATCGCCGCGATCAGGCCCGGATAGGGCCGGGAATGGATCGCCAGATTCTGCTCATAATAGTCGAGCAGTACCGGCAGCAGCCTTTCCAGCACGGCCACGTCCTCCTGTCCCGAAGCCGCCAGCGCGCGCTCCAGCATCACGCGCGCACCCTTGCCGACGAAGGGCTTGATGGCGTCGACGGGAAAGGCTGGCAGGCCGATCGTGCCGATGGCGAAATTGACCGCTGCGGCCAGATCGCCGCTGGTGTCGATCAGCGTGCCGTCCAGGTCGAAACCGACGATGTCGAAAGGAATCTCTGTCATGCCGGGCCTCCTGCCGCCTCCCCGGTGGCAATGGCAAGTCAAACATGGCAAAGCGCGGCGCAATCGCAGGCTCGAAGAGGACAGCGCCCTTCATGACCACCCGCTCGCCTGAACGCCCATTGGCCGTCATCATCCTCGCCGCCGGTCAGGGAACCCGCATGAAATCGGCGAGACACAAGGTCCTTCATCCGGTCGCCGGACGGCCGATGCTGCTTCATCTGCTCGCCAATGTCGCCGCGCTGGCGCCCGAGCGGCAGGTGGTCGTGGTCGGCGCCGGGCGCGATCAGGTGGCAGCGGCGGTCGCGGGCACCGGCGCGGTCATCGCCGTGCAGGATCAGCAACTGGGTACCGGCCATGCCGTGCGCCAAGCGCATGACGCGCTGGCCGGCTTCGCCGGCGACGTGCTGATCCTCTATGGCGACGTACCGCTGGTGCGCGCGGACACGATGCGTGCCATGCTGGACAGGCTGAACCGGGGAGACGAGCCGCGCGCCGTAGTGCTGGGTTTCAGGCCAGTCGATACCGCTGCCTATGGTCGGATCATCGCGGACGGGCAGGGCCTCATCACGAAAATGGTCGAATATAAGGATGCCGACGCCGACGAGCGGGCCGTGACGCTGTGCAATTCAGGGCTGATGGCGGCGCGCTCGACCGACCTGTTCGTCCTGCTCGACCAGATCGGCAACAGCAATGCGGCCGGCGAATATTATCTGCCGGACATCGTCATGCTGCCGGGCGCCACGAGCGCGGTTATCGAAACCGATGCGTGGGAGGTTGCCGGAGTAAACAGCCGCGCCGAACTGGCAGGCGTGGAGGCGCTGTGGCAGGCGCGCCGCCGTGCCGAGGCGATGCGTGAGGGCGTTACGCTTGTCGCGCCAGAAACCATCTTCTTCGCACACGACACGGTTCTGGGCCGCGACGTGACCATCGGGCCGAACGTGGTGTTCGGTCCCGGTGTCGCCGTCGCTGACGATGCCGTCATCCACGCATTTTCGCATCTGGAAGGCGCGACCGTGGGGCAGGGCGCGGAAATCGGCCCCTATGCCCGGCTGCGCCCCGGCGCGCAGATCGGCGTCGGGGCCAAGGTGGGCAATTTTGTCGAGATCAAGAAGGCGACCCTCGGTCGGGGCGCCAAGGCGAATCACCTGTCTTATATCGGCGATGCCAGCATCGGCGCGGAGGCCAATATCGGCGCGGGTACCATCACCTGCAATTATGACGGCTTCCTCAAATATCGCACGGAGATTGGCGAGGGCGCCTTCATCGGCTCCAATAGCGCGCTGGTCGCGCCGGTCAGCATCGGCGCGGGCGCGATCGTCGGAGCAGGCAGTGTGGTGACGAAGGACGTAGCGCCCGACGCGCTGTGCCTGGTTCGGCCCGATCAACAGGCGAAAACTGGCTGGGCGGCCCGGTTCCGTGCGCGGATGAAGGCGAAAACGTCGGCGAAATGAGGCGCTCGTTGCGACGCTGGCTGCTGCCGATCGTCATTTTGCTGGCCTTGGCGGGAGCCTTCGCAGCCTGGTTGGTTCACAATGCGGGCGCCGCGCCGGTTGTCCGCCGCTTCGCTATCGCGCTACCCTTTCCCGCGGATGCTCGTGGCGTTCCCGTCACGGTCGCGCTCATCACCGACACGCACCTGTCGGGACCCGACAACAGCCCAGAACGGCTGGCGCGCATCGTGGCGCAGGTGAATGCGCTCAAGCCCGACCTTATCCTCCTGGGCGGGGACTATGTCGGCGATGCGAAGGGCGGGGCGACCTATGACGCCCGCGCCGCAATCGCGCCCTTTGCCGGCCTGCGCGCGCCGCTGGGTGTGATCGCCGTTCTGGGCAATCATGACAGTCGCAGCCCGAAGAACCGTGTAGCGCTTTCGCGACCAGACTGGCGGGCGGCATTCGCGCGCATGGGCATCACCATGCTGGACGATGAGGCGGAACGTCGAGGACCTCTGGCGATCGGCGGCCTGCGCGATATCTATACCGGCAGGCCGGATATCCCTGCGACACTGGCCGCGATGCACCGCGTCGGCGGCGCGCCACTGCTGTTGACACATGGCCCCGATCCATTCCCGCTGCTGCCTGACCAGCCGATGCTGGTGCTGGCCGGACACACCCATTGTGGCCAGATGGCCTTCCCCTTTGTCGGGATCGTCTATGTGCCGTCGCGCTACGAGACGCGCTATGCCTGCGGCGTCTACCGCGAAGGGGCGAAGGCAATGCTGGTATCGGCCGGCATCGGCACGAGCGGCCTGCCGATCCGTATGCTGGCACCGCCCGACATCTGGCTGGCAACGATAAAGCCGATCGAAGCGCAGCTGCATTGACATGATATCATGACATGATATCGCGATATCATGCGGACATTGGTGGACCTGCCCGAAGACGACATCAAGTGGCTCGACCGGCTGGCTGCCGAGCAAGGTAGATCGCGCGCCGCCATTGTCCGCGAGGCCGTGTCCGCCTATCGCGCGGAGGCCAGCAAGGACTGGATCAGACGGGGCGCCGGCTATTGGCGGCATCGCACCGATATCGGTGACGCGGTCGAATATCAGCGCGACATGCGCCGCGACCGGGACGATGGCTGACCGGTGAGCGATCCCTTTTTTGATACGAATATCCTGATCGACTGGCTGTTCGCGCGTATGCCCGCCGTTTCGGAACTCAGCCGCTACCCGCGCCACCGGATCAGCCGGATCGTCTGGACTGAGCTGCTCGCGGGCGAGCCGGTCGAAACCCGCGAAGAGGTGCGCGCCCTTCTGCAACCCTTTGAAGTGGTCGAGGTGGACCAGCGCATCGCGATCGCCGCTGCCGACATTCGGCATCGGACGCGGATGAAACTGCTCGACGCCCTGATCCTCGCCACCGCGCAGGTCAACGGTGCCATCCTGGTGACACGAAATACCAAGGATTTTCCGGCAACGATGCTGGGCGTTCGCGTGCCCTATACGCTCTAGAGGATCAGAATATGTGCGGCATCATCGGTATCGTCAGTCACGAAGGCGTCGCGGAGCGACTGGTCGACGGGCTCAAGCGGCTCGAATATCGCGGTTATGACAGCGCGGGTGTTGCTACCGTCGATCACGGCCTGATCGAACGGCGCCGCGCCGAGGGCAAGCTGTCCAACCTCGTCAAGGTGTTGGGCGAAGATCCGCTGCCGGGCACGACCGGCATCGCCCATACCCGCTGGGCCACCCATGGCGCGCCCACGACAAGTAACGCCCATCCGCACGCGACCCGCGAGGTCGCGCTTGTACACAACGGCATCATCGAGAATTTCAAGCCGCTCCGCAACGAGCTGATGGCGCGGGGGCGGACCTTCGACAGCCAGACCGATACCGAGGTGGTCGCGCATCTGGTGAGCGAACTTGTCGAGCAGGGCGCCAGTCCGACCGACGCTGTGCGCGCGGTACTGCCGCGTCTGCACGGCGCCTTCGCGCTCGCCATCCTGTTTCGCAGCCATCCCGACATGCTCATCGGCGCGCGGCTCGGCTCGCCGCTGGTGGTGGGCTATGGCGATGGCGAGACCTTTCTGGGCTCCGACGCGCTGGCGCTCGCCCCGTTGACCCAGCGCATCGCCTATCTGGAGGAGGGCGACTGGGTCGTCATCACCCGCGAAGGCGCGGAGATATTCGACAGGGACAATCAGCCGGTCGAGCGCCCTGTCACTATTTCCGGCGTGTCCGGCGCGCTGATCGACAAGGGCAATTACCGCCATTTCATGCTCAAGGAGATTTACGAGCAGCCGGTCGTCGTCGCCCAGACGCTGCGTTCCTATCTGCGCCGCATGGATAATGAAGTGGCCATGCCGAACATGGACTTCGACCTGGGGGGCATCACCCGCATCACCATCGTCGCCTGCGGCACCAGCTATTATGCAGGGCTGGTCGCGAAATACTGGTTCGAGAAATTCGCCCGCATCCCCGTCGACATCGATGTGGCGAGCGAATTCCGCTACCGCGACCCGGTGCTGGCACCGGGGGGCCTTGCCCTCTTCATCAGCCAGTCGGGGGAGACCGCCGACACGCTCGCCGCGCTGCGCCATGCCAAGGCGGAAGGCCAGATCATCGCTGTGGTCGTCAACGTGCCCACCAGTTCGATGGCGCGCGAGGCCGACCTGCTATTGCCGACCCATGCCGGGCCGGAAATCGGCGTCGCCTCGACCAAGGCGTTCACCTGCCAGCTGGCGGTGCTCGCCGCACTCGCCGCCAATCTCGCCCGCGCCAAGGGCAAGCTGACGGCGGAGGAGGAATCGGAGATTGTCTGGCACCTCTCCGAAGCCCCCGCCGCGCTCAACGAGGCGCTGGCCCGCGATCCGCAGATCGAGGCGACGGCGCATCTGATCGCGGCCGCGCGCGACGTGCTCTATCTTGGCCGGGGGCCCGATTATCCGATGGCATTGGAGGGCGCGCTCAAGCTCAAGGAAATCAGCTATATTCACGCGGAAGGCTATGCGGCGGGCGAAATGAAGCATGGCCCGATCGCACTGATCGACGACGCCGTCCCCGTCATCGTCATCGCGCCTTCAGGCCCGCTGTTCGAAAAGACCGTCAGCAATATGCAAGAAGTGCAGGCGCGTGGTGGCAAGGTGGTGCTGATCTCCGACGACGAGGGGATCGCGCTGGCCGGCGAAGGCTGCATGGCGACGATCGAAATGCCCCACGTCCACCCGCTGATAGCGCCCCTGGTCTATGCGGTGCCCGTGCAGTTGCTGGCGTACCACGTTGCGGTGGCGAAGGGCACGGACGTGGACCAGCCGCGCAACCTGGCGAAATCGGTGACGGTGGAATAACCGCTGCCGTGTGCACTTACCGCTGCCGTGCGTGGCGGAAGCGGCTCCTGATCCTGCGGTTGAAGAAGCTGCCCTTGGACACGGCCTTGCGCATACCCTTCGCGACCGGTTCCGGCACGTCATAGTAGCTGTAGAGGCGGCCGCTGACGAACCGGACATCCAGCCGCTGGGCGGCAGGATCGTAGGTAAAGTCGCGGATGACGCTCGACGGCATGAAGGCTACAACCCGCATTTGCATTCATGGGTTCCTGCGGCCGGGGAGAGCTTCATGGCGGCGCGACTGGTGATCGTCGGCGGTGGGCCAGCCGGCATGATGGCAGGCCTGCTGTTCGCGCGCGCCGGCGTGCCGACGACCGTGCTGGAAAAGCATGGTGACTTCCTGCGCGACTTTCGCGGCGATACTGTCCACCCCTCGACCCTGGAGCTGTTCCGCGAACTCGGGCTGCGCGACGGGCTGCTCGCAAGGCCGCATAACAAGGTCGAGCAACTCGCCGCCCGCGTGGCCGGGCGGGTCATGCGGATCGCCGATTTCCGGCGCCTTCCCGTCGACAGCAGATTCATCGCGCTGATGCCGCAATGGGAATTTCTGGACTTCGTGGCGGACGAGGCGAAGCTCTATCCCGACTTCACCTTGCGCATGAATGCGGAGGCGACGGGCCTTGCCTATGACGGCGACCGGGTGATCGGCGTAACGCTGGGGGACGGCACCGTCATTCCGGCCGATTATGTCATTGCCGCCGATGGCCGTCGTTCCGTGCTGCGTGAAGCCGCCGCGCTGCCGCTGGAGGACCTGGGCGCGCCGATGGACGTTTTCTGGTTCCGCCTGCCAAAGACGCCAGGCGCCGACAACGACACGATGGGCGTGTTCGAGGCCGGGCGGTTGTTCGTGCAGATCGACCGGGGCGATTATTGGCAATGCGCCTATGTTTTCGCCAAGGACGGCGCCGACGTTGTGCGGGACAGGGGACTCGACGCGTTCCGGGCAGAGGTCGCGCGGCTGGGAACCGGCATGGACCGCGCGGCAGAAACGCTGACCGACTGGGACCAGATCAAGCTGCTCTCGGTCTCGCTCGATCGGCTGACGCGCTGGCATCGGCCCGGCCTGCTGGCGATCGGCGATGCGGCGCACGCTATGTCCCCGGTGGGCGGGGTGGGCATCAACCTGGCGATCCAGGATGCCGTGGCAGCCGCCAATCTGATGGCGGAGACATTGGCGGAGGGAAGGGATATCGACCATCTGGCGCCGCTGGTGCAGCGACGTCGCCTGTTTCCCACGCGCGCGGTTCAGGCGATGCAGAAGGCGGTCCACGACAATGTCATCGGCGCGCTTCTCGATCCAGAAGCCCGGCTGACAACGCCGCCTTGGCCGGTTCGGCTGCTCGATCGCTACGCCTTCCTGCGGGGAATTCCGGCACGGCTTGTCGGCTTGGGCATCAGGCGGGAGCATATAGGGTCGCCCGACGCAGGGCGGCGGGTCGAGGCCGGATGACCTGAGGGAGGCGCGCAACGGAAGAGGCGCTTACCCTCCGCCCGGCGAATTATGCCCGCCGGCCGGCACCGGCCCGCCGCTGGGTGCGTGGGCGTGGTCGGGATTGCTGTCCCATTCGATATGATAGAGGTCGAACCGCCGGTCGCGCAGGTTGCGCACCGTGCCTTCCGCGCGTGCCCAGCTGAGGTCGGCGAGGTTCACGTCGGCCATCGTCAGCGTCTCCACATTTTCGGTGGATTCCGCCGCGATGCCGTCGCGCGCGAAGGGCAGATCGCACGGCGTCAGGATCGCGCTCTGGGCATATTGGATGTCCATATTGTCGACGTTCGGCAGGTTACCGACATTGCCGGACATGACGACATAGCATTGGTTTTCGATCGCGCGGGCCTGCGCGCAATAGCGCACGCGCATATAGCCAAGCCGCGAATCGGTGCAGAAGGGGACGAAGATGATCCGCGCGCCCTGGTCCACCAGCCGCCGCGCCAGTTCCGGAAACTCGCTGTCGTAACAGATCAGCACGCCGATCGGCCCGCAGTCCGTTTGGATCACGTCCAGGCTGTCTCCGCCCTTGATATTCCACCAGAAGGCCTCGTTGGGGGTCGGGTGGATCTTCTCCTGCGTATGCACCGACCCGTCGCGCAGCGCCACATAGGCGATATTCTGTATGTCGCCGTCGTCAGCGCGGGTCGGGTGCGAGCCACCGATGATATTGATATTATATTCCAGCGCCATCCGCTCCAGCTGCTTGGTCAGGCGCGGCGTATATTCGGTGAGCTTGTCGATCGCCTCCATCGGCGTCAGCTTCTTGGTCTCGAAGGAGAGGAGTGGCAGGGTGAACAGCTCGGGAAAGACGATGAAGTCGGAGCGATAGTCCGCCGCGACATCGACGAAATATTCGATGTTGCGGATGAATTCGTCGAAATCCTGCACCGCGCGCGCCTGCAACTGGCAGGTGGCGAGGCGGACGCCCTCCACACCGCGCGGCACCCGCATTTCCGGCGCCTCGTCGGGATCGACATAGGGATTGCGCCAGACGAGGTGCGCCGCGTGGCCCGCCGACTGCACATCTTCGGGCAGGTAGTTTTCCAGCACACCCATCGGCTCGAACTGGTTTTTCAGCTGGAAGCTGACGACCTGATCCCGAATTTTTCCGGTGACGACCTTGTCCAGATAATCCGCCGGCCCGTCCACCTTGCGCTTCGCCCGCGCATAGCCTGGCATCCGCCCGGCGATGACGATGCCGTGCAGGTCCAGTTGCTCGGCCAGCTCCTTGCGTTCGTCGTAGAGGCGCTGGCCGATGCGCAGGCCGCGCAGCTTGGGGTCGACCGCCATCTCGTAGCCGTAGAGCCATTCGCCTGCCGCGCTGTGCCGCGTGCCGAAGCCGTTGGCGGTGATCTCGTCCCAGTCATGCTGGGCGAAGGCCATGCCCTTGCTGACCCGCATGGTCGCGCAATAGCCAACGACCTTGCTGTCATAGAGTGCGACGAAGCAGCCGGCGGGGAAATTGTTGATCTGCCCCCGCAGCGTGGCGAGCGAATAGTTGGGAAGGCCCGGATAGACGCGGGCAACCAGCCGCTGGATACCCCGCACGTCGGAAGGAAGCGCCGCGCGCACCTCCAGGCGGGCTGTCTTCGTCATCCTCTGTCTCCTGTGCTCGACCCGATGAAAAAGGCGGCGCCGGGATGCGGCGCCGCCTCGTTCCATTTCCGTATTGAACCGCGTATCCG
>JBEVME010000109.1:0-7200 GCA_040508785.1 Sphingobium sp.
AATACGGCCGGTCCCTTGCGGGGCCGGCCGTTTCCGTTTCAAAACATGTCGATGCTGACCCACCGACTTGCCACCGCGGCCGACGAAACCATGCTGTCCGCCGTCATGACGCTCGCCATCGACCGGCTGCAGGATGCATTCCTCACGCCCGATCAGGTTCGAGCCAGCCATGCTTTCATGGGCCTGGACAGCCGCCTGATCGCCGACGGCACCTATTTCCTGATCGAGGACGGCGGGGAGATTGCCGGCTGCGGCGGCTGGAGCCGGCGGGCGACCGGCTATGGCGGCAACCATAGTGCGGGACGCGACGACCGCCTGCTCGATCCCGCAAGCGAGGCGGCGCGGGTGCGTGCGATGTACACGCATCCCGACCACGTCCGCAAAGGGGTCGGCACGCTGATCCTGTCCCTCTGCGAAGCCGCGGCCAGGGCGGAGGGTTTCACGGCGCTCGAACTGTCGGCGACGATGTCGGGCGTGCCGCTCTATCGCAGTTTCGGATTCGTTGGCGTGAGGCCCTTCGAGGATAGCGGCGTACCGCTGATCCTGATGCGCAAGTTCATCGGCTGACGGCTTGTCTGCTCAGGGGTGGCGACTTGTCCACCACAGCCCCGCCAGGCTGACCGCCGCCGCCGCCGCCATATAGAGGCCGACCAGTTCGATACCCTGCACCGCGATCAGCCAGGTCGCCACGATCGGTGCCAGCGCGCCGCCCATTATGCCGCCCAGGTTGAACGCGAAGGACGCGCCGGTGTAGCGCAGCTGTACCGGGAACAAGGCGGGCAGATAAGCGCCGAGCGGGCCGTAGACGAAGCCCATCATGAACAGTGCAAGGCTGAGCGCGATGAAGATGTGCAGGATCGCGGCAGTCCCCATCAGCGGCCCGAAGGCGAGGCCCATCAGCACCGTCCCGGCGCAGCCCCAGGCCAGCACCCGCGTGGGACTGGACTTGTCCGCCCACCATCCCGCCAGCAATATGCTGCCGGCCATGAACAGGATCGCGCCGAGCTGGATGCCGAGGAACGTCTCGCGGTCGATGCCGAGATCCTTGGTGCCGTAGCTCAGCGAAAAGGCGGTCGCGATGTAATAGACGGCGAAACAGACGGTGCAGGCGAATGTGCCTGCGACCGCTGCACCCAGATGGCTCGACAGCAAAGTCGCCAAGGGCACGGCCGGCGGCGGCGCTTCGGCCCTCGCGGCTGCGAATTCGGGCGTTTCGGTCAGTTTCAGCCGTACCCAGAGGCCGACGATGACCAGGATCGCGCTGGCCAGGAACGGCAGCCGCCAACCCCACACCAGAAACTGCTCCTCGGTCAGCAGCGTGCCCAGGATCAGGAACAGGCCGTTAGCAGCGAGGAAGCCGACCGGGGCGCCTAGTTGCGGGAACATGCCGAACCGTGCCTTCCAGCCCGGCGGTGCGTTCTCGACCGCCAGCAATGCGGCGCCGCCCCATTCGCCGCCCAGCCCAAGGCCCTGGCCGAAACGCAGCACGCACAGGATGAACGGCGCCCACCATCCGATGGCCTGATAGGTCGGCAGGAAGCCGATCAGCAGCGTCGATCCCCCCATCAGCAGCAGCGAGGTGACAAGTGTGGCCTTGCGGCCGATGCGATCGCCATAATGGCCGAATATTGCGGCGCCCAACGGTCGCGCGAAAAAGGCGAGGGCAAGGGTACCAAACGCTGCAAGCTGCTGCGCGGAGGGCGAGGTGGACGGGAAGAACAGCGATCCGAACACAAGGCTGGCCGCCGTGGCGTAGATGTAAAAGTCGTAGAATTCGACCGCCGTGCCGATCAGGCTGGCACCGAGCACCCGCTTATGGCGCCACATCGCGCCGACCCCGTTCGCATCCCCCGCCATCGCCCTATCGCTTCCTTTTCTGGTTCAACAGTTCATAGGCCATCACCGCCGTCGCGACAGCCGCGTTCAGGCTGTCCGCCTTGCCGAGCATCGGCATCTTCACGAGCAGGTCGCACTGCGTCTCATAGTCGGAGGGCAGCCCTTGCGCTTCGTTGCCGACCAGCAGGAAAGCGGGGCTGGCATAATGCGGTTGCTGATAATCCTGGTTCGCCTTCAGGCTGGTTCCGATCAGCTGGCCCGGACCGGCGCGCAGCCATGCGACGAAATCATCCCAGCGCGCCTGAACGATCTTCTGGGTGAACAGCGCCCCCATGCTCGCGCGGACCGATTCGACCGAAAAAGGGTCGACGCAATCGTCGATCAGGATAAGGCCTCCCGCCCCAACGGCATCGCCCGTGCGCAGGATCGTCCCCAGATTGCCCGGGTCGCGCAGCGACTGGGCGACGATCCAGATGTCGGCGCTGCTTCGGTCGAGCGTATCGAGCGGCGTCAGCCGGTCGCGGTAGACGCCGACGACCGCCTGCGGATTGTCCTTCCCGGACATTTTCGACAATATGTCCGGTGTCGTCTCGAACACCTCGGCGCCCGCCGCCTCCATCGCGGCAATCAGGGTCACGGCCAGCGGGTGCGTGGAGCCGGCATGAAACAGCATTTCGGGCAGCACACCCTCGTCGCGTGCTTCGGTCAGGATGCGCAGTCCCTCAGCCAGGAACAGCCCTTCTGTCTTGCGGAACTTCTTTTCCCGCAGGGATCGGACGCGCTTTACCAGCGGGTTCGAAAAACCGGTGATTTCGCGCGCCACGCCTGTCTGGTCCCCTGTTGCAGCGCCCTCCCTAACGGGGAAGGGCGCGAAAGGGTAGGGGCGTCAGGCGACGTGCGGCACCGAAAGCCGCGCCAGATTCACCCGGTCGCGTCCGCTGCGCTTGGCCGCGTACAGCGCCGCGTCCGCCTCAGCTATCCAGGCATCGCTCCGGCATCGGCCATGGTCCAGCGCCGCCACTCCGAAACTGACCGTTACCCGGAGCGGCGGTGCATGATCTACGTGCAGCGCCGCGATCGCTGCACGAAAGCGCTCAGCCGCCGTCATTGCCTCGGTCTCGCTCGTTTCGGGGAGCAGCAGGCCGAACTCCTCGCCACCCAGCCGTCCCAGCACGTCGCTGGGTCGTTTCAGACGGTCACAGAGCAGGGCGACCGCGCGGATCACCGCATCGCCTGCCGCATGGCCGTGGCTATCGTTGACCGCCTTGAAGCGATCGATATCGAACAGCAGCAGACCAGCCGGGCGCGCGTGCCGCAGGAACAGCGCGATTCGCTTGTCCATCTCCGCAACGAAGGCGCGGCGGGTCAGTGCGTCGGTCAGGAAATCGCGATCTGCGATCCGGCGCAGTTCCATCTGATCGACGACCAGCGCCGCCAGGCTCTGCAAAATGGCGATCTGCGCGGGATCGAAATCGCGCGGTACCGTGTCGATGGCGCAAAGCGAGCCGATATTATACCCATCGGGCGTTGTGAGCGGCACGCCGGCGTAGCTGCGGATTCGGGCGCCGCCCGTGACCAGCGGATTGTCGCTGAAGCGCGCATCGGCGGTGGCATCGGCGATGACCATCGGTTCGCGCTGCCGGATCGTGTGGTCGCAAAAGGCGATGCCGCGCGGCGTCTCGGTATCATCCAGCCCATCATGCGCCTTGAACCACTGGCGATCGGCGTCGACCAGCGAGACGACCGCCATCGGAACATTCAGGACGCTGCGGACCAGGCCGGTGATGCGGTCGAAGCCCGATTCGGGCGGGCTGTCCAGAATATCATAGCGGGCCAGAGCCGCTAGCCGGCCCACTTCGTCCGTCAGTCGTTGGTCCGCCATCGCATCATCCAGTCGGCTGGCAATCAGGACCCCCCTGGCGCCCGCGAGCGGGTGCCGCGCGGAGTCTAGCTCGCATCGGTCAACAAAAATCTAACGGGCGACGATCGGCTTTGCCCCGCCTCAATCTTCGCCGAACTTGTCCTCGACCAGGGTGATCAGTCGGGCCAGCGAATCGGCCGCATCCGTGCCGGTCGCGCTGATGGTGATGGTGTCGCCCATCGCCGCGCCCAGCATCATCAGGCCCATGATCGACGTGCCGGTCACGGCATGGCTTCCGTCCTTGGTGACCGTGATCTGCGCGGGCAGGCCGCTTGCCAGGGTCACGAACTTCGCGCTGGCGCGCGCGTGCAACCCGCGCCGGTTGCTGATCAGGACTTCCTGGCTGATATCCGTCATGTGCTGCCCAACAGCTCCGATGCCACGCTGATATATTTCTGTCCCGCCTCCCGCGCGGCCGCGACTGCGGCACGCACATCCATGGCCTTGCGCGCGCTTTCCAGCCGGATCAGCATGGGCAGGTTGATGCCCGCAATCACCTCTATCTCGCCGGCCTTCAACAGGGAGATGGCAAGGTTGGAGGGGGTCCCCCCGAACAAGTCGGTCAGAAGGATGACCCCCGACCCGTCATTGACGCGCTCGACCGCGGTGGCGATATCGGCGCGGCGCACCTCCATATCATCCTCGGGGCCGATGCAGATCGGTGCGATCTGTTGCTGCGGGCCGACCACATGTTCCATCGCCACGACGAATTCCGTCGCCAGCGATCCGTGAGTCACAAGTACCAGTCCGATCATTGCCTATGGGCCCATCTGCGTCATGAGAGTGCTTCCGGGCCCCCCGTGCGGCGCTTCTCCAGGGCATCCTGGGGCGCCGATTCCATATTGCGGTGCGAGACCGTGGGCGAAAAGCCGGCGTCTTGCAAGTATCTGGCAACCCGTTCGGCCACATGGACCGAGCGATGACGGCCGCCGGTGCATCCGAACGCGACCGTGATATAGGCTTTGCCGCCTTCGGCATAACGTGGCAGCAGCGTCGCCAGCAGCTCTTCGATCCTGCTCAACGCCGCCTCATAGGCCGGGTCTCCGGCGATATAGACGGCAACTTCGGCATCCAGCCCGGTCTTGGGGCGCAGCGCTGCTTCCCAGTGCGGGTTGCGCAGGAAACGCATATCGAACATCAGATCGGCATTGCGGGGCACGCCGCGCGAAAACCCGAAGGACAATATTGTCAGCACCGGGTCCGACAGCCGTTCGCGCGAAAAACGCGACCGGATTTCCTGTTGCAGTGCATTACTCGTCAGGCTGGTGGTGTCGATCACCTGGGTCGCCCAGCGGCGCAGCGGCTCGGTCAGCTCGCGTTCGCGGGCGATGCCGTCAGCCGCCGGCCGGTCGAGCGCCAGCGGATGGCGGCGCCGGGTCTCGGCGAAGCGGCGTTCCAGTTCGGCCCCGCTACAGTCCAGGAACAGCGTTTCCATGTCATGACCATGGCGTTCCCGCAGTGCCTTGATCCGCTGGACGATGGCGTTGGCGTCGAAGCCGCGCGTCCGGGCATCAATGCCGAGCGCCAGCGGGCGGTCATCCTCGTCATGGCCTGCCGGCAATGGCGTGTCGAGCAGCCGGTCGAGCAGGATCAGCGGCAGATTATCGACCACCTCCCACCCCATGTCCTCCAGCGTCTTGAGCGCGGTGGTCTTGCCGGCGCCCGCCAGGCCGGTCAGCAGCAGGATGGTCTTGGCCCCGATCGCGTGAGTCATGGCGCGATGCCTCGCAATGCCAGCTCCAGCTTGACCGGGGCGGACGCTTCGAGCGGTGCGATCTTGATGACGGGGACGGACAGGCCCGCAATGCTGCGCGTCACTAACTGCATCGGCATCCGGTCGACGGTCCCGAACAGCTCAGCCACCAGCGCCACCGGCGCTTCGTCCAGATGCGGCATGTCGACGATGCCGATCCCGCGCACCTCCATGCGTCCGGCGATGGTCGCCGGCGACGTGGCGATCAGTCGACCATCGACGCGCTTCACCAGCGTATAGTCGTCGCTGACCAGCACGGCGCCGCGATCTATCAGGCGCAGGGCCAGGTCGGACTTGCCGATGCCGCTGATGCCCGAAAGCAGGATGGCACGGCCGTCGATCGCGACACTGGTCGCATGGAGCGTTTCCGAAGAGAGTGCCCGCGTCATCCCACCCGCACCCTTAGACCGTCGCGACGCGGCTGGGAATCGAATTAGGACGGCCCTGGCACCGGCACGGGGTCATTCCGATACGATACCTGGGTCGCGATCGACCGCCATCGGCAGCCGCATGACGAAACAGGCGCCGCTCTGCGCGTCCTCGCGGTCGGCGATCGCGATCCGGCCCTGGTGACCTTCGACAATCGACCGGGAAATGGCGAGGCCGAGACCGGAATGGCCGCCGAACGCCTCCCCTTCGGGCCGGACGCTGTGGAAACGTCGGAACACATGCTCGCGCTGTTCTTCCGGCACGCCGGGGCCTTCATCCTCGACGCTGACCAGTACCTCATTGTCGGCGACGGTCGCGACGATCTGGACAAGGCCGTGGTCGGGGGAGAAGGAAATCGCATTGTCGATGAGATTGTCGAGTACCCGGATCAGTCGCTGTTCCGAGCCCAGCACCACCGCCACATCCTTGCGCGGCCGGGCAAAGGCGATACGGATGCCGCGCGGCACCCCGCGCGCTTCGCGCGCGACCACCATCCGCTCTATGAGCAGGCCAAGGTCGATCGGTTCGAAGCGGGTGCGCGACAGCTGCGCGTCTATTCGCGAAGCTTCGGCTATGTCCGTGATCAGCCGGTCCAGCCGACGCACATCGTCCTGCGCGATGGCCATCAATTGGGCACGAAGGTCGGGGCGGTCCACACGATCGAGCGCGTCGAGCGCGGACCGCAGCGAAGCGATCGGGTTCTTGAGTTCATGGCTGACATCGGCGGCGAAGGCATCGGTTGCGTCGATCCGCTGGCGCAGGGCATGGCTCATGTCCGACAGCGCGCGGGCGAGCATTCCTATCTCGTCCCGCCGCTCGGGCAGGCGGGGCACCGTGACCTCGCGCGCGCGACCCAGGCGCACCCTGACGGCGGCGCGCGCCAGCCGCTGCAGCGGCTGAACGATCGTTCGCGCCAGGAACAGCGACAGCAGCACCGATGCCAGCGTGGCGATGGCGAGCACGATACCCAGCCGCAGCCGTTCGGCGCGGACCGTGCGGGTGATGTCGCGCGCATTCTGGGTGGAGAGCAGCGCGGTGCCGTCCGTCACCGGCGCGGCGGCGGAGATCATCAGCGTGCGGTCGGGCGCGTAGCGCTGCACCGCCTGGGGCCGGCCCGACCGAGTCGCGCCAGTCAGTTCCGGCCAGGCGTCGGCCCGGTCCACGGCCGGCTCGCGATAGTCGGGCGGACGATCGGCCGAAACGATCCGGTCCACCGCCTCGTCCAGGAAACGCGCGACATGGCGCTGCCAAGCTTCCTCGG
>JBEVME010000105.1:0-35408 GCA_040508785.1 Sphingobium sp.
GACAAACTGCGTAGTCTTTTCCATTCCCAAATCTTGGCAAAATTTCCCACCTTTCAGCAAGGTGAATTTCGCATTCATCGGGCATGGGCAACCGAAAACAGCAAAAATCAGGCGATTCTCGAAACTGGCACACCCTCTGCAATATGAAGAGCAAAGCCGCCACGCAGAGGGCGGCACCATATGAAGGCCAAGGTTCAGGGAGTTTTGCAATGACGAAAGAGACCAACAGCGCATCGCGCGAGATCGGCCAGACCCTGTCCGTCGCCATCGCCGCCCTGCTGTTCGGATCGACGATGATCCTCTCTGCGGTCGGCCCCGCGCGGGCGAGCGAAGCCCCGATGCTCGCCAGCCACACTACCCCCGCGACCCTGCGCTATCTGGCGTAAGGTCGAAACCCCGGCCGGGATGGGCCTGGCCCCTAACTTGCCCATCCCGGCACCACCCAATAGAACAAGCGTTCAAGACCAGGAGTGACAGTCAAATGGGTATCTTCTCCCGCACCCGCGACATCATCGCCGCCAATGTGACCGATCTGCTCGATCGCGCGGAGGACCCGGCGAAGATGATCCGCATGATCATTCTCGAAATGGAGGAGACTCTGGTAGAGGTCCGCGCCGGCGCCGCCCGCACGATCGCCGACCAGAAGGAAATGCGCCGGCATATCGCCAAGCTCACCGCGCTGCAGGAAAGCTGGACCGACAAGGCCCAGCTCGCCCTCAGCAAGGACCGCGAGGACCTCGCCAAGGCGGCGCTGGTTGAAAAGCAGAAGGCGACCGATATGGCCGATCATCTCTCGCACGAGATCGGCGTGCTCGACGAGGCGCTGAAGGCATCCGAGGAGGATATCGCCAAGCTGCAGGCCAAGCTGCGCGAGGCGCGTGCCCGGCAGAACAGCCTGGTGACCCGGATGCAAAGCGCCGAAAGCCGCCTGCGGGTGCGCGAGGCCTATGCCGGCGAGAAGGTGAACGAGGCCTTCGCTCGCTTCGACATGCTCGAGCGCCGGGTCGACCTCGTCGAGGGCCGTGCCGATGCCGCCAGCCTGGGTTCACAGCCCAAGACGCTGGAGGAGGAGATCGCCGAGCTCAAGTCATCTGACAAGGTCGATGCCGAACTCGCCGCGCTCAAGGCCAGCATGAACAAGCCCAGCTTGAACGGGGAAGGCTGATCCCATGGAAGACGTGTTTCTGCCCGTCATCATCTGCGGCATGTTGTTCATCGGCATGCCGTGGCTGATCTTCCACTATGTCACCAAATGGAAGCAGGCCCCCAAGATCACCGACGAGGACGAGCGGCTGCTGGACGAGCTCCACCTGCTCGCCCGGCGGCTGGAGGAAAGGCTGCAGACGGTCGAACGGATCGTCGCTGCCGACAACCCGGACTTCCGTCCCCGTGGCCAGGCGCCCGACGACAACTTCGATTTCGACCGGAGAAACTGACATGAACGCCCGTCGTACCAAATTCTATCTCGACAAGCAGAACGGCAAATGGATGGGCGTGTGCGCCGGCATCGCCGACTATAGCGGGATCGACGTCGTGTGGGTCCGGGTCGGCGCGGTGCTGGTGACCCTGATGGGCGCCTTTCCCTGGACGCTGATCGCCTATTTCATCATCGCCTATTTCGCCGAGAACAAGCCGAGCGGCCTCTATTCGGATCGCGACGACGAGAAGTTCTGGCAGGGTGTGCGCACCAACCCGGCGCGCTCCACCCGCGACGTGCGCTCCAAGTTCCGCGACATCGATCGCCGGCTGGCCGACATCGAAACCTATTATACCAGCCGCAACACGCGCCTGGCGGACGAGATCGACAGCCTGCGCTGATCCTGGGGGAGAGCGTTTATGGAAGACGTGGTTCTCGGCTTCTTCTAGGCCTTCCTGTTCGGCGGCGCGACGCTCATGCTGTTGCAGGCCTATGCCCGGCGGAAGGTGAAGAAGGCGCTGGCCGGATTGAAGGCGCAAGTCCCGCCACCGCTCCCGCCAATGCCCGACGTGCGGATCAACCAAGATCTGGAGAACAGGATCGCGGTGCTGGAACAGATCGTCACCGATCCCCGCCACCGCCTGAGCGAAGAGATCGAACGGCTGCGCTGAGCGGCGCGGGAACAGGGAGTTTTCATCATGAGCTTCGCAGGGCCGACTTTCGTCCTCGCCATCATCGCCATGTCGACGCTGGGCTGGATGTTCACCACCTGGGTGCGCGCGCGGCACGGCTATCCGGTGGAAAACGAATGGAAAGGCGTCGCTCATCGAAGCGATGCCGACGCCGGTCGAAAAATCGATCTGCTGTCGAGCGAGAACGAGAGACTGACGGGTCGCATCGGCCGGCTCGAGGAGCGGATCGCCGTGCTGGAACGGATCGCCACCGATCCCGCCACCAGCACCGCCCGCGCCATCGAAGAGCTGCGCTGAAGCGAGCAGGGGAGACTTCACATGGTACAGCCGACCGACTTCGCCGAAAGCGTCATATTGCCTAACGTGCCGTGGATGATCGCGGGCGGCCTGCTGCTCGGCGGTCTCGCCATCGCCGGCTGGATCTTCACCACCTGGTTGCGCGTGCGGCACGGCTATCCGCTCGATGGCAGCTGGGGCCAGGCGATCTATCCCAGGCGGGACGACGAAACGACCGAGCGCGTCAGGCTGCTGAGCCAGGAAAATGCCCAGCTGCGTGCCGAGCTGGGATCGATGAAGGACCGGCTCGCGGTGGTGGAACGCATCGTCACGGACGACAGCCACAAGCTGACGCGCGAAATCGACATGCTGCGCGGCCCGGCCAACTGAGGAACAGACATGAATCCGTTTGAAATGGTTGTCGCCATCGTCGCGATCACCGGCATCGTCAGCGTCATCCGCGCCAAATATGGCGTGGTGCGCCGCCACAAGGGCGAGGAGATGGTCCGTCAGGGACCCGATCCTGAAGCCGACCGGCTGCGCGCGGAGGTCAAGGGCCTCAAGGAGCGCGTGGCCGTGCTGGAGCGCCTGGCGACCGACAGTTCGACGGCGCTCGACCGCGAATTCGAGAAATTGAAGGACCGCGACTGACGCGGCCGCAACAGGGAGACAGCATCATGCAGGACCCCATTTTCTACCTTGCCATGGCCGCATCGGGCCTGGCCGGCGTCGCGATCCTCGCTTTCGCGACGCTGCGCGGCTGGAACGGCTGGCTCGACCTCAAGCGCGCGGAACTCACCCGCCGCACCGAAGATGCTACGCCGCCATCCGCCGCCGCGCGGATCGAGGTCGCGGACCTCAAGGAACGCATCCGCAAGCTGGAGGCGATCGCGGCCGGCGTGGACTTGTAATCCCGCACGTCCCCTCTCGTCGCCGGAGGGGTCGAGGGAGGGCGTGCCCGGCGCGCTCGACTGGGTTCTGCTCTGTCGAGGCCACTCGCTCTGATCGACTCTCTCGCCGAGGGGCGGGGGAAGAAGTGGCTTCCGCTTCGCGCGTACCGCTCTATATCGCCCCCATGACCGTCTCCCCGACCCTCGCCGAACTGACCGAGGAATATGAATTTCTCGATGCCGACGACCGCTATCGCCTGCTGATCGATCTGGGCCGCGCGCTCGAACCCATGCCCGACGCGCTCAAGACCGACGCGACCCTGGTGCGCGGCTGCTCGGCGGCGGTGTGGGTCTATCCCACCACGCTGGAGGATGGCCGCCTCCATTTCCTGGCCGACAGCAACGCCGCCATCACCAAGGGGATTATCGCGCTGGTCCTGCTGACCGTGCAGGATCGCGCGCCCGCGGAGATCGCCGCGACCGACATTGCAGGCGCGCTCGCGCCGTTCGACCTCAGGAACCAGCTCAGCTCCAACCGCACCCAGGGCATCCCCAACATGATCGCCCTTATCCGCGATACCGCTGCGCGCTACGCGGATTGAACACTGGCCCGCGCAACCTGAATCAGTTTTGCCGCGTTGACCTCTCCGTAAAGGAGATTGCACATGCGGACTCTCATCATTCTCGGCGCCGCCTGCCTCGTCGCGGGCTGCGGGTCGCGCGATAAGGAACCGACCCAGCGCCAGCAGATCGGCCAGGTCTGGAAATATGAGGCTCAGGGCGAATCGAAGGTCGCCTATATTGGCAGCGCCAACACGGTTGCGACCATTCACGCGCCCGATACCTTCTCGGTCATGCTCGTCCAGCCGATGAGCAACGGCGAAAAGGACGTGACCGTGAAACTGGTCGGCGCGCCCTTCCATTGCGATCTGTCGGATTGCGCCGTCACCGCCATCACCGACGACGGCGAGACCCATCGTTGGAAAGGCCGCATGGCCGACACCAATGACGGGATAGAGATCATGCCCTCGCAAAATGCCTATGAGGCCATAGCCCGATCGAAGACGGTGAAGGTCAATCTGGCGGTCGGTCCCAAGGACGAGACCTTCCCCTTCCAGTTCAACGTTGAAGGGTTGAATCTCAAGGGCTGAGCCTGGATTGCGCTAGGTGCGTCCGACCGGCTATGATGCGTCCGTGCACCAGGGCGCAGAGGGAGGGACGCGGCGATGTCGGCACGGATCGTCAGGCGGCATCGCCTGTCCACGCGGCTCTGGCACTGGTTGAACGCGCTCTGCCTTTACGTGCTGCTCACTAGCGGCCTCGGCATCTTCAATGCCCATCCCCGTCTCTACTGGGGCCAGTCCGGCGCCAATTTCGACCATCCATGGCTGGAGCTGACCCGTTTCGGCCCGTGGTGGACGCTGCCAGCCAGCTATAATCTGGCCCTCTCGCGCCACTGGCATCTGGCGACGGCGCCCGTCTTTGCCTTCGCCCTGCTCGGCTACATGCTGTGGAGCCTCGCCAACCGCCATGTCGCGCGCGATCTGGCCTTCACCAAGGCCGATCTGGCTCCGCGCCACGTCTGGCAGGATATAAAGGGCCATGCCCGACTGCGCTTTCCCACGGGCGACGCGGCGCTGCGCTACAATGTCCTGCAGAAAGCCAGCTATATCGGCGTCATCTTCGTCGCGCTGCCGCTCGTCATCCTCACCGGCCTCACCATGTCGCCCGGCATGAACGCGGCCTGGCCCTGGCTGGTCGATCTGTTCGGCGGGCGCCAGTCGGCCCGGTCGATCCATTTCATCGCCGCCTTCGCGCTGCTCGCCTTCTTCTTCGTGCACATCCTGATGGTGGTGCTCGCGGGGCCGGTGAACGAGCTGCGATCGATGATCACCGGCCGCTACCACGTGCCCGAGGAACGGCCATGATCCTGACCCGCCGCGCGCTGGTGCTGGGTGCCGCGGCCACGCTGGCAGGCTGCGACCGGCTGACACAGAGCGGGACGGTGCGCGACGCCCTTTTCTCGGCCGAAAATTTCCACAAATGGGCGCAGCGGTCGATCATGGCCCGCGACGCACTGGCGCGGGAATTCCGGCCCGACCAGATCTCCCCCATCTTCCGTTCCAACGGCACCGCCAATCCCAACACGCCCGCCTACAAGGCGCTATGGCGCGACGGATTTGCCGACTGGCGGCTGCGCATTGCCGGTCTCGTCGATCGCCCGCTGGCGCTGTCGCTGGCCGATATTCATGCCATGCCCCATCGGGAGCAGATCACCCGCCATGATTGCGTCGAGGGCTGGAGCGCGATCGGCCGATGGCGCGGCGTCCCGCTGAAGACGGTGCTTGATGCCGCGCGGATGCGCGATACCGCCCGCTACATCGTTTTCCGCTGCGCCGACACGATGGGCGGGGGTGAAGGCTATTATGAGAGCATCGACCTCATCGATGCGTTTCACCCGCAGACCATCCTCGCCTTTGCACTCAACGGCGCGGCGCTGCCCGTGGCCAACGGCGCACCGCTGCGGCTGCGCGTCGAACGGCAGCTTGGCTACAAGCAGGCCAAATATCTGATGGAAATCCAGGTCGTGGAACGCCTGTCCCATATCGGCGGCGGCAAGGGCGGCTATTGGGAGGATCGGGCCGGATATGACTGGTACGCCGGCATTTGACGCTCGCACGGCGTCCGCACTAGAAGCCCGTTCATGAAGCTATTCGACCGCGTCCTCAAACGGCTCGTCACGCGTGGCCAGCTAACGGTGATCCATCATGACGGCCGCGCCGTCACGGTCGGTACGCCCGATCCCGCCTTCTCCACACTGGCGATCCGGTTTCGCGATCGCCGCGTCCCCTTCGACATCCTCCGCGATCCCCGCCTGGGCATCGCGGAAGCCTATATCGACGGGCGCGTGACGATCGAAGGCGGCGGGATCATGGAGCTGGTTTCGCTCGTCCGGGCCAATAATGCGTGGGAAGACGGCGGATCGATCGGTCGGCGCGGGCTGAAGCGGGGGTTGAAATCGCTGCGCCAGACGCTCTGGCGCGCGAACCACAAGGCCAGGTCGAAGGCCAATGTCGCGC
Organism: Sphingobium sp.; assembly: GCA_040508785.1. Lineage (GTDB taxonomy): Bacteria > Pseudomonadota > Alphaproteobacteria > Sphingomonadales > Sphingomonadaceae > Sphingobium. The sequence goes on from JBEVME010000105.1 coordinate 6,356, forward strand.
ATCATTACGACCTGTCGGCGGCACTTTACGCGCTCTTCCTCGACAAGGACCTGCAATATAGCTGCGCCTACTGGCCGGACGCGGACAATCATGCCGGCATCGCCCTGGAACAGGCGCAAGAGGACAAGAAGGCGCATATCGCCGCCAAGCTGGCGTTGAAGCCGGGCATGAAGGTGCTCGATATCGGCTGCGGCTGGGGCGGCATGGCGCTTTACCTCCACCGCACCTGCGGCGTTGACGTGACTGGTATCACATTGTCGGAGGAGCAGCTGAAGATTGCGCGCCAGCGGGCGGCGGACGCCGGCGTTGCCGACCATGTGCGGTTCGAGCTGATCGATTATCGCGATGTGCAGGGGCCGTTTGACCGGATCGTGTCGGTCGGCATGTTCGAACATGTCGGCGTTGCGCATTTTCGCGCCTTCTTCGCCAAGTGCCGGGACCTTTTGACCCGCGACGGGGTAATGCTGATCCACACGATCGGGCGCATTGCCGGCCCGGGCATCACCGACGCCTTCACCCAGAAATATATCTTTCCCGGCGGCTATATTCCCGCGCTGTCGGAAATGGTGGCGGGCAGCGAGGGCACGCGGCTGATGGTCACCGACGTGGAAGTGCTGCGCATCCATTATGGCCTGACGATCCGCGAATGGTACAAGCGTACGCTGGCGCACCAGGCGGAGATCGTCGCCCTGTATGACGAGCGCTTCTTCCGCCTGTGGACCTTTTACCTCGCCGGCGCGGCCACCGTGTTCGAACATGGCGGCATGGTGAATTATCAGGTGCAATATGCGCGCGATCGCCGCGCACTGCCGATCACCCGCGACTATATCGGCGAGGCCGAGGCAGCGCTGCGCGGGCGCTGATCGTCGGTTCGTCGCACCGGAAAAGCGCTTCGCGGCGTCTGAACCTTGGCTGTCGGCCGTGTTCCCCGCCGGTTCAGCCGCGCCGTCGCATCCTCCTTGCAGTCGCCCCCACGGGAGGGCGGGTTGAACGAGGAGAAGTGACATGACCCTGATCTGGAAAGGTGCGGCTCTCGCCGTGGCGGTCGCCGGCATCGGCGCGGCCGCAGTGCCTGCACAGGCACAATCCTACGGTTACGGTTACAGCTACGGCCACCGCGACACTTGGCGCGGCAGCGACCGTCGCTGGGACAACCGCCGCTGGGACCGGGATCGCCGCTGGAACGACCGTCGCCATTATCGCGGCTACCGTCAGAGCTGGCGCGGCGGCTATCGCCAGAATTGCTGGAGCGAGTGGCGGCGCGGCTATTATGGGCAGCGGGTGCGCGTGCGCGTCTGCCGTTGAATGGTTGACGGGCGGCGACGCGACCGTCTAGGCGCGGCGGGCAGTTTATTTTGGATATTCCCATGAGCGACAGCCCGCCCGACCGCCTTTCGACCAATCCGCGCAGCCCCTATTTCGACATGGAGACGCTGCAGCGCGGGATCGGCATCCGCTTCAAGGATCGCGAGCGCAAGGATGTCGAGGAATACAGCATTTCCGAAGGCTGGATTCGGGTCGCCGCCGGCAAGACCCGCGACCGCAACGGCCAGCCGCTGACGATCAAGCTGAGCGGGACGGTGGAAGCCTGGTTCGAGCGGCCTGCCGACGACAGCGCGGAACCGCCCGCCGGAGACTGATCCTCAGCGCAACCGCGCCTCGCGCTTTACGTCGGCAATGATGTCGCCGATCGATCGTTCGCGCGGGCTGTTGTCGGCATAGTCCACACGCTTGCCCGCATATTCGACGATGAACGGATCGGCCTTTTCGGTCTTGCGGCGGGCGCCCGCAGGCATCCTCGTCGGCGCTTCGGCCAGCGCCACCATCTCGCGGCGGGCGCGGGAAGGCTTTGCCCGCTTGTCGCGCAATGGGTCCGGCAGGTCCGTCTCGTCCCACATGTCCTCGTCCACCTTGGCGAACCGGGTGCTGCCGCCCAACGCCGGGTCGGGTGTGAACTTGCGCAGCTTGGCCTTGGCCGGATAGATGAAGCCGTAGGTCGGGTTGGTCCGCGCGCCCATCTGCGCATTGGGGCTGAACCAGATGCGCACCTGGCTCCAGTCGCCATCCGGCGATACGTCGATCGCCAGCACGTCCTCCTCGATCGCGCCGGGCGCGGACCAGTTGGCGTGGCGGATCAGGATGCGTCGGTCGCCCAATATCTTGCTGACGACGGCGACATGGCCGAGCACCATCGGCCCGTTCGGCCGGAACGCCAGCACGGCCCCCTTCTTCGGCTTGGGCCCGCGCTTGTAATTGTCCTCCGCCTGGCCCCACCAGGTCAGCGCGTCGCCATATAGCTCCACGCCGGACACGATCCGCGCATAGGGTACGCATTGCAAAACGGTCGCGCCGATCGCCGGCACAGCCGCAAGTCCGGCCAGCAGCAACGCCGCCCGGCACATCCATCGAAACATTCAAGCGACCCCGACGCTGAGAATCGCCCCCACACGACGGACGCTAGAGCCGGAGCTTTAGGAAGAAGTTAAACGGGGCTTCAGAATGCGCCGATGGCGGCATCATCGCCGGCGGTGGCGCGGTCGAGCGCGGCGATCGTTACGGCCGCAGGGGCGACGCTGTGCGGATAGATGAAGCCCTGCGCGGGGTTGGCGGACAGGCCGACATCGCCCATCGGTCCATACCATACGCGCACCTGCGACCAGTCGTTGGCGGGCGACACGTCGATCGCGCGGACATTGCGCTCGATGCCGCCGCGATAGGACCAGTTGGCATGGGTCAGCAGCACTTCACGGCTGCCAACGACCTTGCTGACCATGGCGACATGGCCGACGCGCATCCGCCGGCTTGGCGCGAAGGCGAGCACGGCGCCGACGCGGGGTTCGTGGCCGCGCTCGTAGCGGCCCTCGGCCTGGTTCCACCAGGTTCCGGCATTGCCGAAAATCTCGACGCCCGAAATCTGTCGCGCGAAGGGCGCGCACTGCAGCACACCGGCATTCGCGGGCGCCACGGCCAAGGCAGCGCCAAACATGAGCACGGCTGCTGCGAGCAGCGTGCGAAAACCAGCGATCATTCGGTGCAATCCCCCGACTGCAAGCTAAAACCCTTGCCGGCCCCGCCGACATCGCCCTTAGGGCAGAGGGCGGCCGAGAAGGGAACGGCCAAGCGGCGAGTCGTTGCTGCGACGCGTCATGCTGCGGAACCGGTGATGCGCCCCGCCTCCACATGAAGCCGGGTGGCCGCACCCAACTCGTTGAAAAGACTGTCTTCTGTCCCGGTCATCCACACTTGCGCGCCGCTCAGCCGGTCGAACAGGGCGTGCCTGCGCGCCGGGTCGAGATGCGCCGCGACCTCGTCCAGCAGCAGCACGGGCGGCTTTCCGCGCGCCGAGCGGACCAGCATCGAATGGGCGAGCAGGATGGAGAGCAGCAGCGCCTTCTGCTCCCCCGTAGAGCAGAGCGCGGCCGGCTGTCCCTTGGCGGCATGGCTGACAACGAGGTCCTGCCGGTGCGGCCCCGAAAGGCTGCGCGCTGCGGCCGCCTCCCGTCGCCGGTCCTGCGCCAGCCGCACCGCGAGCCTGTCGGCATCCCCTCCTTCCAGCGCGATCAGCGGCCGCGCGAAGGGCGCGTCTGGCTGGTCGGCCAGCACCGCGTTGAGTTGCGCCACCAGGTCGGCGCGCGCGGCGGCCAGCGGCCAGCCATGCTCCTCCATCTGCGCCTCCAGCGCGGCGAGCCAGGTAGGGTCCGCGCGCGACAGGTCGGTCAGCAGCCGGTTGCGCGCCCGCATCGCCGCATCATAGCGGGCGCTGTGCGCCGCATGGCCGGGATGCAGCGCAAGCGTCAGCCGGTCGAGAAAGCGCCGCCGCCCGCCCGGCGTATCCAGGAACAGCCGGTCCATCGCCGGGGTCAGCCACACGAGCGCCAGATGATCGGCAAGCGCATTGGCGGACTCGCTGCGCCCGCCGATCCGCACCTGCCGCCGGTCGGGCGTATCGGCGCTGACGCCGGTGCCGATCACCGCCCCGTCCACCTCCGCCGCGACGCCGAAGCCGCCCGCCCCGTCCTGCCGCACCATGTCGCGCAGCGCCGCCCCGCGCAGACCGCGCCCCGGCGCCAGCATCGACACCGCCTCCAGCACATTGGTCTTGCCCGCCCCGTTTTCCCCGGTCAGCAGGATGAACGGGTGGCGCGGCACGATCAGCGCGTCGGCATGATTGCGAAAGTCGCTGAGGGTTAGCCGGCCGATCATCGCCGGGGGTCTAGCGGTGCGGGGCGCCGGGGGGAAGCGGTGCGGTTCAGGCCGCCCTTGGCGTTACCCGCACCGGGATCGCCGTCATCCACACCATGCCGTTGATATCCTCCAGGTCGGTATCGGCGTCGACCAGCGTCGACGTGCAGCTGCCGTTGCTGGCATAGTCCTCGGCATCGAAATCGATGCCTGTCCCCTCGCCCCAGCAATGCGCCATCGACACGATGCCAGGGCGCAGCTTGGCATCCGGCTCGACGACCGCCGGTATCCGCCCGCTGCGGCTTTCGACGAAGACGGCGCTGCCCTTTTGCAGGCCAAGCCCTTCGATATCGCCGGGGTGCATATAGGCGGGGTTGAAGGCGCTGCGCAGCTTGAGCGACCCGCCGGGCCGCAGGCTGTTCATCGTGTCGCGCATCCGGCGCACGGTGAAGCTGAAGCCGAAGTCGGCGCCCGGCGCCCCGGCCGAAGCGCCCGCGTCCAGGCAGGCGGCCAGTTCGGCGGCGACGTCGGCGGGGAACAGGTCGAACCGCGCATCGCCCTGCGCATCGCCGACATAGCGCGGCTCGAGATCGAACAGCTTGCCATGAGGATGGCGGCGCACCTCCTCGAACGGCACGGCGCCGCCCCGCGACATCAGCGCGAACAGCTCGTCCTCATGCGGCGGGTTCACCATGTCGAGCTTGTCGCCTGCCAGTTCGAGCGTGCAGCCCAGCCGCTTGGTGATCGCCCACAGCACATACCAGTCATCGACCAGTTCCGACCCCGGCGGGGTGGGCACGATCGCTGGGGTGAATTGCGAAAAGGGCCAGGGCGTCCGTCCGATCATGTTCCACGGCACCGGCAGGTCGGGCCGCTCGTAGATCAGCCGCGGCGGCAGGATATAATGGGCGAGCCGGGCGGTCGCCGTCATCAGCGGCTCCAGCGCGACCAGCAGCTCCAGGTCGCGCAGCGCCGCCAGCGTCTTGCGCCGGTCCGGTAGCGCATTGGCGGGGTTGCCGCCCTCCACCAGCAGCGCGCGGACCTGCCCCTTGCCGGGCGTCAATATCTCGTCGGACAGCACGGATGCCGGCATTTCATAGGCGAATTGCGACCGCAGCCGGCCCAGATCGCGCGTACGGACCCTCGGCCCGCTTTCCCACCAGCGCGGCGGCGGGATCACTTCGGCCCTGGGGGATATTGTGGGGCAGCTGATGCCCGGATTGGGGATGCGCTCGCCCGCCCGCGCATAGCGGCCGCACACGACGTTGAGCGCCTCGATCAGATGGACGGTGAGGTTGGAATTGGGGCCCATGCACACGCCCGTCGCGCTGTCGGCACTGCCGCGCTTCGCCGTCGCGAACATGCGGGCGGCAGCAGGCATGGCGTCCAGCGGAATCCCCGCCCGCCGCGCGACATAGTCGGGGGTGAACGGCTCCACCGCCGCCCGCAGCACATCGAGTCCGTCCACATAGCGGGCACAGAAATCCTTGTCCTCAAGCCCCTCCGCCAGGATCAGCCGCAGCATCCCCGCGACGATCGTCGCATCCTCGCCCGGCTTGGGGCTGATGAATAGGTCGGCATATTCGGCGGTTTCGGTGCGGCGCGGATCGACGACGATGAGCTTGAGCCCGCGCGCCTTGGCGTCCTTGATCGTCTTAGTGGCGTTCCAGACCGGCATCCCCGCGCTCGAGGTGATCGAGACCAGCGGGTTGCTGCCGAACATCAGCCAGACGTCGGACGTATCGAAAATCTGCTTGCCCGCACCCCAGCCGCCCATGCGGCCGAAGCACACGACCTTGGCCGACTGGTCGATGGTGAGCGAACTGTAGAAGCTGTTCGACCCGATCGCGCGCAGCCATTCGGGCAGCAGGATCGCGGCCAGGCTGTTCTGGAAGCCCTGGGTGCCCATGAAGCAGGCGACGGCGTCCGGCCCGTCGCGGTCGATGATCCGGCGCATCCCTTCGCCGATCTCGTCCAGCGCATCCTCTACGCCGATGCGCGCGAAGCTGCCGTCGGGCATCCGCTTCATCGGATGGAGCAGGCGATCGGGCCGATTATGCATCTCGGCCAGGTCCAGCCCCTTGGCGCAGGCATAGCCGCGGCTGAGCGGATGTTCCCGATCGCCGCGCACCGACACGATCTTGTCCTGCTCGTCCACCGTCACCCGCGTGCCGCACGCCCCCCCGCACAGGCGGCAGAAGGATATTTCCTCACGCGTCGGCATAGTCTCTCTCCCACCTGCCGGCCCTCGCTCGCCGGTCGTTCCGGTCCGCGCGAACGACCCGGCCGATCAGGATTTCCGCGGGCAGCGATCCCAATCGAAGACCGGGCCTAATGGAGCGGAGTGGCTCTGGCAAGAATCGGTGGTCAGTAGAGATGTTCGCGATAAGCCTCGTCCATCACGCCCTCGATCCGCGTGCGCGCCTCCTCGTCCAGGGGTGCAGGACCGAAAAACTGGCGCGACGCGATCGATCGCTGAGCCGGCGGCCACTTGGCCGGCTCCCACACATGCGACCGGATCAGCGCCTTCCCGCAATGAAAAAAGCATTCGCGCACCGCGACATGGGTGTAGAGGATCGCCGGCTTGCCGTTTACCTGCATCTGCGCGACGATATCGGGGTCGGATCGCAGCGTGGCGACACCCTTGACGCGCAACGTCTCGCGCTGGTGTGGCACGATGAAGATCAGGCCGACTTCCGGGTTGCGCAGGATATTGTGGAAACCGAAGATCAGGCGGTTGCCCGGCCGCTCCGGGATCAACAGGTCGCCAGCGCCATCGATCTTCACGAACCCGGCAGGATCGCCCTTGGGCGACACGTCGGGCCGGCCATGCTCGTCGATCGTGGACAACAGGATCAGCGGCGATTGCGCGACGAAATGCCGCATCGCCTCGTTCAACCGCTGCACCACTTTCGCGCGCACGGATTCCATCGGCGCGCCGATCACCGCGCGCAAGGACGCTTCATTGTCGATCAGCCATGGATCGTCGCTCATCCCCTGCCTCCCTCCTGCCGTGCGCTCCCTTCATTAGGCGATTTGCCTTTGACCGTCTCGCTGCGATCGGCCAATATTTGTGCTGCAGCGGTCAGGAATAATCATGCGTGATCTGGGACTGGTGCGGCTTGTCGATCCTGGATGCACCCAGTTCGCCGAGCCGTCGTTCAGGATGAACATGATCTGGATTGTCCGTGGCACAGCCATGACATGCACCAGCTGCAATAAGCGTTCGAAGGTTCGATCGGGGTGGAGGACGACAGCGGCCGCCACCTGCTGCCGCGCAGCCTTGCGGCCTGGATACCGGCGGGCGTCAGGCACCGCACCTCTATGCATCGCGTGCGGTCTGGGTCCGTCCTCTTCGCGCGCGACGCGATCGACCCGGCGGGCGATCGCGTCCGCATCGTCCAGGTCACGGCCATCATACGGGCAATGATCGGGCAGGCGATGCGCTGGCCCATGGGGCGGCCACTGGACGAAACGGGACATGCCTGTTTTGCCGCCATGGCCCGTCTCTGCACGGAGTGGATCGGAAACGAAGCGCCCCTTTTCCCTGCCGACGACGCCCGACCCGACGATGGCTGCGGCGATCGGCTATGCGCAGGCGCATCTGCGCGACGGCACCATTGCGGGCGCCAGCAACGCGGCGCGCGTTTCCGAGCGGACGCTCCGCCGCCGGTTCGCCGCGACCGTCGGCATGGGATGGGAGAGTTACCAGCGGCGCGCGCGTCTGCCGGCGGCGGCCCAGATGCTGACGGACAGCGACCGGCCGCTCGGGCTGATCGCGGCGGATGTGGGCTTCGAAAGCCAGAGCGCCTTCGCCCGCGCCTTTCGCTTGATGACCGGCGTCACGCCCCGCCAGTTCCGTTGCCAGACGCGCATCTGAACGGCCGACCCATCGGCTTGGTCAACGGCCGGGAAGGCGGAGTCGCATGGATGGGCCAATTGTTCTCAGCACAGGATGCCGGCCATTCCATCCGCCGGATGGCCCCGGCCTTTCTTCCCGCCTGAGCCATCATGGTCGCTTCTCGGGCGAAACCCCCGTTCCGTTTCACCGGTCTACTATGCCGCGCACCGCTTGCGCACCGTGTCGATGCCGTCGTTCAGGACCGTCAGCCGCGCGCCGTCCGGCGAGGGGCGCAGCGACAGGCGGCGGGTCCAGCTTTCGCCCTCGCCGGTGAAGGCGGCCTGCACCGTCGCGCCACCGCCGGCATGGGGTGTAACCGAAGTGGCCTCGCCGACGCTCTCGTGGAAGACCAGCCGCCGGTCGGTCACCGTGAGCGCCAGCTCAGCCCCGCGATCGGAGCAGTCCTCGCCAAGGCCCGCCCAGCGACCGCGCAACGCGACCGGGATGGCGCCGGGATGAGCCAGCGCGGCGGGTGCGGGCGGTGTAGTCTCTTCCATCACCACCCCGCCCGGCGCCGCATTGCCGGGTGCGGGCTGCTGCGTGTTGGGCAGCCCCTCGTCCAGGACGTTGCTCACCGGGTTCGCGCCCTCCTCCTGGCCGCAGGCGACGAGCGGCAACAGGGCGAGGATCAGCAACGGCAGGGACGGGCGCATAGCGGGAAAACCCCGCTCCGCCCGTTCCTGTTCCCCGGATGACCGACACCGTGGGACATGCTATCCATCGGACATATCGCAAAAGGACTGTCACATGCCGGTCATGGGAATAGGCGGCTTCTTCTTCCGGGCGCGGGACCCAAAGGCGCTCAATGCCTGGTACAAGGATCATCTCAATGTCGGCGGCGGCTGCGTCGCCGAACCGGGGACGACGCCCAACGAATGGGTCTGGATGACCCAGGGCGGGCCGGTGGTGTTCGCGCCGTTCCAGCAGGACAGCGACTATTTCGCCGCCGACAAGGCATTTATGCTGAACTTCCGCGTTACGGACCTGGACGGGCTGCTGGCGCGTTTGCGCGCGGCGAAGATCGATATCATCACCAAGCCTGAATGGGACGATCCGGCCGTGGGGCGCTTTGCCCGCATCCACGATCCGGAAGGCAATGCCATCGAATTATGGGAAACCCCGGCTGCGGCCGCCGAATGAGGATGCAGACGATGAAGCGCATGTTCGCCGCCCTGATGCTCGCTGGCACGCTTGCCGCGCCTGCCGCCCATGCCGCGCTCGCCGTGGGAGCGAAGGCGCCCAATTTCACCACGCGCGGGGCGATCGACGGCCGGGTCTTCACCCTGACGCTGGCGCATCAGCTGAAGCACGGCCCGGTCGTACTCTATTTCTTTCCCAAGGTGTTCACCAAGGGCTGTTCGGCCGAAGCCCGCGACTTCGCCGAGAATATCGACAAGTTCAAGGCAGCGGGCGCGACGGTGATCGGCATGTCGGCCGACCCGGTGGATCAGCTCGCCGAATTTTCGACCAAGGAATGTGCGGGCAAGTTCCCGGTCGCGTCGGCCGGGCCTGCCATCGTGTCGGGCTTCGACGTCGCGCTGGAAATGAAACCGGGCATCACCGACCGCACATCCTATGTTATCGCGCCGTCCGGCCGGGTCGCCTTCGTCCACAGCGAGATGAACTATCGCGGCCATGTCCAGAGCACACTCGCCTATGTGCAGGCGATGAAGGCGAAATAGCGGCGCCTACTGGCGCACATAGGTCGCGAACCATTCCAGCGTCTCCGCCCAGGCCACCTTGGCCGCCGCCTCGTTGTAGCTCGGGCGATAGTCGGCCATGAAGCCATGGTCGGCACCCTGGTGCACGGTGATCCGGTCCGGCGGCGATGCGCCCGCGGCCTTGAGCGCCCGGCGCATCTCCTCCACGTCGGCCAGCGGGATGCCCTGGTCCAGCGCGCCATATTGGCCCAGCACCGGTGCCTTGAGCCTGCCCACTTCCTCCAGCACGCTCAGCGGCTGCAGTTCGCTCTTGTCGGTCACCAGCCTCCCATAGAAAGCAACACCGGCGTCCAGATCGGTGCTGTGCGCCGCATAGAGCCACACGACGCGCCCGCCCCAGCAGAAGCCGGTGATGCCGCGGCGCGACGCATCGGCCCCATTTTGCCCCGCCCAGGCAAAGGCCGTGTCGACATCCCCCAGCACCTGCGCATCGGGCGTCTGGGCGACGATGCCGGACAGCAGCTTCTTGAAATCGGGTTCCTTGGTCGCGTCGCCGGCGCGCGCGAACAGGTCCGGTGCGATGGCATAATAGCCCGCACTGGCCAACCTGCGGCAGATATCGCGGATCCATTCGTGCACGCCGAAAATCTCGTGCGCCACCAGGATGACAGGCGCGGCGGTCGTGCCGGCGGGCCGGGCAACGAAGGCGGGCATGGCGAAGCCGTCGGCGGCGGGAATCGCCACCGATTCCTCGGCCAGACCGTCGGCGGCGGTCTGGATCGCGCTGCTCGCGACCGGGCGGCAGGCCACGGCGAATCCAGCCGCGAAGGCGCCGCCGGCCAGCACGTTGCGGCGTGCGAAGCTGGTCGAGGAAACCCAGTTGCGGTCCTCCGGCAGGCGGTCGGCGGGCGGATGGAACAGTTCGCGATCGATCGTCATCGGCGCTCTCCTGGCTGTCGACCCCCGCAACCCATCCTAGCGATCGTCCCCTCGTCCGCAAAGGAAATCACCGCCCTCCACGGCGATCAGCCCGGCGGTATCACGGGCATAGACATAGACCCACGCCTCGATCGGCCCGTCGGCCCGTTCCACAGTCAGCCGCGCGCGCCGATATTCGTGCGGCTGGGGGAAACGCTCCGAACATTCTTCATGCTCGTCCAGGATCGCCAGCATCGCGGCAGGATCAGACAGCGCGAAGATATCCCCCCTCACCTGACCCCCGCCGCCGGGGACGAAGCCGGGATAGTCGGCGACGAGATAGAGGCACCCGCGCGCCCACGCGGTCCCACGATGGTCGGCAGTCTCGGCGAGCCAGCGCGCCATCGGCCCGTCATGGCCGCTACGCAGGGTGCCATAGACGAACAGGAGATCCGGATTGATCACGCGCGGTTCACCAACGAATGGTGAAACTTCCCAAAATCGGGCATTTCACGCAGAGTGATCGTCGCCATCGCGCCATGAAAACCCCCGATTTCAGCCCAAAGCCGCATTTGGCACGCCCCCTGCAAAGTGACCGGCATCAAGGCCGAACAATCGGCCAACCAACCCAGGGAGTATCTATCATGACCGTCGCCAAGTTCCAGAATGCCGCCTTCGCCTTCGCCGGCGCGCTGATCGTCGCCACGCTGTTCGTCAGCGCCGCCGTCGGTCCGGTGCTGACGATCGCCTGACCCGAACCAATCCAGCTATCAGACAAAGGCCAGAACCATGAACAACAGCTTCACCCTCGACCGTCCCAACGGCAAGATCATGGGCGTATGCGCGGGCATTTCCAACCGTAGCGGCATCGACGTGACGCTCATCCGTGTGGCCCTGGTGTTGCTGACGCTGTGCGCGCTCGGACCGATCGGCGTCGTCGCCTATCTGCTCGCCGGCTGGCTCGCCGAGGGTTGAGCCGCGCTGGCATGGCCAAATGAAAAGGCCGCCGGGATCAATATCCCAGGCGGCCTTTTCGATGTCCGGCCATTCTGGCGGACGGATGAGTGCGCTGTGCACTCAGGCATAGAGCACGGAATAGAAGGTCAGCATCTGCACGCCGACGGCGACCACCAGTGCAGCACCCTGGAGGGTATGGCGCATGATTTTTCATCCTTTTTTCAACGGCCTCTCGTGAAGCCGCGGCGCCTATGAGCCTGTCACGGCGCTGTAACAATCGCAAAGCAGCCCCAAGCGATTGCAACAAATGCAACAGTGCTGTTACCCTAAAGCCACGATCATCGCCTGTGCAGCAGCCGGCGCGCGCACCTTCGCGCCGCTGATGAAGAAGGCGTAGACATCCCCCTTCACCGCCTCCGCCTGGGCCTTCTCAGCCCAGTGTGCGATCGCCCTTGCGTCATAGCCCGTGGGCTCATCCTCGCGCGTGCGCATCAAGCGGCTGTAGGTGAAGCCCACATCATGGCCCTTGATCGCCAGAAATTCGTCATCGTCGGCAAAGACGACGGCTGCGCCTGCATCCCGCGCCAGCGCCAGGAAGGCGGGATCGTCGAAACTGTCGCTGCGCACCTCGATCGCGTGGCGAAGCGGGACGCCGGCCACGCTGGTCGGCAACAGCTTCAGGAACGCGCCGAAATCCTCAGGCTCGAATTTCTTGGTGGCCATGAACTGCCACAGGATCGGCCCCAGCCGGTCGCCCAGCTCAGCTATCCCCTGGTTCACGAACTTGTCGATCGATTCGCCCGCATCGGCCAGCACCCGGCGATTGGTGCAGAAGCGCGACGCCTTGATCGCGAAGCGGAAGCCGTCCGGTACGGCTTTCGCCCAATTGGCGAAGGTGGCGGGCTTTTGCGTGCTGTAATAGGTCGCGTTCACCTCGGTCGCCGTCAGATGCTCGCCCACATATTTCAGCTCATCCTTCTGGCGCAGCCCCTCGGGATAGAAGGTGCCGCGCCACGGCTCGAAATTCCAGCCGCCGATGCCGACCCTGATCGCGCCCATGAAGCCTTCCTCCTACTTGACCACCGGCCGGCGAATCTGGATCAGCCAGGGCTTCACCGCGCTCGTCGGCCGTGGCTTGCCGTCGATCCGCCGCATCTGCCGGATGGTCACGCGATCCTTTATCATCTGTCCGCGCATCGGCCCCGATCCGCAGCAGGTCGGCACCGCCAAAATGCGCTTCACCACGTCCATGCCGGCCACGACATGGCCGAAGGCGGCATAGCCGATATAGGGCGGACGCGCATCCATGGTCGGCGTAGGGCCGATGGTGATGAAGAAATTGCCCATCGCCGAATTGGGCCGGTCCGGCCGCGCCATGGAAATCGTCGCATCGAGGTGGCGGATGCCCGTCAGCGACGTCGGCTCATGTTTCACCGGCGGCAGCGCCCGGCGCAGGTCGGTGTCGATCCCGCCCTGGATCAGCCCCTGCCCCGGACTGCTCTTGCGCCGCGCCGCGCGATAGAAGGTGACGCCGTCGAACCGTCCGTCATCGACATATGCCAGGAAATTGGCGGTGGTCCGGGGCGCACGCCGCTGGTCGACCGCGACAGTGATGGTCCCCAAGCTGGTTTCGATCGCGACTCGCGTATAGCCTGGGCTCGGGCGATTGGCGGGCGCGGCGAGAACCGGGGCAGACAGTGTAGCGAGAAGCAGAGCAAGCAGGCGCGGCAAGGCGAACGGCATGAAGCGGGCGGGTCCGGACAGGGGGAAGGCGAGGCTAGAGCCGCCGCACCCCGGAGGCAATCACGGATCGAACCACGCGGTCGCGGGTTTTGAGCTGCCTGTCCAGAGAGGGGAGGGAACAGATGCGAAGTGGGGGGCGGACGACGGCGGCGCTGGCGCTCGCCTTTGCCATTGCGGGTTGTCAAGGCAGGGATGGCGGAGTCGCGGCTCCGCCGCGCGCCACCGACCGCGCACCCATGCCCAAGGTCAGTTCGATCCTTTCCGTTCCGATCGAGACCGACACGCGCGCGCTGCGGGCCGCGATCGACGGGGCGCTGCCGACGACACTGTGGACAATCAACCAGCGCGAGCCGCGCTGTATCGCGCCGCAGAAGCTCAAGATTTTCGGTGCGAAGCTGGATGTCACGCCGCCAATCGGCTGCACCATCGTCGGCACGGTGACGCGTGGCGCGATCAGCCTGCGCGGGCAGGGACGCGAGATCATCGCGGATGTACCGATCCATGCCCGGATCAGCGCCCGGGACGTGGGCGGCGTGCTGAAGGGCGAGACCGCCACGGGATCGGCCATGGCCCATGCGCGCATCATGCTGGACGTCGCGCCCGACTGGACACCGCGCGGCACGATGCGACTCAGCTACGACTGGACCAGGGCGCCTGGCATCGACTTTCTTGGCCAGCGCATCCAGTTCACCGACAAGGCGGACGAGAAGCTGGCGCCCGTGATTCGCGACCTGGAACGCGACCTGCCGCGCGAGCTCGCAAGACTGGACCTGCGCGCCAAGATCACGCCGCTCTGGCAGCAAAGCTTCACGACGCTGGAACTTAACGCGAAGAATCCCCCCGTGTGGATGCGGGTGGCGCCGCAGCGGGTCATCTATGGCGGTTACACGCTGCGCGGCGACAGGCTGCGGCTCGACCTCGCCCTGGAAAGCCTGACGCAAACCTATGTCGGACCCCGGCCCGACGACCCGGCGCCCATGCCTCTGCCCGCGCTGTCCAAAGGCAGGACCGACGGCGCGTTCCACATCTTCGTGCCCGTCTTCGCCGATTATGCGCAGCTGGAGCCTGTGATCCAGCGCGCGCTCATCAAACGGTCGAAACGGCCGTTCGACCTGCCGGGCCTGGGCCCGGTGCTGGCGCGGTTCGAAACGGTCACGGCTTATGGCACCACGGGCGGCCGAATCGCGGTGGGTCTCACTTTGTCTGCCCGATCGCAGACGGGCCGCTTCGACGAGACCCGCGGCCGCATCTGGATGACCGCGCTGCCTGTCAACCAGCCGGGCTCCGCGCAGGTGCGCTTCGAACAGCTGACCGTCACGGGCGATACCGACCGGCTGGGCGGCGACCTCTTGCTGAAAATCGGCAACAGTCCGGGCTTTGCCGGAATGATCGCCCAGTCGCTGACGCAGAATTTCGGACGCGACCTCGGCGAACTGCGGGTCAAGATCGCCCGTGCGATCGAACGCAAGCGCGAGGGCGACTTCACCATCGCGGCCCGCATCGAGCGGATAGAGACCGGCCGCATCGCTGCTTATGGCGACGGCCTCTACCTGCCGGTGCGCGCGACCGGGACCGCAGGCGTCGTCTGGCGGCCGGGCAATTGATTCATCAGCCAGGCGCGTCGAGCGCCAGCAGATCCTGCTCCTGCGGATGCCGGTCGAGATAGGCGGCGACGAAGGCGCAGAGCGGGACGACCTTCAGCCCCTGCGCCCGTACTTGGGCCAGCGCGCCCTTGATGAGCGCGGACGCGATCCCCCGCCCCTCCAGCGCAGACGGCACCTGCGTATGCGTGAAGACGATCGCGCCGTCTCGCCGCTCGTAGGCGGCTATGGCAACCGCTCCGTCCGCCTCCAGCTCATAGCGGCTCTCGGCTCGGTTATCGCGCACGCCGGTTGCGTCGGTCATGGGAAAGGCCCTTTCGGTGATGGTCGAGGCAGCAACGCACGAAGCCGAAGGCAAGGTGCGACGCCCATCGATTCTATCATCCGGCCGGGAATCGCGCGACGGCCCATGTCCGTCCGCCGTGCATTGGTGACCCCTACGGGAATCGAACCCGTGTTTCAGCCGTGAAAGGGCCGCGTCCTAACCGCTAGACGAAGGGGCCATCGGCCAGCGCGGATCGGCGCTGGCGAGCGAAGGGCGCATTAGGGTTTGGCTTCGCGCCGGTCAACCCCTCTATGGGGCTTCAATCGGCCCAGGCCGCGTCTTCCAGATGCAGTTCGGCCGCGGGCCGCGATCCCCAGTCGTCGATCTTGGCGCGACCCGCGACCCACAGGCGCCGGTCGCGCGGCGCGCCCAGGATCGCCTGGCCAAGCGCGCTCTCCGCCTGACGGAAGGCGATGGTCTTGATCGAGCGGCCGTCGTCGCCCGCCATGATCGCGCGAAGATGACCGTTGCCAACCACGTCCGCCTTGATGACGCGCATCTTGCCCGCCGCGATCAGCGGCGCGGGCCAGCCGGCGCCATAGGGGCCACCCGCCTCGATCGCGGCGACGAAATCCGGGTTCACCCCGGCGGGTGCCAGCACGGCGTCGATCAGCAGGGCGCGGTCGTCGCGCGCTTTCGCCACCACGCTCGCCAGCCGTTCGTCAAGAAAATCGGCGAGCGCGTCCACCTTGTCCGCCGAGACCGTCAGCCCGGCCGCCATCGCATGACCGCCGCCCGCCACCAGCAGCCCCTGGTCCTTTGCCGCGAGGATTGCCGCACCCAGGTCCACGCCCGAGATTGATCGGCCCGAGCCCTTGCCAACACCCGCCTCGTCCAGCGCAACGACGATCGCGGGCCGGCCGGCCTTTTCCTTCAGGCGCCCCGCGACGATGCCGATGACGCCGGGATGCCAGCCCAGCCCCGCCACCAGCGCGACCGCACG
This sequence comes from Sphingobium sp., assembly GCA_040508785.1. Taxonomy (GTDB): domain Bacteria; phylum Pseudomonadota; class Alphaproteobacteria; order Sphingomonadales; family Sphingomonadaceae; genus Sphingobium. The sequence continues at coordinate 22,587 of JBEVME010000105.1, forward strand.
GTTGCCCTGGGCGTCGAGCAGCGCTTCGGCCTGTTCCTGTACCTGGGCTTCGATCGTGCGGCGATCCTCGTTCAGCCGATCGAGTTCAGCGGCGATCAGCGCGGCTTCTGCCGGGTCCTCGGTGGTGAGCAGCCGTACACCCAGATCTGCCTTGCCCACGCGTCCGCCGGCATTGATACGCGGGCCGAGCGCGAAGCCGAGGTCGTGGCAGAGCGGCGCGCGGGTCAGCCGACTGGCATCGATCAGCGCGGACAGGCCGACATTGCGGCGCTTCGCCATGATCCGCAAACCCTGCGTCACGAACGCCCGGTTGAGACCGCGCAGCTGGGCGACGTCGGCCACAGTGCCGAGCGCGACGATGTCGAGCAGCTCCATCAGCGGCGGTTCGGGCCGGGTCGCGAAATGGCCCCGCGCCCGGAGCGTGCGGATCAGCGCCGCGCCGAGAAGGAAGGCGACCCCGACCGCCGCGAGATGGCCATGGGTCGCGCCCTCGTCGCTCTCGTCCAGCCGGTTCGGGTTGATGAGCGCCAGTGCGCGCGGCAATTGCGCGCCGCATTTATGATGATCGACGACGATCACGTCCACGCCGGCCGCGCGCGCCATTTCCAGCGCTTCGAACGCCTGCGCGCCACAATCGACGGTGACGATGAGCCTGGCGCCCTCCCCTTTCAGCCGCACCAGGGCTTCGCCCGAGGGGCCATAGCCCTCCATCAGCCGGTCGGGGATATAGGGCCGCGCTGCAAGCCCCAGATCGCGCAGCAGCCGGATCAGCAGCGCCGCGCTGGTCGCGCCATCGACGTCATAATCGCCGAAGATGCGGACGTCCTCCTGCGCGCGGATCGCATCGGCAAGCCGCTCGGCGGCGGCGTCCATGTCGCGGAAGACGCTGGGATCGGGCATGAAGTGGCGGATCGTCGGGTTGCGGTGCGCCTCCACCGCATCATGCGGGCAGCCGCGCGCGAGCAGCAGCTGGGTCAGCAGCTGGTCCGGCCCGTAGCCCGGATCGCGCGCATCGCCGGCCGTCGCGCGCCAGCGCCAGGGCTGGCCCAGGATCGAGCGGGAGATATTGAGCGCTAATTCCATGGCGCGCCTGTATCAGGGCGGCGAGCGCAAGGGAATCTCCTTGCGTCGGAACCCGCGCAAGTGTTTGCGCGTATTGGTTGTTCGGCCGTAATAGCGGCCGGACGAAAGGGGCAGTTGCATTTGATGTCGAGCAGGCGGGCGAGAAGCGTGAGACGTGCCGCGAGTCTGCTGCTGTGCGCCCTGTCGCCGCTGGCGCTGCACGCCCAGACGCGGCAAACCCCGCAACCGACACCGCAGCCCGCGCCGCCCGCCACCGGCGAGGAGCCGGTCATCCCCGACGACCAATTCGACGCGCGGATGCCGAGCGTCGGCGAACCGGCCAAGGATGCGACCGGGCCGCTGCCCTCGATCGACAGCTGGATCGACAGCCAGATGCCGCAACCCGCCGCATCGGCCGACCTGCCCCCTGCGGTCGAACCGGCCGAAGAGAAGGAACTGGCCCAGCCGCTCCCCCCTCTCGACAGCGTGACCGTTCCCGAAAATGTCGCGACCGACGGCGACCCGCAGGAAAAAACACCCGAGATTCGCTATGCCGTAGAGATAGCCGGCTTCGGCAGCACTGGGCTGGAGGACGAGTTCCGCGACGCGTCCGTCCTGGTCGACGGCAAGGGCAAGGCGGAAACCGCGGCGATGGTGCAGGCCCGCGCCGACGAGGACGAGACGCTGGCGGTGCGGCTGCTCTATTCGCAGGGCTATTATGACGCGACCGCGATCGCCTCGCTCGACCAGGAAGCCGGCGGCGCGCTGAAGGCGATCGTCTCGGTCACGCCGGGCAAGCGCTACCAGATCGGCCAGATCGTCATCACCGCGCAGCCGACCGTGCCGCCGGAACTGGTGCGCGACAGCCTGCCGCTCAAGACCGGCGACTATATCGTCGCTGCCGATGTCGAGAGCGCGGAGGCGACGGTGGGCGTCAAGCTGCCGGAAAATGGCTATGCCTTCGCCACGGTCGGCGCGCGCGACATATTGCTCGATCCCGCGACGGTGACCGGTGACTATACGCTGCCCGTCGATACGGGGCCGCGCGGCAGCTTCCGCAACATAAAAACCTCGGGCGAGAAGCAGGCGTTCGGCGCCGATCACATGGAGGTCATCAAGCGCTACAAGCCGGGCCAGCTCTACGACAGCCGCAAGGTGGACGACCTGCGCCGGGCGCTGGTGGCGACGGGGCTGTTCTCCAGTGTCGCCGTCGATCCGGTGCGCACCGGCGAGGCGGGACCGGACGGCACCGAATATGTCGACCTGATGGTGCAACAGGAGGCGGGGCCGCCGCGCACGCTGGCTGGCGAAGCGGGCTATGGCACCGGCCAGGGCTTCCGCGCCGAAGCGACCTGGACCCACCGCAACCTGTTCCCGCCCGAAGGCGCGCTGATCCTGACGGCCGTCGCCGGCACGCAGGAACAGGGCGCCGGCGCCACCTTCCGCCGATCCAACGCCGGCAAGCGCGACAAGACCTTCCAGGCCGGGATCGCGCTCAGCCACCAGGCCTATGACGCCTATGAGGCATTCACCGCCGGCATCAACGCGACCTGGTCGCGCCAGTCCACGCCGATCTTCCAGAAGCGCTGGACCTATGCCTATGGCGTGGAGATTCTGGCGTCGGACGAAAAGACGACGATCGACCCCGCGACCGCCGCGACCAAGCGGCTGACCTATTTCATCGGCGCGCTGCCGCTGCAACTGGGATATGACCGGTCGAACGACCTGCTCGATCCCACCAGCGGCTTCCGCGCCAATCTGCGGCTGTCGCCCGAAGCGTCGCTGCAAGGCAGCCTGTCGCCCTATGCCCGCGCGACCTTCGACCTGTCGGGCTATTATCCGGTGTCGGACGCGCTGGTGATCGCGGCGCGCACGCGGCTAGGCACGATCAGCGGCACGAGCCGCGACAACCTGCCGCCGTCGCGGCGCATCTATGCCGGCGGCGGCGGATCAGTGCGCGGGTTCGGCTATCAGCAGCTCGGGCCAAAGGACGTCAACGCCGATCCCATCGGTGGCCGATCGGTCAATGAATTCGCGGTCGAGGGACGCTATCGCTTCGGCAATTACGGCGTGGTGGCGTTCATGGACGCCGGCCAGGTCTATGAAGGGTCGATCCCCAAATTCTCCAACATGCGCTACGGCGTGGGCGTCGGCGGGCGTTTCTATACCAATTTCGGGCCGTTCCGCGCGGACATCGCGATGCCGCTCGACCGCCAGCCCGGCGAGTCCAAATTCGCGCTTTATATCGGCATCGGACAGGCCTTCTGATGGCGACCAACCCTCCCCCCGAAACCGGCGATACCGTCATCATCCGCGAAAGGCGCCCGCTGATCCAGCGTATCGCGCTCTGGGTCGGCGGTATCGTCGCGGCCCTGTTCATCCTTGCCGGCGGCCTGCTGCTGACGCTCAACACCCAGCCGGGCAAGCGTTTCCTGATTGGCCAGATCGCTGCGCTCCAGCTGGAATCGGGCATGGCGATCGAGGTCGGGCGGATCGACGGGTCGATCTACAGCGACATGGTGATCCACGACCTGGTGCTGCGCGACCCCAAGGGCGTGTTCGCGGTATCTCCCAAGGTTCATGTCGTGTGGAAGCCGTTCCGCTATGTGAACAACCACATCTCCGTCAGCCTGCTGGAAAGCCCGCTGGTGGTCCTCGCGCGCAGCCCGCAGTTCAAGGTGGTCGAAAGCGACCCCAACGCGCCGATCCTGCCGGACCTCGATATCGACGTGGACCGGATGAAGCTGGCGCGCTTCATCCTCGCCCGGCCGGTGATCGGCCAGAAGCGCGAGATCGCGATCGACGGCGTCACCCATATCGCCGACGGGCGTGCGCAGCTGTCCGCCGATGCGATCGTGGACAGCGGCGACCGGCTGCAGGCGAAGCTGGACGCGGTGCCGGCGCAGAACCGCCTCGCCATGAGCGGCACGCTGACCGCGCCCAAGGGTGGCGTCATCGCGGCGATGAGCGGCCTTACCGACGGCGTTACCGCCACGCTCGACGGCAAGGGCACATGGCAGGCATGGGACGGCCGTGTCGTCGCGACCTCGCCCAAGGGCGAGATCGCGAACCTGTCGCTCGCCGCCCGTAACGGCAATTTCGCGGTCAAGGGCCCGCTCCGTCCGGGGCTGGTCTTTGCCGGCACGGTCGACCGGCTGACCGCGCCCTCGCTTGACGTCGATCTGCTGGCCGGCCTGAACGAGCGGCGCGTCAACCTCAAAGGATCGCTCCGGTCGCCCGCGATGGTCGCGACGATCGGCGGCCTGGTCGACCTTGGCACCAGCAGGTTCAGCGCGCTCAAGATCGACGCCGCGCTGCTGACGCCCGGCTCCATCATGGAAAAGGTTAAGGGCAAGGATGTCCGCGCCACCGTCACGCTGGACGGGCCGATGGCGACGCCCTTCGTCGATTACGACATCAGTGCCACCACGCTCGCCTTCGACGCCACGGGTATCGAGGGGCTGAAGGCGAGCGGGCGCGCGGTGATCGACGCCGACCGCATCCGCATCCCCGTCAACGCCACCGCCCGCCGCGTGACGGGCCTCAATGCGGCGGCCGGCGGGCTGCTCAACAACCTGCGGGTCAAGGGCGATTTCGCCTATGCCGCGGGCAAGCTGATCAGTGACAATCTCAAGATCGACAGCGACCGGGTAGACGCCACCGCGATCGTCCTCGCGGATCTCGACAACGCCATCTATCGCGGCGCGCTGAAGGGGCGGGTCAACGACTATAAGATCGACGGCGTTGGCATCGTCAACCTCAATACCGATGTGGAGCTTGTCCCCGGCCCGCGCGGCGGCTTCGGCCTGGCGGGCAAGTTCGGGGTGCGGACGCAGCGCTGGGAAAATGCGTCAGTGCGCGACTTCCTGGGCGGCAACGCGGTAATGGCCGGACGCATCGGCATGACGCCGGAGGGCAAGTTCACGCTCGCGGGGCTGAAAGGCGCGGCGCCCAATTTCACGATCCATTCGGGGTTGGGCAGCTATGATACCGACGGGCAGATCGCGTTCGACGTGGCCGCCTCATCGAAACAATATGGCCCGTTGGCACTGACCGTACGGGGCACGGCGGAGCGGCCGCAGGCGGTGCTGCGCGCCGCGCGGACCAATGTCGGCGTCCAGCTGACCGACGTCGTTGCCAAGCTCAACGGGCAGGCGAACGGCTATCATCTCGAAGCCACCGGCGGATCGCCCTATGGCCCGTTCTTCGCCGACGTGCTGATCCGCACGGCCAGGGGCCCGCTCATCATCGACATCAACAGAGCGCGCTTCGCCGGGGTCGATATCGAAGGCACGATCCGGCAGACCTCCGCCGGGCCGTTTGCCGGACAGCTCGCCATGAACGGGTCCGGCATCACCGGACAGGTAAGGCTGGCCGCCGTCGGCAAGGCGCAGGGCGTGGACGTGAACGCGACCGCCAGCAACGCGAAGCTGCCGGGGGATGCCGATATCGTCATCGGCCGCGCGATCGTCACCGCCTCCATGGTGCTGACCGACCAGCCGCGCATCATCGCCGACGTCCAGGTCGGCAATGCCGCCTATGGCGACACTATCGTGCGCAAGGCGCGGGCGAAGATCGACTATCAGGGTGGACGCGGGCGCGCGCAACTGGTCGCGGACGGATCGACGGGCGTGCCCTTCTCGATCGCCGCCAATGCCGCGCTGCGCCCCGACCTCTACGCCGTCGCGCTGCAGGGCCGGGTGAGCAATATCGACTTCCGGCTGGCGCGACCGGCGATCATCCGCGTCGAAAGGGGCGGTTACCGGCTGGAACCGACGACGCTGGCGCTGCCGCAGGGCAAGGTCGACCTGGCGGGCCGCTTCGGCGGCACGACCGCCGTGCAGGCGCGGTTCAAGGATTTCGACCTGGCCATCGTCAACATCGCCAGTCCCGGCCTTGGCATCGGCGGCCGCGCGACCGGTACGCTCGACTTCGCGCAGGCGGGCAACGCGTTCCCGACCGCGACGACCCGCATCGCCATCAGCGACTTCCGCCGCTCCAGCCTGGCGGCCGTGTCGAACCCCGTGTCGATGTCCATCGAAGGCAAGCTGTCCGGCGCGGGCGGCGACGTGCGCGGCCTGATCCGGCGCGGCCCGTCGACGATCGGTCGCTTCGTCGCGACGCTGGCGCCTCCGGGGAGCGGCGCCAGCTGGTCGGAGCAGCTGATGAACGCACCGCTGGGCGGCGGCATCCGCTATGCGGGACCAGCCGACGTGCTCTTTTCCTTCGCGGGCCAGGCGGACCAGCAGCTGACCGGCGGCATCGCCGTCGCGGCCGACTTCAACGGCCGCCTCAGTGCACCCCGCCTCAACGGCATCGCCCGCGCGAACGCACTGACTTACGAGAACGAGACCTTCGGCACCCGCATCACCCAGATGAAGCTCGACGGCCGCTTCACCAACGACCGGCTGGAGATACGCGATTTCTCCGGCCGCGCCGGCGACGGCACGGTGCAGGCCAGCGGCAATGTCGGGCTCGCAGCTGACAGCGGTTTCCCGATGGCGATCGCGGTCAAGCTGGAGCGCGCGCGGCTGGCGCGCAGCGAAGCGATCACCAGCGTCGTCAGCGGCACCATCGACATCACGAACAGCCCGGCGGCCGGGGGCCTGATCAAGGGCGACCTGTGGCTGCCCGAAACCCGCTACATGATCGCCTTCCAGGGCGGCACCGACATCCGCCAGCTGCAGGGCGTGCGGCGCAAGGGCGAGGGCACCGACCTGCTCGACCAGCGTGCTAAGGACCGGCAGGCGGCCAGGCCCGCCGACTGGAAGCTCGACCTGCGCGTGCGCGCCGACAACGAGATCTACCTGACCGGCATGGGCCTTGATTCCGAATGGAAGACCGACATGCGCGTCCAGGGCACGACGGCGAACCCGCGCGTTCTCGGCAAGATCGAGCTGATCCGCGGGCGCTACAGCTTTTCGGGCCATCAGTTCGACGTGGAACAGGGGGTCATCACCTTCGTCGGGCCGATGCTGAACCCGACGCTGGCGATCAAGGCGCAGACCAAGGTCGACACGGTGACCGCCGGCATTGCCGTGGGCGGCACCGCGCAGAGGCCCGACATCAGCTTCATCTCCACGCCCACGCTGCCGCAGGACGAGATCCTCTCGCGCATCCTGTTCGGCGCCAATGTCGCGAACCTTTCGCCGATGCAGGCGGTGCAGCTGGGCATCGCGCTCAACGGCCTGCGCGGCGGCAGCGGCGGGCTCAACCCGATGGGCAAGCTGCAGAACGCCTCGGGCGTCGACCGCATCGGCATCGTCAGCGGCGACGAGGCCAGCGGGCGCGGCACGAGCCTGGCGGTCGGCCAGCACATTTCCAACAATGTCTATGTGGAGGTGCTGACCGACTCGCGCGGCTTCACCGCCACCCAGCTGGAAATCGCGCTTTCCAAGACACTGAGCCTGCTGTCGAAGACGGGGACGAACACCGGCTCCTCGGCGAATTTGCGCTACTCAAAGGATTATTGAGAGGGCTCCGTCATGCCCGTCGAGCAGGTCGTGAAGCATGGTAATTAAGGGATTGGTAAGTACAAGGACGGCTACGTAGCATTTTGCGCTATGGATTGCCTGACTTCAGCGCAAAAGCACGAGCTACTTCCGCAAGATAACCACGCGCAGTTGCTCCCATGCATCGCATCTCATTAACGACCTGTTGTTCTTGAACGGTCAAGCGACTCGGGAAATGATCGTCCAGCAAGAAATCGCTTACTGAGCAATGAAGTATTTGGGCGAACTGTTCCATCTGGTCGAGATGAGCTTGCGGACTCCGCGCTCCATATTGGATAGGTGAGCATGACTTAACCCAATGTGCTTGCCAAGTTGCACGAGGGTAAGTCCCGCCTTCCGGCGCATTTTGCGTAGATTGTTGGGCAACGGCTTGGCCATGGAGATGGATTTATATCTCCCTTTGGCTTTGATAGCGAGTGATCAGCGCCGTATATTCGTCCGGCGCCGGAAACCGGTCGAAGCTGACCGTCGCGCCGGTCTCCACCCATGCGAGCTTCTCCGCCGTCTGCGTTTCCGCCCACGGCGTGAACCAGCGCGCATCGTCCAGCATGGTCGCGCGCACGTTGACGAAGCCGAGCGCGGCGCGCGGCGTCGTGAAGACCCAACTCTTGCACCAGTCGCAATGATGATGGTCCGCCTGGTCGCCATGCAGCCCGCCCACCACCGTCTCGCCCGCGATCATGGCGAAGCCGTCCGCCGGGACCATGATCGTGGTGGAAAAGGCGCTGCCCGTAATCCTCTGGCAGCCGGTGCAGTGGCAGATCGTTTCCATCCATGGCGCCTGCGCGACGCGGAAGCGGACCTTGCCGCAGCGGCAGCCGCCTTCGATAGGCAGCGGGGGAATGGACATGCGGATTCTCCTTGGTGGAGGCGCCACCATAGTGGCGATTAGCCCCGGCTTGAACCGCTGACGCAGCCTGCGCGCCATTGCTATCCTGCCGCCCATGAGCGGGGACGTGGAAGCGGCGGGGGACGCCATCACCGGGGCGATGCTCGCCCGCGCGGTCGAGCCGAGCCATGGCGAAGCCGCCGGGGCGGCGCATGGCCCGTGCCTCAACTGCGGGGCGGGCCTGGCCGGCCCCTATTGCGCGCAATGCGGCCAGACCGCGCATATCCACCGCAGCTTCGCCGCGATCGGCCATGAGCTGGCGCATGGCGTGCTCCATTTAGAAGGCAAGATATTCCGCACCCTGCCCGAACCGGCGCTGCGGCCCGGCAAGCTGACCCGCCGCTATATTGACGGCGAGCGCGCGAAGTTCGTGACGCCCTTCGCGCTGTTCCTGTTCAGCGCCTTCCTGATGTACGCCGTCTTCTCGCTGACCAGCCACGCCGGGCCGGATCACACGACCAACATCAGGGTGAACGACGAGGCCGTCGCCGAACTGGCGCAGGAGGTCGAGCAGGCGGATGCCGCCGTGGCGAAGGCGAAGGCCGCGCTCAAGCGCCCCGGTCAGACGGTGGCCGAGCGCGCCGCGCGTCAGGAGACTCTGGACGATGCCGTTTCGGAGCGGAACGGGCTTGGCGTGGCGACGAACATCACGACCGCCGTACGCAGCGCGGGCGCCGAGGGCGGGATGCCGGCCGCTATCGGCAAGGCGCTGAAAAGCGCTACCGAGAACCCCGAATTCGCCTATTACAAGCTCAAGGCCAACGCCTATAAATTCTCCTGGGCGCTGATCCTCATCTCCGTCCCCTTCGTCTGGCTGCTCTTCCCCCTGCGCCGCGACGTCAAGGTCTATGACCATGCGATCTACGTCACCTATTCGATCGCCTTCATGTCGCTGCTCTTCTCGCTGTCGATGCTGCTGGTCGCGGCGGGCGTGACCTGGGGTCTCGTCCCCTTCGCACTCACCCTCTTCGCCGCCTGGCACATGTACCGGCAGATGAAGGATGCCTATCGGCTGTCGCGACGCGGGGCGCTGCTGCGGTTGCCGCTGCTCTATCTGTTCGCCGCGCTGGCGCTGACCCTGTTTTTCACGATGATCGCGCTGATCGGCTGAAAGGCGCACCGGCCGGCGGTCGATAATGGTTTTTTCACCATGTTGGCATAGCGGTCGTCATGTGGGACAGCAGACACAACCCGTTCATGTCGAACAAGCGGTTCGGCGCGTCGCCAAGCTCTCGGGCGAGCTAGGGATCCGCACACTCGACCTGCAGGCGGACATCAGCGAACTCGCCGAGCGGGTGACGCAGCAGGCGCGCACGATCGAGGCGATCAGCGGCGCCGCAACCCAATTGTCGCAGGATGGCGACAGCGTGTCGCTTGTCGGCCACGACGCCCGCGAAAAGGCCGTGGCCGCGCAGGGCATCATCGAGGATTCGGGCCGGCAGCTGTCAGCCGCCAATCTCAATTTCGTCGATCTCATCGAACAGGTCAGCCGCATTCATGCGCGGCTCGACGGCTTTCGCGACGCGCTGCAGACTGTCGGCCATGTCAGCAGCGTGATCAGCGGCATCGCCAGCCAGACCAATCTTCTCGCACTCAACGCCACGATCGAGGCGGCGCGCGCGGGCGATGCAGGGCGCGGCTTCGCGGTGGTGGCGGCGGAGGTCAAGAAGCTGGCGCAGGAGACCGCGGCGGCGACGCAGACGATCGAGCGCTCGATCGGCACTCTGACCGGGGAAGCGGGCGGTATGCTGGAAAGTATTACCCATGGCTCCGAAACGGCGCGCACCGCACTCAGCGACACCAAGAATATCGAGGCGCTGGTCGAGCGGCTAGGCGGGCTGATGCATGGCCTGTCGGACAACAGCAAGGGCGTCGCCCACCGGATCGCGTCGATGGTCGAATCGGCCGGGCAGATCCGCACCGGCCTCACCGCGCTCGCCCGTACCTCCACGGACAATGCCGATGGCCTCCAGCGCCTGTCGCACCGGGTCTCCAACACCAGCGAGGATGCCAATGCGCTGCTGCAGGACCTGGCCGAAAGCGGCGTGGAAATCCCCGACTCACCGTTCATCCGCTTCTGCCTGGACGCCGCCAGGTCCACCGGCGCCGCCATCGAGCAGGCAATCGCCGAGGGTCGGCTGAGCGAGGCCGACGCGCTCAGCAACCATTATGCGCCCATCTCCGGCACCAATCCGATCCAGTATAGCCACCCCGTTCAGCCAATCCTGATCCCGGCGGCGCGCATCCAGCAGGAGCGCGCCCGCGCGTTCGACGGGCTGTTCGGCATGACCTTCACCGATCGCAATGCCTTTGGCGCGGTCGCGATGCCGGAACGGTCGCACCCGCAGCGTCCGGGCGACGACAAGTGGAACCTGGAATATAGCCGCCAGGGCGTGATCTTCGAATTTCCCGACACCCAGGAACAGTGCCGGATAACCCAGCCCTTCTGCATCAAGGCCTATCGCCGCCTGACTGCCGAGGGCGAAGTGCTGCTGCTGAAACAGGTGATCGCCTCGATCCACGTCAACGGCCGCCATTGGGGCATCCTGCAAATGGCCTATCGCGACCAGAGCTGACGGCCGGCGCGATTGCGGAGCCGGCCCCTGCCGCCTATGTGCGGCGCATGGGTCGGGCGCGACAGATATTGACCGGACTGGGCGCGGCGCTGCTCTGGAGCGTCGTCGCGCTGTGCCTGGCGATCGTGATCGTGCCGCCCTTCCTCGACCGCATCTATTATGACGGGCCGCGCAGCGCGCATTTCGACGGCAGTCATTTTCTCAATCCCGACGGCGAGCAGAATGTCTTTACCCCGCCGGGAACGAAGCCCGGCGGCTTTGTCGCGCGCTGGCTGCTGGGGCAGGATGACCGTCCCGACTGGCCCGACGCGATCGCGGTGAAGCCCGCCCGCCCGGCGCCGTTCGCCGCGCCGCGCGGCATGGTCGCGACATGGGTGGGCCATGCGACCGTCCTGGTGCAGGCGGCCGGCCTCAATATCCTGACCGACCCGATCTGGTCCGACCATGCCAGCCCCTTTCCGCCGCTGGGGCCACGGCGCGTGGCGCCGCCGGGCATCCGCTTCGACGATCTGCCCAAGATCGACCTCATCGTCGTCAGCCACAATCATTACGACCATCTGGACCTGCCCACGCTGAAACGGCTGTGGCGGCGGGACCGGCCAAAGATCGTCACCAGCCTGGGCAATGACGCGGTCCTGCGCGCGGCCGGCATCCCCGCCACCGCGCTCGACTGGGGCCGGTCGGTCAGCGGGGCGCAGCTGAGCGGACTCCCGGAAGCGGTGATCCAGTGCAATAGCTACGAACATTGCCCCGACTATCGCGTCCATGTGACGCGCAGCCATCACTGGGGCAGCCGCTGGGGCACGGACCGCAACCGGGCGCTATGGTCCGGCTTCGTTATCGAGACGCGGGCGGGCAACATCTTCTTTTCCGGCGACACGGGCGCTGGCGACATGCGCTGGCCGGCCGAAGCCGCGCGCATCGGTCCGATCCGCCTGGCGATCATCCCGATCGGCGCGTTTCGTTTCGGGAAGGGACAGATGGAATCGGACGCCCATATCGGCCCGGGCCGGGCGGTGGAGGTGTTCGAGAAGCTCCACGCCTCGACCGCGATCCCCGTCCATTGGGGGACGTTCCGCCTGTCCTACGAGAGATGGGACACGCCACCCCGGATGCTGGACCTGTTCCTGCGCTGCGCCGGCATCGACCGCAAACGCTTCGCTTCCGTCCGCATCGGCCAGACGGTCCAGGTGCCGACCTACAGCACCGTGCCGCGATCCGCCCGGCGGTGCGACCGGGCGGCGATAGCGGCGCTGCAATAACGGACGGCCATCAGGCCTTGGGGCAATCCCCGATCCGCTTGCCCGTCAGGTCATGCGTCGTCCGCAGCACGGTGCCGCCGCCTTCGGTCTTGGTCATGGTCGTGCCCAGCGTCATCGTGTCGTTGGTATAATTGCCCTCGATCACAATTTCCGACGTGCCGCCGCCCGCCTTGCAGCTGAGCGTCGCGATCAGCCGGCCCTTGCGGAACAGCTTGTCCTTGTAGGTGCAGTCCTTGCCCTCCTTGCCGGCCAGCGCATCGGCATTCGGCACGCCGTCCTTGTCGACCGCGATGCACAGCTTGTCCTCGCCAATCTGCTTGAGCGCCGCCTGATATTCTGCCGGCGTCACGGTCGCGGTATTGTAGCCGGTGGTCTTGCGCGTCATCGCCCATTCCCCGCTCTGGAGCGTTATGGGCGCATCCTCCGCCGGCGGTGGCGGCGGCTCGGCACCACAGCCGGCCAGCCCCAGAATCGCGAATGCGATCAGCTTCCTCATCAGACCTCTCCCCTGTTCTCTAACG